>DATKTQ010000196.1:0-27783 GCA_035531055.1 Occallatibacter sp. | reverse complement strand
AAGTTGTGGTTGTGTGCCGTGATCTCCACCTTGCCGGTAGCGTTGTTGCGCACCGGGTGGTTGCCGCCGTGGTGGCCAAACTTGAGTTTGTAGGTTTTTCCACCCAACGCCAGCCCCGTGAGCTGGTGCCCGAGGCAGATGCCGAAGACTGGCACGCGGCCCAGAAACTGGCGAATGGCCCGAACCGCGTAGTCCACGGGCTCCGGATCCCCGGGACCATTTGACAGGAAGACGCCGTCCGGCTTGAGGCCCAGCACGTCGTCAGCGGAAGTTTCCGCAGGAACCACCGTGACTCGGCAGCTCTCGCGCGTGAGCATCCGCAGAATGTTCTGCTTGATGCCGAAATCGTATGCGACGACATGCAGCAAGGGCTGGTCCGAGGTTTCGGGCAGCAACGGATCCCCGGACTGGTTACGGCTGTCGCTGGAATCGAACGAATACGTCGCCCTGGTGGAGACGACCTTTGCCAGATCTGTCCCATCCATCTTGCGAATGGCGCGGGCACGCTGCACGAGGACCGAGGGATCCGATTCTCGGGTCGACATCACGCCACGCATCACGCCGTGCGTGCGCAGATGGCGCACAAGGGCGCGGGTATCAATCTCCGCCAGCACCGGAACCGCGTAGCGCTCCATGTATTCGTCGGTCACCTGTTCTGAGCGCCAGTTCGAGCTGACGGCGGAGAACTCGCGGACGATAAGGCCCTCAATAAACGGACGCGCCGCTTCATTGTCTGCCTGGTTTGTGCCGTAGTTTCCGATTTGAGGATTGGTGAGAACGACGATTTGCCCGGCATAGGAAGGATCGGTGGCGATTTCCTGATAACCGGTAAGAGAAGTATTAAAAACGACTTCGCCCTGGCATTCGCCAGGTGCACCATAGCCTTGGCCGCGGAATATGCGCCCGTCTTCGAGCGCAAGTATGGACTGCATCGCCTCTCCGGGGAGTGGATTCAATCGATTCTAACAGGTTTTTGCGTGGAGGGTTCGCGTGGAAATCCGGGACCTAATGCACCACGCCCGCATCCTTGGTGGGCCAATAGACAAATGCGGCCTTGCCGTAGATGAGGTCTCGTTTGACAGGGCCAAAGTCCCGGCTGTCAGAGGAGATGGACCGATGATCGCCCATCATGAAGTAGCAATGCGGGGGCAGGACCGTTGCCGTCATGGACCGCTCATCTCTGTACTTTTCAGGCACATAGCGCTCGCGCAGGGGTTTACCGTTCAGCCAGACCTGACCGTGGTCAATCCAGATGCGGTCACCCGGCAGTGCGATGACCCGTTTGATGTAGCTCTTCTCCTGGTCCAGCGGATAGTGAAAGACCACCACGTCTCCGCGACGAATGGAGGCGACGTGGTAAACAAATTTGTTAATGAAGAGCCGATCATGATCTTCCAGCCTGGGCAGCATACTGGTGCCTTCCACTCGGACCGGCTGGTACAGGAACGTGATGATGAGCACGGAGATGGCCGCGGAGACGACCAGGTCGCGGAGCCAAAGCCCCCACCCTGCCCGTAGGCGCACGCTCTCTGGGGCCTGCGGAGCGGAATGCTCGGGGGCCGACGGGGTGTTCAAACTGGGTTCCTGTTGGGGGAGGTTCTTATCCTGCTGCTGCATCCGATTCTCAGGTTGACATCCTTAGTGTAATCCCTTTTTCGCCGGGTTGTTAATCGCTGCACCCCAACCCTCCCGGCGGGCACAGGATGCGCAGATGGTGCGGCTTGGCGAGCGGCTTTGGCTGATCGGCCTCGGGCACCAAAGATGGGGGGCTTCCAGCCGCGCCCGCAGCCGCAAGATTCTCTTCCCTCAGCATCAGCGGCCGCTGCAGAACCATCTCCACCTGCGCACCGCGTTCAATGTTGATATCGGCGCCGCGCGTAAAAAGGGAGACCAGGCCAGCCGCGGCCAACCCGGCACCCACGCCGGCAAGGCCTCCAGCGATGGGATGCCCGGACTCAAGCCCGCCGATGGAGCCGATCGTTCCCCCGGTGGGGATGGCAACCGCAGCCACCTTTCCCATGTTGCGGGTTTTATTGCTGTCCTGTTCGACGGTGCCTTCGCCGTCGTTCTTCACGTCCTGGTTGCGGGCACCGGGAAGGCTGTTCACCATGCCCGGAAGCTCCACCACGGTGCCATTGGGAAAGATGATGGACGTGAAATGCATGTCCAGCTGAGCCTTGCCGCGGATCCTGCCCGCGCGCACGACGCGGTCGACAACTCCCTGCACGTAGACGCCTGCGGGAATCATGACGCGGTTCCCAACCACCACAGGAAAATCTGAGATGAGGTACACGCCGTCTCCCGGCTTGGCGCTGTGCGTATTGATCGCACTTCGCAGTTGCAGCAGCACCTTGGTCCCGGCGGGAACCACAAAAGTCCTGGTGGGAGTTGCCTGATGTTGCGCGGCCGCTGCTTGTGTCCTGGCATGATCCGGTGCCGGCAACGGTGCGGTTCCTGCCTGAGCGCGGGCTGCGCAGCTGGCTCCGGAAAGCAAGCCCAGCACCAAGCCGATCGTGAATCCTTGTTGCACTCGAGTCATGTGGTCTGAGATTTCCCGGGAGATGTGTTGCTTACATAGACGCATCATTTGCATGGAAGGGTAGCCCATGCCGCAGCATACGTCCAAGAGAAACGTCTTGCACGAAACGCCGCAATTCGAGTTAGGATGCAAGTGGGGATGAAACAGGAAGCCAGCATTCCGGTAAGTTCCGCCGCCGGCCTAGCCAGCCCGTACGGCGAAGCGTATTGCGTGCTTCAGGAAGCCATTGCCGCGCATGCGTTTCCGGGGTGTGCGTTTGGCATGATCGCCGAGGGAAAGGTGGTACTGCAGGACGCATTGGGCCACTTCACCTACGATGAGGAGGCACGTGCGGTCACGCCGGAGACGGTGTTCGACATTGCCAGCCTAACGAAAGTGGTGGCCACGACGGCGACCGCGATGCTTCTATTTCAGCGCGGCAAACTGGATCCTGAGACGCCGCTCGGAGATTTGTTGCCGGGATTTGTGGTAGGCCGGGCTACTTCTCGCCGGGCGCGCCAGGTAACGCTGCGGCACCTGTTGGCGCACAACTCCGGACTGCCTGGGTACGTGGAGTTGTTCCGCTCCGCGGAGTCACCAGCAGCGCTCTTTCGGGCCTGCCTTGAACTGCCGATTGAGGAAGAGCCAGGTACGCGCGCGGAATACTCTGACATTGGTTTCATCCTGCTAGGTAAGGCCCTTGAGGTACTCACAAGACAATACCTGGCTCCGTGGGTGCGGAGAGAAATCTTTCAACCCCTCGGCATGGACGCCACGGGATTTTGTCCTGCTCCCGACACTCGCCCCTTCATTCCTCCAACGGAGATTGACGACAGCTTTCGCCACCGGCGCATCCAGGGAGAGGTGCAGGATGAGCATGCCTGGCTGCTGCGGGGCGCCGCCGGTCATGCGGGGCTATTTTCAAATGTTTCGGATCTGCTCCGGTTCGCGGCAGAGATACTTGCGGCGGCTCCCGATGCACCGGATCCGAAGAGCGGCTTGTTCCAGAAGAATTCTGTGGAACTTTTTGCCCAGCGCCAGCCGCCAGATGGAAGTTCCCGCGCTTTGGGCTGGGATACGCCGTCGGAAAACTCTTCCGCTGGTGAGCTTTTCTCCGCCTCCACAATTGGTCATCTCGGTTTTAGCGGATGCTCGCTTTGGATCGACCTGAAGCAACGTTTGGCAGTGGTGTTGCTGACCAATCGCACGTGGCCCGATCGCCAGCGCCAGTTGATTCGTGATGTGCGCCCAGCATTTCACAATGCGCTTCTGCGGGGATGGATGTCGTCGGAGAGGACGTGCTGACAGAAGTTTTGTGCCGTGCAGATTTCTTGCTGCACTTGCCGGAATTGCGGCTACAATAGAAAGTTGGGGATATACTCGATGCTAACCAGCGCGACGCTACAGGAAGTTACTGACGTTCCGGGACCCGAGACTACAAAGCGCGACCCGGCAGCCCAGCTGCAGCAACTCACCACCGAGAGCCAGAACGACGCCTCCCAAGGATTCGACACCAAGTCCGCACTTGAGATTGCCCGCATCATCAATCACGAAGATGGCAAAATTGCAGGCGCCGTTAAAAAGGCGATTCCTGAAATTGCGCATGTGATTGACCAGGTGGCGCGCAGCCTGCGGGACGGCGGTCGCTTGATTTACATCGGAGCCGGCTCCAGCGGGCGAATCGCTGCCCTGGATGCTTCCGAATGTCCGCCCACCTATTCCACTGCTCCGGGGCAGGTGCAATACATCATGGCCGGCGGCCCCAAAGCGCTTGCCTCGGCAGTTGAAGTGAACGAAGATTCGGAGGAATTGGGTCAGCGTGACATTGCGCGCCGCAGGCCGACGCGCAAGGACGTGGTCATCGGACTTTCCGCCTCCGGCCGTACGCCGTATGTGGTGGCCGCCGTGGCCTACGCTCGTGCCCGCGGCGCACACACGGCAGCCGTCACCTGCAATTTCGGAACCCCCCTGGCTGCCGCGGCAGATATTGCCATCGTTGCCGAAGTGGGTGCGGAAGTGATATCCGGCTCCACGCGCATGAAGGCTAGCAGCGCACAAAAAATGATCCTGAACATGATCACCACAGGCGCTATGACCCGCATGGGTTACGTCTACGAGAACCTGATGGTGAATGTTCACATGCAGAACTCGAAGCTCGTCGAGCGCGGGATCCGCATTTTGATGTGCGCATGCAAAATTGACCGTGAGACTGCAGTGCAGACGATCAAGAGCGCAGGCCGCAGCGTGCCGGTTGCTCTGGTGATGCTGAAAGCCAGAGTGGATAAGCCGGAGGCGGTCCGACGTCTTGCCAAGTCCGACGGCAATGTGCGTCTGGCGATTGAGGACAATATCCTCGAGCTCTAGTTCTTCGGTTTACATGCCTGCACATTTGGGCCACCGCCAGAGCCGCAACTTAGAGAACTCCGATTGTTTCTGCTGCGCCTCAGTACGTGTGTGCGCAGAGCACTCCAACCACTTCCCTGCAGCAAAGCTCTGGACACAAGCATCCGGAGACCAGGCATATCCGGCAAATATACTGGTGTGTTGGAGTAGGCATTTCGCTTATGGATAAGTTTGTGATTCGCGGCGGGAATCCCCTTGTAGGGACGATTCGTGTCTCCGGGGCAAAGAATTCGGCGCTGCCATGCATGGCTGCTGCAATCCTTACCGAAGATGAAATCGTCCTGGAAAACGTTCCTGACGTGCGCGACATTGCGACCGAGCGACGCCTCTTGGCCTCAATGGGGGCGATGACCGCGTTCGGCAAAGAGGAGGATACCCATCGCGTTTCCATTCATTGCCACACACTTTCCGACCCTGTTGCCAAGTACGAGATTGTAAAGACGATGCGTGCCAGCTCACTTGTGCTTGGCCCTCTGCTGGCTCGCACGGGGATGGCACGAGTGGCCATGCCTGGGGGCTGCGCCATAGGTGGCCGACCGATTGATCTGCACATCAAGGGGCTGGAAAAGATGGGAGCGCAGATTCAGCAGGAGCACGGCTACCTGGAGGCGCGTGCTGATCGCCTGCGAGGCGCACACCTTGTCTTCGACAAAATTACGGTGACCGGAACCGAAGACTTGCTGATGGCTGCGGTATTGGCGGAGGGAGATACCGTGATGGAGAACTGCGCGCGCGAGCCTGAGGTGAGCGACCTTGTCGCTTTACTCACGGCGATGGGCGCCAGGATCGAAGGGGCCGGCACATCGACCCTTCGTGTGCAGGGGGTGACAAGGCTGCGTGGGGCACACCATCGCATCCAGCCGGATCGCATTGAAGCGGGGACTTTTCTAGTGGCAGGCGCAATCACGGGAGGCGATCTGACGGTCGCGGACTGCAATCCAGGGCACCTGCGCGCGGTGATTTCCAAGCTGGAAGAAGCAGGCGCTCAGATTCGCGTACTCGGTTCAAGTGCCGTAAGGGTGCAGTCGAGTGGCCAGCTCCACGCGGCGGACATCTCCACCGAAGAGTATCCCGGTTTCCCCACCGACATGCAGGCGCAATACATGGCGCTGGCCACGCAAGCTGAGGGAGTGAGCCTGGTGAAAGAGAATATCTTTGAGAACCGATTCATGCATGTTCAGGAACTGGTGCGCATGGGCGCCAACATCAAGTTGGACGGGAGAACAGCCACTGTCCGAGGTCCGGCAAAGCTGTCTGCAGCAGCCGTGATGTGCTCTGACCTTCGCGCCTCCGCGTCGCTGGTGCTTGCAGCGCTGGTGGCGGATGGTGAATCCATTCTTGACCGCGTTTACCACATGGACCGGGGCTACGAGCGCATCGAGGAGAAGCTTCAAGGTGTCGGAGCGCAGATTCATCGAATGGGGAACGTGTTTCCGCAGGGCGAAATCGAGACAGTTGCCGACTGACGGATCAAGACTGAGGCTCTACCGCCAGCTTGCTGCCAGATGCCAGCGAAGCCCTCGCATCGCGGATTTTTCCAGTACGCGCTCGTACTCGCGCAGCTCTTGAAGCACTGAAGTGGTTTCTGAACCCAGTGCAGCAGGTGTGGACTGGATAAACTGAAGTATGGCACGCACGGCAGCCAGTCCTTCTGCGGCATCGAACCATTGCGGTTGAGGAAGGTTCTTGGCCCATTCGGGGTCTCCTGCCCCCTGCTCTAACAAAAGAGCCATCGAATTCTCATCCGCCGAAAAGAAATCCAGCAGGGTCTTCACGTTCAACGTTTGCGACAAACGCTCCAGCGCCTCTTCGTTGCGCGCGACGGCATGCCCATTCACGAAGATATCGAAGCCTGGGTCTTCCCCTTCCACAACAATGTACAAACTGGCTGCCATCCCCCTGAGTCTAGTGGAGATAATGGTATTCGCCACAAAATAATCGTTAGCCGGTAGCCAAATGATTCAACCGAGAGGTTACTTCTTTCGTTGGGGTTACTCAAGTGTCATGGAATGTGAAATTTGCCACAAAAGGGCTATAGCTGTTCAACCACGGTCGCGGGTTAGACTACACCAGAACTTCTCCTGATACGAGGTGAGCAGGTTGAACTGGAGTGCACTTCCAGATCTTTTTGCGGTTGTTTTGCTTGTGTTTGCCTTCGCCTCAGTTGAGCGTCGCGGACGATCCCCGATCTCAACGCTTTGGCTTACTGGCTGGGTGTTGATTGCGCTGCATTTCTTTTCCGCATTCTATGGTTCCCTTCAAGGGCTCGCCGGGGATCTGGCAGCTTTCGCGTCCATCCTTACCCTGGCTTGCGCGGGCGTTCTCTTCTCCTTTGCCTCGGTCCCCTATCGAAAGGAACCCTCGACGCAGTGGATGCTGATTTCCCTTCTAATTTCCCATATTGTCTACTTAGGCGTACTTAGTTTCGCTCCCGCAGCCAACTGGGCATTAGAACCCGCTGCCATGCTCTATGGGGGCTTGCCACTCACTATAACTTTGCTCTCTTACCGCAGGTTCCATCACCCACTGCGATGGATGATGGTTTCCCTTTACCTCGCCCTGTCCATTTTCCTGATTGCGGTCGAGCGACGTCCGAATGTGGGCATCGATCTGGCCCTGAATGGTGTTCTCTTTGCCGTATACTTCGGATGCTGCATGCATTTCTGCTTCAGCTACCGTCGCGGTACTGCTGGTGCATTTATCAGCATCGTCGGCTTTCTCGCATGGGCAAGCGTCTTCGTGGTAGCTCCCGTGGTCGGGTTTGTCTTTCCCAGTCTTCAGATCGAAAGCGAAGTGTGGAATCTTCCCAAGTTTGTTGTGGCCGTTGGCATGCTGCTGTTGCTGCTGGAGGATCAGATCGAGCACAACAAATATCTGGCCCTGCATGACGATCTTACAGGTCTGCCGAATCGCCGACTCTTTCAGGACCGCCTGACTACTGCGCTGGAGCGGGCGCGGCGCAGCGGCGCGAGAGTCGCGTTGCTTGTGGTGGATCTGGATCGATTCAAGCAAGTAAACGATGCCCTGGGGCACCACGTCGGGGATATCCTTCTGCGTCAAGTTGGGACCATCTTTACTGACCGGGTGCGTCACTCCGACACAGTTGCCCGCACCGGGGGAGACGAATTTTCTCTAATTCTTGAAGATACGCAGAGCGTAGCGGACGCAGAAGGAGTGGCTCACTCTCTGATGCAGCAACTCAACGAGCCGATGAGGCTGGAGAATCGCCTCTTCCGCGTTGGCGCCAGCATCGGAGTGGCCATGTTTCCCGCGGATGGAACCGACCTGGAGACATTGTGCATCGCGGCGGACCTGCGAATGTATCGGCAAAAGCAGGATACGAGGGGTCCGCGCAGGGACCGGCAGTCGATACCGTTCGAAACCCTGATGCCGCTGGAACGCAGATTGAAGCCGAGCGTGGTGGACATGCGCGATTTGCGAGGATAATTCCCCCTGATAAATTCAGGCAGATCGAAATATTGGAATCTTAAGAAAAGGAAAGGCCCGGACAATGCGTCCGGGCCTTTTAGGTTGTTTGAAGATATCTCGTTCTCTGAAGATCTTATCCTTGGCCACCGCCACTGCTCGGGCCTCGCCCTCCGGGGCGACGCCGACGACGGCGGCGATTGTTCGGATTGTTTGCGGCCGGACGAGTCGAGCCGGCAGGTTGACCTGCCGCCACGGGAACGCCGTCTGCACGGTTGAAGTTTGGCTCGTTTTCCTCGTCAAACTCCTCCCCTTCTTCTTCGTCGAAATCGTCTCCGCCTTCGATCAGGATTGTGCTTTGGTTGGAGCGAGGCTGACGCTCATCAAATTCGCTTTGCGGGCGTGCGGGCCGAGCAGTCTCTTCCTTCTCCGCGACCTCGCCTTCTCCAGCGGGTTCGGATGGTGTGGACGGGGCCAGCTTCGCGCGCTGCTCCTTGATGAGAGCTTTGCGGCTAAGCTTGATACGGTTCCCCTCGATGGCGAGAACTTTCACCATTACCTGATCGCCTTCGCGGAGTTCGTCCTTGACTTCCTTCACCCGGTGCTCGGCAATCTCGGAAATGTGAAGCAGTCCATCCGTGCCTGGGAAGAGCTCAACAAATGCGCCAAACTCAGCCAGGCGGACGACTTTGCCCAGATAGGTTTTGCCCAACTCCGGCACTGCTGTGATGTCGTTAATGATGGCAAGGGCCTTCTTCAAACCTTCACCATCAGAAGAGGCGACATTCACGCGGCCGGTGTCATCCACGTCAATCTTCACGCCCGTCTGTTCGATAATGCCGCGGATCGTCTTGCCGCCGGGTCCGATCAGATCGCGAATCTTGTCTGTGGGAATCTGGAGGGTGTGAATGCGCGGAGCGTACTGCGAGCGCTCCTGCCGGGGACCGCTAAGCGCGGCGTCCATCTTGTCCAGAAGGAAGAGGCGGCCGTGACGCGCCTGCTCCATTGCCTGCTGGAGAATTTCGCGCGTAAGTCCGCCGATTTTGATGTCCATCTGCAGAGCAGTGATGCCCTTGCGAGAACCAGCTACTTTGAAGTCCATGTCGCCGTAGTGGTCTTCTGCGCCTGCAATGTCGGTGAGAATTGCGTAATCATCGCCTTCCTTGACGAGCCCCATGGCCACACCCGCAACAGCGCCCTTGAGCGCGATGCCGGAGTCAAAAAGTGCGAGGCTTGCGCCACACACAGAGGCCATTGATGATGAGCCGTTGGACTCGAGGATGTCGGAGACGATGCGAATCGTATAAGGCGACTCGTCGGCATTGGGCAGAATCGCCGATACTGCGCGCTCCGCCAGGGCGCCATGACCAACCTCCCGGCGGCCCACGCCGGTCATGCGGCCAGTTTCTCCCACACTGAAGGGCGGGAAGTTGTAATGGAGCATGAAGGCCTTCTTCTGCTCGCCCTCATACGACTCCAGCCGCTGCCCATCGTCAGTGGTACCGAGTGTGGCGGTCACCAGAGCCTGAGTTTCACCGCGCGTGAAGAGCGCAGAGCCGTGAACGCGAGGAAGCACGCCTGTCTCGATCGAAATTGGACGAATCTCATCAAAGGCCCGGCGATCAGGGCGAATGCGATCTTTGGTCACCTGCTCGCGGAAGAGACGCTCGCGCAGGTGCTCATAGTAGGTGGCCAGCTTCTTCTTTGCCGCTGAGGCTGCATCATCCTGAGGAATCTCTGCAGCGAGTTCGTCCTTGATCTTCTTGACCAGGGCATAGCTCTCGGTCTTAGCGTGAGCCTTCGTGTCGAGGGCGTCCTTCAGCCGATCGCCAATCTTGGACTTTAGCGCGGCGTAATATACCTCGTCGAACTCCGGTGCGGTGAAGGCCCGCTTCGGCTTGCCGGCTTTCCCCACAAGCTCGTCGATCGCTGCGACAATCTTTTTGATCTCCCCATGCGCGAACTCGATTGCAGCCAGAATCACTTCTTCTGACTCTTCCTTCGCGCCGGCTTCGATCATCACGATGCCGTCTTTGTGGCCCACAACCATGATGTTCAACGTGGTCGCGGCGCGCTCGGCGTAGGTGGGATTGATGACGAACTCGCCATCCACTCGGCCCACACGAACCGCGCCGACCGTGGCACCAAAGGGGATGTCCGACAAGGCCAGGGCTGCGGCCGCAGCATTAATGCCCACTACGTCTGGATCGTTTTCCTTATCTGCGGAGAAGACCAGCGCAATCACCTGCGTCTCATTGCGGAAGCCATCCGGGAAGAGCGGGCGAATGGGGCGATCGATCTGCCGGCAGGTGAGAACTTCCTTCTCGCTGGGTCTGCCCTCGCGCTTGATAAATCCGCCCGGGATGCGTCCTCCGGCGTAGGTATACTCGCGGTAATCCACCGTGAGCGGGAAGAAATCAATACCCTCCCGCGCTTCCTGGGAAGCGACGGCAGTGGCCAGGACGACGGTTTCGCCCGTCGTCACAAGGGCGGCGCCGGATGCCTGCTTGGCCATGCGTCCGGTCTCAAAGACCATCCGCTTTCCGCCCGCAAGCTCAACAGCTACTTCATGCTTTGACATGTTGTCCTCGTTTCGTTTTTTTCGCTTGGATCTCTTGGATATGGATGTGACCGGAAGGTATGGCGGCAAGGGAAGATGTCTTGCGGGTGCGCTCGGCAAGGGGCTGGAGAACAACCGGGGAAGGTCGCCCCCCTCTTGCCAACGGAATGCCTGCTGTCAACTTTAGCCGACAGCTGTGCGCTGACCCTGACGGCGCATACGGGTCGCCAGGTACACCATGGTCCCAGGTCCTGGGTGGAACGGGGGCCGTGACCAATTTCCGGTCTGGGCGCTTCCGGTTCAAATTTCTGCTTTCTGGTTATTTGCGGATTCCAAGCTTGGCGATCACGTCGCGATAGCGATCCGTGTCGTGCGCCTTGAGGTAATCCAGCAGGCGGCGGCGCTTGCTGACGAGCATCAAGAGACCACGCCGTGAAGCATGATCTTTCTTGTGGGTTTTGAAATGCTCGGTCAGTTCGCCAATCCGCTCACTCAGAATCGCAATCTGAACTTCCGGCGAGCCGGTGTCAGAATCATGGGTGCGGAAGCGTTCAATCAGGTCGGTCTTCTTAGCAATCGCCAGCACGGCGTGTATTACTCCTCTTGCGTCTCAGTCCACTCTCAAGTGTCTAAGGTGAGACTACCACGAATGGGCGTTCCGCGCTATTCCCGGGCACTCAGGAACCAGAAATGTACCTGTTCCATAAGGCTCTCAAAATCAAGGGTCCTGCTTCATCCAGTAGCTCGTTCGGGCAACAATCCGAGCTCCGAAATCCTGGGTTGTCCGCACGCGAATGGAATGCAGGCCGGGTGTGGGGTCCGAGGGGCTGAACGTGATGAGATAGCGGTTCTGTACGTGCCGGGCTGCCTCCAGTATCCGCGCCTCGAAGCGCTTGTCGCCGGTAAACGTGGTGTACTCGCCACCGCTCATGAGCGCCACTTCTTTCGCCACGTTCTTCTTGAATGCCTTCACCGCCATCACCAAAGCGGAAACCATATTGAGCGTGCGGTCTTCTCCCGAGTCGCCCAGGTCATGCAACAACTCCGCACGGGACGGAGAGAACGAAACGCTGAGCACCAGAACATCTGTTCGTCCGATCTTCCGGATGAGTTGCGCTGCGCGCGTATGACGGCTGCCGTGGTCACGCTCCTCGCTGATGAGCAGCAGGACGCGCCGGTACTCTTTTGGCTCCGAACTCAGCAGATCCACGGCATAGCTGATGGTATCCAGAATGGCAGCACCGCCATCGCCTGGCTCAAGATGCTTTAGGGAGTTTTCGATGGTCTGCGTGGAATGGGTGTAGTCGTCGAGGAGGCTTGGCATCGAATCGAAACCCACTAAGGCCGCCCGGCTGCGTGGATTGGTGAGGAACGTATCCAGCAGCGGGCCCATCTTGGCCAACTTTCCAAACTCCAGTACGCTCGCTCCCCCCTGCTCAACAGCGACCACCAGCGCCACCGGAGCGGCATCCAGATCCTTCTGGACTCGAATCCTCTGGGGGACACCATTGTCCCTCAGCTCAAAGTCGCTGGGCTTCAGTGCATAAAGAATAGTGCCGTCGCGCTTTTCCACCAGCGTAGGCACCAAGACTTCATTTGTCGTAACCCGGAGGGTGGCAGCAGGCGTTTGCTCGCCGGGCATCGGCTCGGGCGGTTCGGCAGGCGGCAATTGCTGGGCCTGGAGGGCTCCGGAAAAGGTGAAGAGCCAAAGGAGAGAAAGGAGAAGCACAGGCAGAGTTTTTCGGCTCGGCACCTGGATTGCCCGGCCAGCGCGGCCTGGGTCCGGACTCGGGCGGAGGTCGGAGCATCTCCGCGCAGACACCGTCCATGCGGAGAGGGGACTTCCCATCACTCGGCGCAGTGCGGACTCAGACACGCTTTCGTGCCTCCCGCTCCATCTGGCCCGTCCATGCCAGAAAGCTCAGCAATTCCCATCGCGAGGTCCAGACAAAGCTCAACACGTCTCTCGCTGTCAGGGTTTCGGCGCGCTTGCCGGAGTAGGTTTCCACGCGCCAGAGCAGGTACTCGCTGCGCCAGGGCCGCAAGCGATGGCCCCGGGTCGCGTTCCAGACAAAGCGCAAGCCAGCGAGCATCCGTATCCTCTTGATTCGAGTATATGCGGTGTCCTGCCGCGCTGGCTGCGGAGCAGGGACAAAGCACCTTGGAGCGAAACTGGGCGAGGCCTACAGCTTGTCGAATAGGCTGCCGGAACCCATCTGGGAAATGACGGCTTCCAGGGCGGTCTGTTGCGATTTGGAAAGCGACAACTGCGTGGAGACCTGAGCCAGATCCGCCTGCATTAGAGTGGTCTGGGATGCCGTAAGTTGTGTCTGCTCACTGGTGACCGCGGTGGAGGCAGCGGTAAGCCGCGTGAGCGAGTTATCGAGCGTGACCCGCTGTTGCGATACAAAATTCAGCGCGTTACCCAGAGCTTGCGCGTCGGCCACAGACGCGGCGCTGTTGGTGCCGGATCCAAAATCGGCAACCAGCCGGTTCAGCGCGCCAAACACATCGTTGGATCCGCCTGCAGAGAAGATCTGATCTCCGGGAAGATTCAGCTGAATGCTCTGGCCGTTGGGAGTATGCAGATAATTGACGCCGGAGTCGCCATTGTAGGATGTGGTCGCCGGCGATGTGGAGTTCGACAGGGAGAAAGGCGCGGTCGAAGATTGTCCGCCGGAAAAGATGTACTGGCCCTGATAGCTCGTATTGGCGAGTGACATCACTTCATCCCGGATTCCTGCCAGTTGGCTCGAGATGGACTGAAGCTGACTCGAGTTCAATGTGCCGTTGTTGCCGGCCGTTGCCAGCGAGACGGCCTGGGTGAGTTGCGAGACGACCCCCCCCAACGCAGAGTCCGTAACCTGCAACTGTCCCTGCACCAGATTGGAAGACTGGGTAAAGGAATCATCCCGCTGAATCTGATTCAACAGCAGAACGTTTTCGCCGGACGCGACTGGATCCTGGCTAAGCGAGTTCACCCGCGCACCGCTCGACAACTCGTTAGTCAGCTGCTGCTGGGTCGCCTGGGTCATGTCCAACGAATTCACAAGATTGGAAACATACAGTGGGTCTACCCGCATCGCGTTCCTCCGGCCCATGCGCCGTTGTTTAGGAGACTGCCGTTTGTACGCCCAGATTAAGTGCCGACGACAGGACCGTGTTCAAAAGATTGAAGACCTGCGAGGCAGCTTGGTAGCTTCGCTCAAACTGCTGCATCGAGGCTGCTTCATCGTTCAGATTTACGCTGGAGAGAGCGTCGCGCTGATTCTGCAACTGAGTCACGGAGGCATTCTGCGCCGTATTCTCCGTCTGGACTTCGGCTACCTGAGAACCCAGTTGCGTCACAAACTCGGCAAAGAAATTGGTTGGCGTCTGCCCGCCGACGATGGCCTGATTGGCCAGACCCGCCAGCGCCACGGCATTGGAATTGTCCCCTGTGCCGGCGCCACTGGCCGCCGCTGCAATGTGGTTCGGGTCCGTCATCAACACGGCCATTGTGGCTGCGCTGCCAGCCGCCACGGAAGGCTGATAGAAGATATTCCCTGCGCCCCCGTTGTCGCCGGCCAGGTCTGTGCCCGCGTTGTTCTGCGTATTCACCGCCGTCGACACGTTGTAGGCCAGCTGATCCAGCGCTGCCTGCGCATTGGGAATATTCTGATCGCGCGCGGTCAGATACCCACCCAGTTGCCCGCCGCCGCTGGTCAGCTGCGAAGTGACATCCGTGCCACCGAGAAAGAAGTGCGTCACCCCTCCCACGGTGCCGTTGGTGAGCGAAACGCTGGTTCCTTCTGACACCAGCAACTGCCCCGAGGCCGTGGTGATGGAGAGTCCGTTGTTCTCCGTCGTCACCTGATTGATGCCGATCAGCTGCGAAAGCTGGCTCAGGTCCTGCTGCCGCTGATCCTGAAGAGCTCCAGGGTTGCCGGTGGAGCCGAGCGATTGAATCTGCTTGTTCAATTGCGCAATCGACTGCGTAAGCGCGTTTACCTGAAGGGTCACGCCGGCCGCTTCCTGATCCAGGGCAGACTGTTGCGTGCTCAGGCTTGCAGCCCCGTTGGATACGTCGCCGGCCAATGTTGCCGCTGAAGAAAGCACCTGCTGGCGCAACGCGTTGTCGGTCGGATTGGCTTCCAGCGAGGCAAAGGAGTTGAAGAAGCTGGTCAGATCGCTTCCGATATCGCCGGCACCCGCCCCCGACGCACCGGAGTTGGGCGTGAATATCGTCTGAAGGGTATTCAAGGCCGTCAGCTGTGCTCCGCTACCTGCAGCCAATTGTTGCTGCTGCGCCAGGCGCTGTTCAAGAACGCGATCCCGTACGGAGGTCGGCCCGGTTTCCGTGACGCCCGCGCCGTAGGAAACGCCGTTGATAACGACAGGTGGATTCTCCTGCCAGTTGGGCACCTGTCGTGTATAGCCGGTCGTATTGGAATTCGCAACATTGTTGGCCACAATGCTCAGTGCACCCTGATCCGCCTCGAGCGCCTGCGAGATGATGTTGAACGCAGAGCTAATCGTCCCCATGGGGCTTCTCCTGCGTGAAGTTCTTGCGGCATTGCTGAAGACCGTACTCCACCCGGCCGGCGCGCAACTCCAGAAGGTGGCGCATGACTCGACCGTTGGAGTGAGTTGCCTCAAGCACTCGGAAAAGGATAGCCATCTCACCGGCAGCAGCAGCAGCTTCGCGGGCCAGGAGACTGCGATCGGCGCCCGAGGACTTCTTAACCTCGCGGTTCAGGGCCTCACAGGAGAGGGCCAACTCCTCCAAGCGTTCGGCATCCAACCTGGCGAGCGCCTGCGTGGCCTCCGCAACGTACTGCTTCAATTCTGGACGTACTGGCCCATCCCAACTCTGTTTCATCTGTTCCTTCCTCTTTCCCGACTACCACTCAGAGTGAGGGAACTCGGGCTGCGTTGGCGTCGCGCCGACGCGTTCTACGGCATCCGAATTGGTGGAAGACGGAGGAGCCACCTTATCGAGCAGGCAACTGCCCGCCAAGCATCGCATCAACTAGCCTGTTTGCCACCAAAGAGGCCGGGGCAGAGTAACCGCCGGCCGTCAGCGCTGTCTGTACAGCTAGGATCTTGTCCATCCGATTCCCGGAGCCGTCCAGTGCCTGGAAGGCTTGCTTCGCTGCGCTGCTCAGGGTTGCCGTATCCCCGGGAAACACTTCACCGCCTGCGGCAGTACCTGTCTTTCCCTGGGAGGCCGTTGCCCCTTGACTGGGGTTGCTTGAAGCGACGCCGAGCAGCGTCTTCAACCCTTCTGCACTATTGCGAATCTCCATGCGCATCTCTCCTTCCCTGAATCATCGGCCGTTTTGCGGATCACTCGAGTCCTTTGAGACAACAGATGCCGGGGAGGCGTGCCCGGAGGTTGAAACTGTCCCGGAATGAGGCGGTTTTTCAGAATGGGAAAGGCTGTGAATGATGCTGGTTGCGATTCCGAGTCCGCCCCGTTCGCTCAATCCTTGTCCCAGTGCCTCGGCGGCAAAACTGCCCAACGCGCCCGCCGAGCCGGAATCCTCATCTCCGGTCAGCCCGTCCGAGTCGGTCATGGGCTTCAGGAGCAGTTGCATCAGCTGACCTTCGAACTCGTGTGCGGCGCGCACCAACCGGGGTGAGGGTACTGTGCCGGCGGGTTTCGGTCCCGCTGCCTGCATTGCTTCCAATCGAACCATCACAAGACCTCCAGGTCGGCTTCCAGGGCGCCGGCCTCTTTCATCGCCTGCAAAATCGAAATGACGTCGCGTGCGGTTGCCCCGGTGCGCTGCAACTCCTGGACCAGGTCTTCCACCGTAGCGCCCTCCTTCAGCTCGATGCGGTTCACCGGCTTTTCCTGGGCCTGCACCTGGGTCTGCCGGACCACTTCCGTTTTTCCGCTGGAGAACGGTCCAGGCTGCGAGACCTGGGTCTGCGAGACGATGTTGACGGACAAGCCTCCATGCAGGATGGAAACAGGCTGCAGGCGCACGGTTCCTCCGATAACGACCGTTCCCGTTCGCTCATTCACCACCACCCGGGCCCTGGGATAGACCTGAATCTGTACCGATTCCACTTTGTCCAGCAACTCGGCTACATCCTCGTTCGGCTTGGTTGGAATCTCCACCCTGCGGCTGTCCACGGCATGCGCGCGGTCCGAGCCAAGTTTCTGGTTGATTGCAGCCGCCATTCGTTCCGCAGTGTGAAAGTCTGCGTCGTTCAGTACAACTCCGATGGTGTGCATCTTTTCAAGGTCCAGCGGAACGGAACGCTCCACCAGCGCCCCGCCGGGAATTCGCGCGGTGGTGGGATGGTTCACCTCGCGTGAGTTGCCGCCGGCTGTGGCCAGATATCCCCCCAGTACCAGCGGGCCCTGGGCTTGCGCGTAGATCTGCCCATCCGGTCCGTACAGCGGCGTCATCAAGAGGATGCCGCCCTCGAGCGAGCGCGCATCACCGGCCGAAGAGACCGTAATATCCAGTCGGTAACCCGTAGGGCTGAAGGGCGGCAGAGTAGCCACCACAAAGACAGCCGCCATGTTCTTGACCTGCATATTGCTGGCGCTGTTCGATCCCGTCAGGGGCACGCTCACCCCCATCCGCTGCAGCGCTGATACCAGAGTCTGTGCCGGAAAGACGGTCTGCGAGCTGTCCCCCGTTCCCTGCAATCCCACCACGAGGCCGTAGCCCACCAACTGGTTGTCGCGGATTCCCTCGATGGTGGCAACATCCTTTACCCTAGCCAGCTGGCTGGCCTCCTCGGCTTTCCCCGGGACCGAGCCCAGACCCGCCAGCAGGGCCAGCGTGGCCGTGCATCCCACTACAATTTGAAGCCGCGGAACCCGCGCGTTTCTCACCGGCCATCTCATCGCAATTCTCCCGCCTACTGTTCGCTCGGGTCTTGGCTAGAAGACCAGCAGCCTCTCCAGAAATCTCACCAGTGGATTCTGGCGATAGGTGGAATCGTTCACGATTCCTTTGCCGGTCACTTCCAATTCCAGATCCGTCATCGCCGTTGAAAGCACCTGGTTCTGTGAGTTCACATCCTCCGGGCGCACCAATCCGCGCAGCCGGATTAACTGAGTTTGCTGCGAGAACGTAAGCTGCCGAGTGGCCTGGACGACCAGCATTCCGTTGGGCAGAACATCCATCACTTCAGCGCCGAAGGTTGTCACCAGGCTAGAGTTGGTGGTGCTCTGTCCCTGCGCGGTGAGGCCGGAGGCCGAGTTCTGGCTGACCAGATTCTGCAATGCATTCGAGCCCTTGAGAGCCCCGAAGAGCGAGGCAAGGCTGGAGTTGGCATTCGACGAGCGGCTGTCCTTTACCTGCCCGTCGGTCGATGCCTCCAGGCTCTCGGTCACAACGATTGACACCACATCATGCACGCGCATCGCCTTGACGTCGGTTCCCAGCCGCACCAGGCGGCCTTCCGGGCTCCAGATGGATCCCGTCGTCAGCACCTGGGCCGCCTGCTGCTCTCTCACGCGCTGGATGTAGTTGGCCAGCGCAGTCTCCGGGGGCGTCGGCTTGTTGCTCATCGCGGCAAACCGGGGCTTGCGCGCCCAGGCCGACATGCACAGCAGGGTCCCTAGAAGTAGAAGAATGGTCAATTGAGCAATACTTCGAATCCATCTCATCGGGTTGCCGCTCCCACCGGCGCAAGCGATGCGTGACCGGGACTCAGAGCCTGCACCCAGACGGCTTTTCCATCCACGTCGAGCCGCGCCTGCAGCAGTTGCCCTCGGACCGCAGGCTCAAGGGCCACCGCAGAAAAGCGTGCCTCCAGGACCGCGGAACTCTGTTCGACAATCAACCGGTCGCCTCCGCGGATAATCACCGCCGGAGGAGGAACGATGGGCCCGTTCGCCGTATCGGCGGGAAATGCTCCGCTGAGGCCTTTGGCCTCCCGCACCTTGGTACTGCTCAGAACGATCCTGCGAAGAACCAGCTTGCCGGGTCCGCCGGGGTGCGCCGCATCCGGAACCAGAAACCATCGCGTTCCGCAGGCAGGATCGTTGATCTCTCGCACCGCTCGCAAGGGGCGAAGCTGCACGCCCGAATCCGTGATCGACTGCGCGTTGGCCGCAAGACCGGACGCGATCAAGAGCGAGACCGCAATCCAGCTCAGGACGCGTTCTGCAAGGTTCTGTTTCGTTTCATGGCAAACCATGGAATTCCTCCTACGCGACCGGTTACTGCGCCATGTTGTTCACCTGCGAGTACATGTCATCGGCCGCCTTGATAACCTTGGAGTTCGACTCATAGGCCCGCTGCGCCAGAACCATCTGCACAAATTCCGTCACTACATCCACGTTCGAGTTCTCCAGATACCCCTGCTGCAGGGTGCCCAGGCCTTCGGTGCCGCCCGGATTGCCGAGCACCGGGCTGCCCGAGCTTAAGGTGGCGTTCAGCAGGTTCGAGCCCATGCTCTCGAGGCCTCCGGGGTTGGGAAACGTGGCCAGCTGAATCTGGCCGAGCTGGGAGGGATTCTGCTGGCCGGGAAGTGTGGCATTCACCACTCCGTACTGGGTAATGGTGACCGCGGTCGCATTGGGTGGAATCGTGATGGTAGGAATGATCGGGTCGCCATCGGTGGTCACAATCGTTCCCTGGTTGTTCAGGTGAAACTGGCCGGCCCGCGTGTAGGAGATGGTGCCGTCCGGCCGCTGCACCTGAAAGAATCCCTTCCCTTCAATGGCCACATCGAGCGGGTTGTCGGTCTGGTTCAGCGAGCCCTGGGTGTTGATGACTTCGGTGGCGGCAGACCTGGTTCCGAGCCCGATCTGCAGGCCCGCGGAGACGGTCGACTGGCTCTGCGCGGCTCCCGGCGTGATGAGGTTCTGGTAGACCATATCCTGAAACTGCAGCCGCAGTTGGCGAAAGCCGGTGGTGGACGAATTGGCCAGGTTGTTGGCAATCGTATCCAGGTTCATCTGTTGCGCGCTCATGCCGCTGGCGGCTGTGTACAGTGCTCGAATCATGGTTCTCCTCCTGAAGGCGGAATCGGATGCCGCTAAACTTTGGGCAGATCCTCGCTGGCAAACTTGTTGAAGTCGGTATGGAAGACGGTCAACGCCTTCTGCATCATCTGAAACTGGCGCTGCATCATGATCAGGTCCATGGTCCCCTGCACCACGTCTTCATTAGCGCTTTCTAGCGCTCCCTGGTGCACAGTTGCATCCTGCGCGGGCATGGGCTTGGCGCCGGCCGGGGCCACGTAGCGGTTGGTGCCCTCCGGTGTGAGCTGAGTAGCGGCCGAAAACTGAAAAACGCCCACGCGCGTCACGGTGCCTCCAGCAACCGAGAGGGTGCCGTCGGCTCCTACCGAAACTGTCCCCGGCGGGACCGCGATCGGCTTTCCTTGAGCTGACAAAACGGGCTCGTCCTGGGAGGTCACGAGCAATCCCTTCTGCGAGCGATGAAAGCTGCCGTCCCGTGCATAGCGGATGCCGTTGGCGGTTTGCACGGAAAAGAATCCTTGGCCCTCTATGGCTAGATCTAGGGGATTGCCGGTCACCTGCATCGCGCCCTGGGCAAGGCTCAACTGATCGCCCCCCAGCATCCCATAGTTGTTCACCGTCTCGCCCAGCTGAGAGTCGTGTGCGTCCGGGCCGAGCAGCGCGGAGCGAAAGTATTCGCGCTCCGCCCGGTACCCCGGCGTCTGAGCGTTGGCCAGGTTGGCCGCAGCCGTATCCAGGGCCTGGCTTCGCGCCACAAGTCCGGTCATCGCCGCATAATATCCGCTATCCATTCAGTTCCCCCTGCGGGAGGTCAGGATGCAGATGGGGGACCGAAGCGTCAGCTGGAAGATTAGAGGACTATCAAGGGAACGACGGAAGAGTTCCTCGCCACGCAGGGGGTGAGGCTCCGTTTCTCTTCTTCCGATCGCGAACAGATGAGCAAATGCAAAGAACGAATGTACCCCGACGTCGTCGGAGTCTCCTCGAACGCTTGAAGTTTGGAGGGCCGCTCACGCGGGAGGGTTCGCGCCGCTCCGGCTGACGCGTTGTTTGCTTTTTCGGCGCCATCCGCCGGGACTTGCGCGGTCCTATCCCCTCACCGACAAGTCGTGCTGCCGAGTCAGAAGTCGCCGATTGAGCAGACCACATCTTTCACGTCTCCGCGCTCGGGAAGCGCGTTCTTCTGGACACGCAGCCACATGCGCAGCCACAAGCAGTCGTGGACCCGCACCAGGCGGGACGCAGACGGGCGCACCCGCTCAACGCGGCGTGCCAGTGTCTGTGCGGCCGCGCTTTCGCTGGCTGCTTCCACCAGCTCCGCCTCGGGATACTCCGCCTCAAGCATGCGCGCAATCCCGGGTCGAAACTCCGAACCGGGGACCACGCCGCTCTCGATCGCTACGCCGGCCATCCGTTCCAGGGCCAGCGCAAGCACAGGATCCAGCCGTTCCTCAAAGCCCAGGTAGAGCACGCGTCCGGCAGCCAGGCGCAAAGGCAGAGCGCTGAAGGCTTCCACAAAGAGCCGCGGCATCACCACACTCAACGCCGGCGCACCTCGGGGCTCCGGCCGCAGGATGGCGCAGCTCCACTGCAGGGCCAGAGCCCGGGTCACCTGCGCTTCGTTCACCGCTCCGAGTCGTATCAGCCAGTCCCCCAACCTTCCGGTGCCCACAGCTTTCTGCGCGTCCAGGGCCTGGCGCAGCTGGATCTGGCTGACCCATCCCTGCTGCAGCAGCAGAAGGCCCAGCGGGTTGCGGTGCCTGTGCCTTTCGCTCAACTGTCGGCGGCCTTCCATCTCCCGCCGCACGGCGGCCAGCACCCGCGCTATAGTGCACTCCGCCGAGCACGTCCAGCCGCCCTCGAAGATCGGTATGGAACGGCTTCTCCAGGGATGGAGCCAGCCCGACTGGCAGCCGTCGTACGCGCAGGCATCCAGCCAGCCGCGGGAGCGCAAGCGCCTCAGTGGCTCCTGTTCGCCCTGCAGCCAGGAGGCGGGGTCCGCACTTCGGAGCGCGGGAAGGGTGTGGGTCTCAGGCTTCGATATAGACTTCAGCCGGCTTAGAATAGGCATCGGATACTCTCCAGCCGCCGCCGCGGTTCTGCCACTTCGGTCACGCGGAGGCCAAAATTTCCATTCACCAGAACGACCTCGCCGCGGGCTACTATCTTGTCTCCCACGATCAGGTCCACCGGATCGGACACGTGGCGATCCAGCACGACGACGTCCCCAGGTCCCAGATCGAGGATTTCGCCAAGAGGCATCTCTCGGCAGCCGAAGCGAAGCGCTGCTTCCAGTTCCACATCGAGCAGAAGGCCAAACCCCGGGCTGTGAGTTCCGCCTGCCGCTAGAGTCGAGCTCTCGGCGGGGAACGCGGACGGTGGAGACGAGGTCTCTCCTGGTGCCGCAGCAGCCTCTGCAGCCTCTTTGCCCCGCGCCCGCAGCTGGTCGATAACTGCCAGCTGCCAGGATCGGTCTCCAGCCTTCAATTGAAACGCTTGCGTGACCTGATTCGCGCCGTCCATCTCGTCAAAGCTTTCCACGCGGCATCGGGCTCCTGTACGGGCCAGCAGATCGCCCGCCGCCGCATCCACCACCTCGCGCAGTAGATCCTTCCAGCCAGCCTTCTGGTCCACCCCTTCGCCCACCAGCGCGGCCTCAAGCAGCGACGGATCCAGCAGGACAGAAAAGCGGCCCTCCACCTCTCCGCAGAGCACAGCCGAGAAGCCGAACGCGCCCGCTCCGAGGGGCGTTGGAAGCGATGCGGAGAGCGTCGGCTCGCCTGTCAAAGCCTGCGAGAAGAGCGCTTCCGCAACAGATTTCCAGCAGTCAAAGTAGGTCATTCCGCAATGCCTCCAATGCGTGCCGCCCGATGCAGCCCCTGCCGAATGGCTCCCGCATCTGTTAGGCGCTGCCCCGCCACGCGCCACTCCGCCTGCGTCTGGGAGGAGAGATCCAGTCGCAGGACCATTCCCGGCTCAAGGTTCTCCATCGAATGTGCCGGGACCCGCACGGGAGGCAACTGGAGCGCCCCACCCAGACGAATCCGGCGTACCGCGGCCTCCATGCGCGCCCGCATCTCCGGGGCATGGCGACGGCGGCGGCCCCAGTCAGAGGTCAGGCGGCGGAGGATGGTGTTGGCCACCACGGCGGGAAACGCCAGGTTTAGCAGTCCGGAGGCGTGCGGCATGCGAATCTCAAAGCTCAGGCAGAGAGTCTTCTCATTGACCGACATAACCCGCGCCACCTGCGTCTGCATCTGCCGTCGCTCGAAGTTAAAGCTCAGGCCCACCGGCTGCCAGGCAGCCGTCAACTCGCGGCAAATGATCTCCACGACACTGGCCACGATCGATTCTTCGATGTCGGTCATCTCCCGCAGCGGTCCCTCTTTGCCTTCGCCCCCCAGCAACAGATCAATGATTGGCGGCGCCAGGGCCAGATCTAGCTGCAGGACCGACAACGCGCCGAGAGGCTCCAGCCGCACCGATGCAACGTAACTGATCTCGGGAATTCGCAGCAGAAATTCATGAAATGGAATCTGCTCCGCGGAAACCAGGTTTACCTGGAACCGCGTCCTTAGCCAGGCCGCAAGATTATGGGTGAGGTTACGGGCAAACAAGTCATTCAGCATGCTGATGGCCCGCAATTTGTCGGTTGAGATCTGGCCGGCGGACGAAAAGTTGTACGGCACAACGCGGGCCCGTGCATTGGCTTGTGGGGCACCCGTCTCCGCTGTGCGCGCCGCCTGAAATAACGCGTCGATCTCGTCCTGCCTGAGCATCTTCTCCATTTGCCGTTACCCCCGTGCGGCAGTTCCGCTTTGTCGTGTCCGTGAACTCAACGCCTGTTCGCTCAGCCGCGCGCCGTAGGCTTGCCCGCCGCCTTCCTGCCATGTAGGCCAAGCTCCTTGAGTGCGGCCCGCAGATGCACAACCGCAGAAGCATGCACCTGCGAGACCCGCGACTCTACCACTCCAAGCGCCAGTCCTATCTCGCGCATCGTCATTTCCTCGTAGTAGTAGAGGGTCATCACCAGCCGCTCGCGCTCGGGCAGGTTGGCGATGGCCTCGGTAAGCCGCTCCTCCAGCTCGCCGCGAAGGCAGCGAAACAGCGGGTCCTCGTCCGGTCTGCCCGGAATGTAGGCCAATTCCTCCTCGCCCGAGTCTTCGTTGTGCTCCACATGCAACGTACCGATCTCAAGGCCTTTCAGATCGCCAAGCAGTTGCTGGTACTCTTCCAGACTTATGCCCAGCTCAGCGGCCACTTCGCCTTCCCCCGGAGGATGTCCCAGCCGCGCCGTCAGAACCCGAATCGCCTCTTCGACAGCCCGGCCCTTCCGCCGCAACTCACGAGGGCTCCAGTCCAGCGTGCGCAGGCTGTCCAGAATGGCCCCGCGAATCCGAAACTGGGCATAGCTGCGGAACTGCACCTTCTTGTTCGGATCAAACTTGGCAAAGGCATCCATCAGCCCCACGACGCCAGCCGAGACCAGATCTTCCATGTCCACGTGCTGCGGCAGCCTCTCATGAATGCGCCGCGCCAGAAAGCGCACGATGGGCAAGTGGTCGAGCAGAAGGCGCTCCTGATCTCCGTTCAAGAACGGATTCGCCGGCATCGCCGGTGGATACCCTGCCGGAACGCCATGTCCGGCCACTGGAGCGGCTGGTCTTCCTGCCGTTTCCATCCCCATCGCCATAGTCCCTTCTCGGCCCGACTGCCCGCAGTCCTTCTCGCTGGCCGGGTCCCGCATCTCCAGGGTCATCGCACCGTCCCCATTGGCCGCAGCCGAATCTCCGGCGGAATCTCTCCTGCCGAAACCACTGCCAGCCTCGGCAGTACGGGCTCCAGCCATCGCTTGACGTGATACCGTGCCGGACTTGGACAAAGGAGCACGGGCTGGACCGTCGCAGCGACAGAACTGGTAAGTTGTTTCAAAGAATCGGCCAGCCTGCGCAGCACCGGAGTGGCCGGCGGAGCGGCTGCGGCAAGAAGCCTCTGGCTTCTCTCCGGCGCCAGCGCGGCAAGAATCTCCTCCTCCAGCGCTCCGTCCAGCAGAAGAACTGGCAGATGGCCCTCGGCATCGAGTAGTGGTTGGATGAGACGGCGGCCCAGGACCTGCCGAGCCGCCTCCACCAGCGAGACCACGTTCTTGCTGACCGGCGCGGTTTCCAGCAGTGCCTCCAGAATGGTACCCAGGTCGCGGACCGAAACCCGCTCGCGCAGCAGCTGCTCCAGCACGCGGCTCACTTCGCCGAGGCTCAGCAGTTTGGGTGTCAGCTCTTCGATCAGCTTCGGGTGCGTTTCATTCAGTCCGTCCATCAACCGCTTGACCTCAGCGCGGCCCAACAGCTGCCCCGCATGGCAACGCATCAGCTCTCCCATGTGAGTTGTCATCACCGTGGAGGCGTCCACAACGGAGTAACCGGCGGCGAGCGCCTGGTCTTCGAGCGCGGGGGCAATCCAGACGGCCGGCACCCCGAAGGCCGGTTCGCGCGTTTCCCTGCCCTGCAAAGGACGGCGGTCGGCATCCCCGGAGACGGCCAGCAGCTGTCGGCCCTCGGTCTGCCAGCGGCCGACCTCCATGCCGCGCAGGGAGAACAGGTACTCGCGCGGCTTCAGCCGGAGATTGTCCGAGATGTGTACCGGGGGCACCAGGAATCCCATCTCCGCCGAGAGGTGACGGCGGAGCGAGCGAACCCGGCTGAGCAGCTGCCAGCCTTGTTTCTCGTCCACGAGGGGAATGAGCTGGAAGCCGATTTCGAGCGTCAGATCTTCCAGCCGCAGCAGGCCCGCCATGTCCGAGGCCTGTGCGGCTTCGGACTTGGCTATCTCTCCGGTGGCTATTCCGGCGGCAATCGCCACTTCAGGACCGGCCGCCATCCGGCGCGCACCCCAGAAGAGCACCGCCGCCACCAGCAGGAAGGCCAGCTTGGGCAGCCCGGGAATCAGGCACATGGCCGCCGATACCAGACTTGCCATGTAGAGGGTCGCTGGCCGCGCCAGCAGCTGCTGGCGAATCTCGCCGCCCAGCATGCCGGCCGAGTTGGCGCGGGTGAGCGTGATGCCCCCAGCCACCGACACCAGCAGCGAAGGAATCATGGTCACCAGCCCATCGCCCACGGTCAGCACCGTATAGGTCTTCACGGCCTCGCTCAACGCAACGCCCTGTTGCAGCGTGCCGATGAGAAGACCGGCAACGATATTGATCGAAGTAATCAGAATTGTTGCCAACGAGTCCCGCTGATTGAATCGCGCCGCGCCGTCCATGGCGCCGTAAAACTCCGCCTCCCGCGCGATGGCCTGCCGTCGCCTGCGCGCCTCGGCCTCGTCAATCAGGCCGGCATTCATGTCGGCGTCGATGGCCATCTGCTTGCCCGGCAAAGCATCCAAGGTGAAGCGCGCCGTGACCTCCGCCGTGCGTACGGCGCCGTGCGAGACAACCAGAAACTGGATGGCGATCAGGGCCAGAAACAGTACGAAGCCCACCACGTAATTGCCGCCCACGACAAACTGGCCAAACGCTTCGATCACCTTGCCGGCTGCGGCGGTTCCCTCCGATCCGTGCAGCAAAATGCGCCGGCTGGAGGCGATGTTCAGCGCCAGCCGGAAGAGGGTCAGCAGCAAGAGCAGCGTGGGAAAGACGCTCAGCTCCACGGCGCGCCGAATCTGCACCGCAGCCAGAAACACAATGACGGATGCGGCTATCGACAGTGCCAGCAAAAAGTCCAAACCCGCGGCGGGCAGCGGCACCAGCATCACGAAGATCACGCTGATGGCGGCCATCGGCAGCAGGTACTCCCGCAGCCGATGCAGCAGCGAGGCAGGCCGGAGCGTGGTTGCGGTCAAGGCGCTGGTGCTCATCGCGGCCCTCCCTGATGCGACGGCCCATCTGGTCGCTTGCCTGCAATCTCCTCGCCGGCTTGCCCCGAAGCGGCAGCGCGGGCGCGCCGCTCCCGAATCTCCTCTTCCATCCGCTGGCGGTAGAGGTAGGCGAGGATGGCGGCCACGGCCGCGTACAGATCAACCGGAATGGCCTGGCCCACCTCCACGGAGCGGAAGAGCGAACGGGCCAGCGGAGGATTTTCGACAATGGGCACGCCCGCCCAGCGCGCTTCCGTTTTGATCTCCTCGGCAAGCAGGTTGCGCCCTTTGGCCAGCACCTTGGGTGTCTCCATGGTGCTGAAGTCAAATCCGAGCGCCACGGCGAAGTGGGTCGGGTTGGTCACCACGACGGTGGCCCGTGAAACGTCAGCCTTGACGCGACGGCGTCGCATCTGGCGTTGCAGTCCGCGAATTCGGCTGCGGATTTGCGGGCTCCCCTCGGTCTCCTTGACCTCTTCGCGCATCTCCTCGCGGCTCATCTTCAGGCGAGACTCGCGGCTGCGCCATTCGACGATATAGTCCACCAGCGACCAACCGAAGAGCAGCCAGGCCGCGGCCAGCGTCAAACCGTAGGCATCGGTGCCGAGCTGCTCCAGGCGCACGGTGGAGAAAGGCGGCATGCGGAACTGGCGGGCAATCCGCTGCACCGCAAAGATGCCGAGGAGGGCTGCCGGGATGAGCGACTTGCCCAGTCGTGCCGCCGCTCGCAGAGAAAAGAGATTTTTGACATTGGCGACGGGGTTGATCCGTTCCGGCTTGAAGGCAAGCACTTCGGTATGAACAGTGACCCCACCGGCCTGCAATACCGCAACCGCCAGGGCCGCAGCCGCCACGGCGGTCATCATTCCCCCAATGGGCAACAGCACATTGAGCGAGACACGACGCAGAGCATAAAGGGTCGGAAGCAGCGCACCAGCTTCCCAGCGTGCCGGATCTCCCAACTGCAGGAAGGCCAGAAAGCCCTCGCGCCAGGCCACCACGCTGCGCCCGCCCAGGGCGCCCAGCGCCAGCACCCCGGCCAGTGTACCGGCTGCGGCAGTCAACTCGCGGCTGAAG
>DATKTQ010000195.1:0-2973 GCA_035531055.1 Occallatibacter sp. | reverse complement strand
TACACCTGAGCGTAGACGGCCGGGCGCTGGTGGACGTGGATGCGGAGCCACTTCTGCAGACGGGTTTGTTCGCTGGCGCCGTGTCGAGCTTCCATCGGGTGAGCCTCCCCCTGCACATGGAACGGGTGCGAGCGCGAAATGAAGATGCGGCTGGCACCGATGGTGATTCCCGGAACAGGCTATCACTGTTTTGACACAACGGGGCCAGGCACAGACTGCCTGCAGAGGCGCAAAGCCGGGGTTCTGCGCGCTGCTGGGTAACTCTAGTAGACTCAACGGCAGCATGGTTGTTGCATTTTGCACTCATCGCATCTTCCGCACGGGACGCCTTTGGCTGGCCGTGGCGGTTGTGGTTGCCGCAGGTTTTTGCCTGCAGGCAGCCGCGCAGGAAACACATCTTTGGACGCAGTCGCGTATTGAAGAGCTGGAAAAAGGCACGCCGCTGGGGGTCTCCATCGGCAGCGACGGGCAGTTGCGCGAGGGGCCGGCGCTGAAGGAAAAGTTGACGACGCCATCGACGTTTGTGTGGTCGGTGGCGGTGGACAAGAGCGGGACCGCGTACCTGGGGACGGGCTCGCCGGGGACGGTGCTGCGCGTGGAGAACGGCAAAGACGCGAAGCCCTTTACGCTGTTTGAGACCAAGGACTTGAGCGTGCAGGTGGTTCGGCTGGGGCCGGACGGCGCGCTGTATGCGGCGACGATGCCGGGCGGCAAGGTGTACAAGCTGAACCCCGCGGCGACGACGAAGCAGGACGAAGCGACTGCCACGGTGGTGTTTGACGCGGCGAAGGCGGACGGCGCAAAGGCCGCCGATGCGAAGTCGCACTACATCTGGGATATGACATTTGACGCCGAGGGGCGGCTCTACCTTGCCACGGGCGGACCGGCGGCGGTGTATCGCGTGGATGTGCGAAAGCCGGGTGCGCAGCCGGAGCTGTTTTTCAAGAGCGACGAACAGCACATCCGTTCGCTGGCGTGGGACGGAAAAGGCAATCTGATTGCTGGCTCGGACGGCAGCGGGCTGGTGTACCGCATTAACGCGCAGGGCAAGGGCTATGTGCTGTTTGAAGCGCCGCGGCGGGAGATTCCGGCGGTTGCGGTGGGGGCGGACGGAACGATTTATGCAGCGAGCGTGGGCGACAAGAGCCACAATCCGCTGCCGCCATTGCCGATTCAGGGAATTGCTTCGATCACGATTACGGTGGTGCAGCCGGGATCGTTGCAGGCGGTGAACGCGAGCAGCAGCGTGCCGGAAGGAACAGATATCTACGCGCTGAAGGAGGGCGAAGCGCCGCGCAAGATGTGGTCTGACAAGGACGACATTGTGTATGCGCTGGCGGCGCGACCGGATGGATTGCTGGCACTGAGCGGCAATCGCGGACGCATCTTCCGCATCCAGCCGGACGGCAGCTACGCGGACGTGGCACACCTGGCGGCGCAGCAGGGACTGAGTCTTGCGGTGGAGAAGAAGGGCGCGGGCGATGTGCTGATTGGCACGGGCAATACGGGCAAACTGGTGTGCCTGTGCGCGGCCCAGAAGCATGAGTATGCGAGCGACGTGCTGGACGCTGGAGCGATGGCGCGCTTTGGGCACGTAGAGGTGGAGCCGGGCTCGGCGGGTTACACGCTGTGGACGCGGACGGGCAATGTGGAGCAGCCGGTGCGCGGCTGGACCGACTGGGCGCCGCTGAAGGATGGCGAAGTGGCTTCGCCAGCGGGGCGCTACCTGCAATGGAAAGCCGAGCTGCAGTCGGGCGGCGTGCTGGGCAGCGTTGGCGTGAATTATCTGCCGGTGAATTCTGCGCCGGTGGTGGATGACCTGGTGGTGGCGACGGGTGCGCGCGTGAATGCGCAGGCGCAGCAGGCAGGACAGCAGGCGGTGAGCATCACCTTTCCTACTGCCAGCGCGAGCAGCGGCATCAGCACAACGACCGCACTTGACGCGACGACAGCCACTCCGCTGCAGGCAGTGAAAGACAAGACGGCGGTGACGGTGCGCTGGGCTGCGCACGACGACGACGGCGACGACCTGGTGTATTCGCTCTATCTGAAGGGCGACGGGGAGCACGTGTGGCGGCTGCTGAAGAAAGACATCACCGACAAGGATTACAGCTTTGACGCGACGCTGATTCCCGACGGCGGTTACAAGGTGAAGGTGTTGGCGAGCGATGCTCCCTCGCACTCGCCGGGAAGCGCGCTGACGGGCGAGATGGTGAGCGACCGCTTTGTGGTGGATACAACGCCGCCGGTGGTGAGCAACCTGAAAGCAACCGAGGAGACGGCGCCGTGCAAGGAGACGCCGTGCGTTTCGCCGGCGCACGTGACGTTCGACGCCGCGGATGCGACCTCGCCGATTGCGCATGCGGAGTACTCGCTGGACGCGGGGCCTTGGCAGTTTGTGGCGCCGGTGGGCCAGTTGTCGGACGCGCAGCAGGAGCGCTATGACCTGACGCTGCCGGCGAAGGCCTTCAAGGGCGTGACGGGCGAGCATTTGCTGACGGTGCGCGTCTATGACAGGTATGACAATGTGGGCGTGGCGAAGACGGTATTCGGCCAGGCTGCAAAGTAGGCGTGATGCGGTTTGAACTGTTTGTGGCGGCGCGATACCTGAGAGCCAAGCGGCGGCAGGCGGTGGTGGGCGTGGTGACGTCGATCTCCGTGGCGGGCGTGGCGGCGGGCGTGGCGGCGCTGATTATCGCGCTGGCGATTACGAACGGGATGCGCCGCGACCTTCAGGACAAGCTGGTGGACTCGAGCGCGCACGTGATGCTGATGCGGGTGAAGGACGACGGCATTCGCAACTGGCGGCCGCTGGTTCAGAAACTGGAAAAGGTGCCGCACGTGGTGGCGGCGTCTCCGGGTCTGTATGAACAGGTGCTGGTGGCGCGGGGTGCGCGGGACGGCGGCGCGCTGATTGAAGGCATTCTGCCGGACGCTGAGAAGCGCGTCAGTTCCCTGCTCTCGGCGGCGACG
>DATKTQ010000194.1:0-13194 GCA_035531055.1 Occallatibacter sp. | reverse complement strand
AGGGGCCTCGGTGAATCCCTGCACGGGCTGTTTGGCGGGGCCGGAGGCGATGAGGGCGGCGGTGCGGGCGGCATGCAGCAGGCGCTCGGGGCTCAGGTTGTCCGTGTAGGCGTAGCCGGTGCGCTCACCGGAGAGCACGCGGATGCCGCAGCCGGCGCTTGTGCCGGTGCTGGCGGACTTGACGATCTGCTCGTCGACGCCGAGCGAGGTGGCGGTGACGGACTCGAAGTAGAGGTCGGCGTAGTCGCCGCCGGCGGAGAGTGCCTCGCCCAGGCAGCGCTCCAACAGCCGCTCGGTGATGCCGAACTTCTCAAAGAAATAGCGCTTGTGACTCGTGGCTGGGGAAGCAACCGGTTGACTCATCTTGTTTCCACTCATTCTGGTTCCAGTGTACGCCGCATGTGGCGAGGTGCGTGGGGCCGGCAGGCGGGGCCAGGCATGGGCAAGGCCAGGTCGGGATGGCACCCAGGAGTAACTTTCGCGGTGCCGTGGCTCGTGCTACAGTCTCGCCATGAGGAAGTTTGCCGCCTTTGCCGTTCTTGCGCTGGGTATGCTGGCCGGTCCAGCCTTTGCCCAGCATAAGCAGCCAAAGCATCCCCCGATCCCGAAGCATCATCTGGCGCCCGGCAAGGTGGTCAAGCATCCCGCGCCCAAGCATGCCAAGGCGCGACACGCGTCCGACACGCATGCCAGGGGTGCGCACGCTGGAAATCCCAACCGGAAGACGGCAAAGGATTCCCAGCGCACGAGGAATGCGAAGCAAATCCATAAGCCCAAGTCGCATCACAAATTCCTCTTCTTCTAAAGCGCCGAGGCCGGTTTGCCGCCAGACGCGCCGGCAGGGCAAGATGGTTAGGTGTCCGCCCCAAGTTCCATGACTAATCTCCGTTATCCGATAGGCCATTTCACTGCTCCCGTGGAGACTTCGCCCGCGGCCCGGGCCCGCCACCTGGAAGGTCTGCGCCTGTTGCCGCAGCGGCTGCGTGAGGCGGTTGCCGGCCTCACTGAAGATCAGCTGGATACGCCGTATCGCGAAGGCGGCTGGACCGTGCGCCAGGTGGTGCATCACGTGGCCGACAGCCACATGAACGCCTATGTGCGGACAAAGCTGGCGCTCACAGAAGATTGGCCGACGATCAAGCCCTATGACGAAGCGGCATGGGCCGAGCTGGCAGACGGCCGGCGAATGCCGGTGGAGATTTCGCTGGCCTTGATTGACGCGCTGCACGCACGCTGGGTGGCCTTGCTGGAGTCGCTCGGCGAGCGGGATTTCGAGCGGGGCTATCATCACCCGCAGTCGGGCCGCCAGAGTCTTGGCACCATGCTTGCGCTGTATGACTGGCACTCGCGCCACCACACGGCGCACATCACGGCCCTGCGCGCGCGGATGGGCTGGTAAGTACGGACACATGGGCCCCGCTGACGCTGCACCTTCCGCCGAACACCTGGCAAAACAAATTGAAGAGTATCTGGCTGAACATCCCTCCGCCGCGCTGATGGAGGATGGCCGGGTTGTGTTTGACATGACCACGGCGCACTACTCGGTGGGTGAGTCGCACGGGCGCTGCCTGCTGCAACTGTGGAGCGAGGAACGGAACCTGATGCGGACCGTGGTGGAGGTGCAGCCGCGGGCGCAGAGCCTGCGCCTGATGACGCGGCGCATGGGCGCTGCGCGGCCTCAGGCGCTGGAGCTTGTGCCATCCGGCGACCATCGCACACCCACGGCGAGAACCGCGGCGCGGCGGAATTATCTGCGGCTGCTGGAGCGCGTGCTGGCGCGACATTTCCCGGGCAGCAAGGTGGACGGCATGCGCTCGGCGATGGACCTGGAGCACAGCTTTGGACCGGCGTACACGCGGGGCCGGCTGCTGCGCGGCACGGCGGCGGAGGCGGTGATCGGCGTGGGCGAGTCTGAGTCTACGGCGATGGTGGAAGGCGTGGTGACGCTGGGCCTGCTGTGGCTGGAGTATTGCCGGGAGCGGGAGGCGCGAAGGCACGTTGGCGGGCTGAAGGTGGTGGTGCCGGCGGGCCGTTGGCGCACGGTGGCCGAGCGGATGGCGTGGCTGAACCACGGCGCGGCGAACTTTGAGCTTTATACGCTGGACGAACGGCGGGAAGAGCTGGAGCGCGTGGAGTTGGGCGACCTGGGAAACGGGGAGTCGCGGCTGGTGCATGCCTTTCAGCCGGAGACCGCACTGGAGCGCTGCGGCGCGGGCGTGGAACGGCTGCTGGGTCTGATTCCGCCGGGCGCAAGGGAGCGGATTGAGGTGCGGGCGCGGTCTGCAGCGGAGGTGGGCCTGCTGCTGCACGGCTTGGAGATTGCGCGTGTGCGGCACGTCGCGGCGGCGCACTCCTTCGCCGGGCAGGATGAGGTGAGCTTTGGCGCGGGGGCGAACGAGACTCCGCTGACCGCGGAGAATGAAGGGCTGTGTCGGGCGCTGCTGGAGCGGCTGTTCCGCAGCCGGCAGCCGGACGGGCTGGGAACCGACGCTCTCTACCGGATGCAGCCGGAGCGCTGGCTGGAAGCGCGGCTGCGGCAGCGGCTGGGTGAGTTGATGCCGGGCGTGCGCGAGGACCGGGTCTACAGCCAGGTGCCCGCGCTGGGCACAGGCGAGCGCGGCATGCTGGACCTGCTGACGGTGGACCAGCGAGGACGCCTGATGGTGATTGAGCTGAAGGCCGAGGAAGACCTGCAACTGCCGATGCAGGCGCTGGACTACTGGATGCGGGTGCGGGCGCTGCTGGTCGATAGCGCCGAGAAGGACGGCCGGATGGCGTGCGCGTTTGCGCGGATGGGCTACTTTGCCGGGGTGGAGCTTTCCGCGCTGCCGCCGCGGCTGGTGCTGGCGGCTCCGGCGCTGCGCGTGCATCCGGCCACGGAGACGGTGCTCAAGTACCTGTCGCCCCAGGTGGAGTGGGAACTGATCGGCTTTGGCGAGCAGTGGCGCAAGGAGCTGAAGGTGGTGTTCCGCAAGCGCGGCAGCGACCCCCAAAAATGATCCGGCGGGTGTTTCAGCAATCTGCGAAATAATCTGCAAAACGCCAGTGGAATACTGCAAATACAAAATATGAGGGGAGGGGTACCTGTGATCTTTCAAGAGGTTGTCCATTCGATCAGGACCGGAGATCAGGGACCTGGGACCAAGGACAAGAAACTGCGTGCGGGGCCCGTTGGCCTGAAACCGGATTCTTGAATCAAGTGTGACGGATTCGGCGAATTAATCGGCAAACTCCGGGGCATTTTTGCGGGGGTGGGTGGGGTGGATTTTGGCCGGATTGCGCAACGCGTTGGCATTTTGGCGAGGCGCTTGGCGCGCGGTAGTGGTATGCTGGAACGCTTTCCCCCTCAACCCAAACGAAGCATGAACCCGATTCAGGAGGATACGCATGAAGAATGTTCGTATGGGCCCATTTACGTTTATCCCGGCGGCTCTGGCGGCCCTGGCTCTGTGTTCCGTCCCGGCGGCGCGCGCGCAAGCATCGCCCGATATGGCGCAGGGTCCGCCGAAGTACCTTTACCTGAACAATGTGGAGCTGAAGCCCGGACACGGCGGCGAATTCGCAAAGCTGGAAAACGAAGAGATCGAGGCGATGCGGACAGCCAAGATCCACGACCTGTACTTCGGCATGTGGTCGATTACGGGAAACACCAGCCGGGTGCTGTTCTTCCACGGATTTGAATCATATGCGGATTTGCAGAAGTCGCATGACGATCTGATGGGCAATGCCGCTTTGGAAGCGGTGATGAGCAAGAACAACGCCGCAGAAGGGCTGCTTACAGTTGCCCATCACGGCAGCATTTACAGCTATCAGAAGGACCTGAGCCAGAATCCACCGAAGAGCCTGGAAGAGATGCGGTTTATGCGGCTCATCCTATTCCACGTGCGGGACGGGCAGCAGGAGGCGTTTGAACATCTGGTGAAGGTGTACAAGAAGGCCTATGAAGCTTCGTTGCCGGAAGCGAGCTGGGTTATTTTCCAGAAGATGTACGGGCAGGGCAGCGGGACCACGTACCTTCTGGCGACGCCGTTGAAGTCGCTGGGCGACGTAGACACGATGGCAGCCAGCGGCAAGACCTTTGCCGACAAGACGGGGCCGGACCTGCTGGCGATGGTGCGCGCGCAGGGGACGGCGATCATCGAATCGGAGGAGGCAAACCTCTACGCCTTTGGCACGAAGATCAGCTACGTGCCGGGAAAGTGGCTGACGGATTCGCCGGACTTCTGGGGGAAGAAGTAAGGCAGCGAACAGCTAGCAGATAGCAGCAAACAGCAGACAGCCGAAGGTGGCTGTCTGCTTATTTTTTGAGCGGTTTGCGGGCGAAGTAGTAGAGCGAGAAGGCGAGCAGGGCGAAGGCCAGGACCGCGACCCAGTCGTGGTCGAGGAAGGTGTGGGGGAAGTTGAGCAGGTCACTTTTGTCGGTGGTGGTTTCGTAGCCTTTGAGGGCCACGCCGCAGAGGCCCACGATGCCGCCGGCGGCGATGAGGCCGGAGGCGTAGAGGGAGCCCGGCGAGATTTCGCTTTCGGCATCGGCAGCGTCCCCTCCGGCGCGACGGCTGGCCTCCTCGACGAACCAGCGGACGGCCCCGCCGACAAAGATGGCCAGCGTGGTGCCGATGGAGAGATAGGCGCCGACGGCGAAGGAAAGCGAGCGAACGCCGAGCAACTCCACGCCGATGACGAGGAAGACGCCGAGCATGACGAGCCCCCAGGGGAGCTTGCGGTTGAGGATGCCGCTGATGACGGTGGCCATGAGGCGGGCCTGCGGGGCGGCGGCCTTCTCGCTGCCGATGCCCTGGATCCACTGCACCTCAATGCGGTGCGTGGCGGGCGAGTAGAGATATTTGCCGTCCGGCAGCTGCGACGAGCCGATGGCGTTCAGCACGATGTACTCGGACTTGTGGTGCTCCACGGAGGAGTCTTTGGGGCCGAGAACGGGGAACTGGTCGGGCAGGTGGCGCACATCCTGTTGGACGGCGACGCCGGGATGCGGCGCGTTCATGTCCCACGCAATGGAGGTGGCGCGGAAGGACTGCAGCGCCGTGTTCATCATGTTGAGGGTGAAGCCGATGGAGACGGTGGAGACGACCACGCCGATGATCAGCGCGATCTGCTGCAGGCGTGGAGTGGATCCGACGATGTAGCCGGTTTTGAGGTCCTGCGAGGTGTCTCCGGCATTCGCCGCGGCAATGCAGACGACGCCGCCGATGGTGATGGCCAGCGCGCCGAAGGCGGGGGTAGTCCAGCCCTCGACGAGAAAAATGGCGGAGGTGGCCATGAGCGTGGCGATGGTCATGCCGCTGATGGGGTTTGCGGAGCTGCCGATGAGACCCACGATGCGGGAGCTGACGGTGACGAAGAGAAAGCCGAAGACGACCACCAGCAGCGAGGCGGCCAGGTTGGCCCAGGCGCCCACAAAGGCTCCGGGGACGGGCTTGAATTCGAGGAAGAGGAACATGCAGGCGACCAGAATCACAGAGCCGACGACGACCACGCCCATGGAGAGGTCGTCTTCCGTACGAATCGGCTTGGCCCTGCCGGCTGCGCCGGGACGGAGGTTGCGGATGCCCGCGCCGAGAGCGCCGAGGATGGTGGGCAGTGTCTTGAGCAGGGCGATGAGCCCGGCGGCGGCCACGGCTCCGGCGCCCATGGGGCGGATGTAGGTGGCCCATAGATCGCTGGGGCCCATCTGCGCAATGGGGACGGTGCCGGGGTAGATGGCGTGGGGCAGGTCTTTGCCGAAAAAGTAAATGAGCGGCATGAGAACGAGCCAGGAGAAGACGCCGCCGGCAAAGATGGTTCCGGCGACGCGGGGCCCGATGATGTAGCCGACGCCGAGGTACTCCGGCGTGGCCTCCACCTTGATGGAGGAGCCTTTCATGATGTGCTGGGGGCCGAAGTCGGGTTGAAATTCCGGGGTGCCGGGCCAGGCTTTGAAGAGGTTGTCGTTCTGGAAGAAGGTATAGAGCGAGCCGAGGCCGAGTCCGAAGAAGACGCGGCTGGCCAGGCCTCCGCCGCGCTCGCCGGCCATTAGCACGTCGGCGCAGGCAGTTCCTTCGGGATAGGTGAGCGTGCCGTGCTCCTCCACAATGAGCTGGCGGCGCAGAGGAATCATGAAGAGGACGCCGAGCCAGCCGCCGATGAGGGCGAGCAGGAAGATGCGGGAGTACTCGAGATCGAAGCCGAGAAAGATGAGTGCGGGCAGGGTGAAGATGACGCCGGCGGCGATGGACTGACCGGCGTTGCCGGTGGTCTGGACGATGTTGTTCTCAAGGATGGAGGCGCGGCCAAGCACGCGCAGGATGCTGATGGAAAGCACCGCGATGGGGATCGAAGCGGCCACGGTGAGTCCGGCGCGCAGGCCCACGTATACCGTGACCGCACCGAAGACGAGGCCGAAGAAGCAGCCGAGCAGGATGGCGCGCAGGGTGAACTCGGGCAGTTTCTCATTGGGCTTGACAAAGGGTTCGAATTCCGGCATCCAAGGCCTCCACGGCGGCGCGGGTAAGGATTGTTTGCGTTTCCCTGAAAGGGCGAGTGTAGCAGCGCAGGGGTGGGCCGATTCAAGCAAAGTCCGGGTCGGCGGCGGTGCGAAGAACTCTTTGGCGAATCCGGGGGTGAACGGGTAAGGTTGGGGCATCTCGTTCATCCGGCTTCACGGAGATTCCCAAGGGTATGGACAATCCAGCATTTAGTAAAACACCGTTCCAGCGACTGTTATCGCTGGATGTGGTGCGCGGCATCACGATTGCGTTCATGATTATGGTGAACAACAATGGAGGCGCTGGCTCGTGGCGCTTCATGAATCACGCCCCCTGGAACGGACTGACGCCGACCGACCTTGTGTTCCCCACGTTTGTATTTGTAGTGGGCGTGTCGGTGGTGTTCGCGTTTGAGGCGCGGCTGGCCAAAGGCGCCACGCGGGCCACGCTGGCGCGGCACACGGTGCAGCGCGCGGCGGTGCTGGTGGTCTTCGGCATCATCGTCAACAGCTTTCCGTTTTTTGCGCTGCAGCACATGCGCTTTTACGGCGTGCTGCAGCGGATTGCCGTGTGCTATCTGGTGGTGGGGCTGTTTTATCTGTGGGACAGCCGGGCCTGGACCAAGGTGGTGGCGCTGGTGGCAGCGCTGGTGGGTTACTGGGTGCTGGTGCGCTGGGTGCCGATTCCCGGCGTGGGCGTGCCGGGGCGCGATGTGCCTTTCATGGACATGAGCCAGAACATGGTGTCATGGATTGACCGGCACGTGTTTCCCTATCACCTGTATCTCTATGCGCCGGACCACAACGTGCGCGACCCCGAAGGGCTGCTGAGCGATCTGCCGGCCATCGGCTCGGCGCTGATGGGCGTGCTGACTGGCCTCTGGCTGCGCACCCGGCGCACGGTGCAGGCAAAGACGCTGGGGCTGGGGGCGGCGGCGGTGGTGAGCCTCGCGCTGGGCTATCTGTGGTCGCTTGAGTTTCCGCTGAACAAGAACATGTGGACCAGCTCGTTTGTGCTGGTGGCGGGTGGTTTCTCTCTGCTGCTGATGACGCTGTGCTACTGGGCAGTGGAGCAGAAGGGCTGGCGCAAGGGATGGACTTATGTGTGGCTGGTCTTCGGGTCCAACGCCATTGGCGTGTACATGCTGAGCGAGCTGGGCGCCGACCTGCTGTGGTCAGTAAAGCGGACAGCGGCGGGCGGCATCACGATCAGCTCGAATGACCATCTGGCGGCATGGGAGCCGGGCTTCTTTCAAAGCACCTTCGCGCACATTTCCAACCCGCACCTGGCAGCCTTTGCCTACTCGGTCACTTTCACGGCGCTGTGCTTTGTGCCGGTGTGGGTGCTGTACCGGAAGAAGATTTTCCTCAAGGTGTGACGGCTGCGCGCGGTTATCTGGACGCCGCGCCCGGCGCGGGTTTGACGGGACGGAAGAGCCAGAACAGTAACAGGGTGAAAAGCAAACCGCCCACCGTGAATTTGAGCCAGACGGGCGCGTTCGAGGGGGAGAAAAATCCCTCCAGCGTGCCCGCAATCACCAGCATTGGAATGATGCCGGAGACCAGGCGCGTGGCTTCCATGCCGCCTTCGGCCACGGAGTCTTTCCAGCGGAGCTGGCCGGGGAACACCATGGAGTAGCCGAGGCGCAGCCCGGCCGCGCCGGCGATGAGGATGGAGGGAAGCTCCAGCGAGCCGTGCGGCGCCACAAAGCTCCACAGGGCCACCGACATGCCGTACTGGTGGCAGGCGGCGGCGATGACGCCGAGCATCATGCCGTTGAAGTAGAGGTACCAGAGAGTACCCAGGCCGAAGACGATGCCGCCGGCGAAGGTGAGAAAGCTGACGGTGAGGTTATTGGTCATGATTGCGCTGGAGGCCATGGGTGCGATGCTCACCACGGACTTGGTCCACATCTGGTGGCGCTCCATGGTGGCAATCATGGCGGGCCCCACATAATGGCGCATGAACTGCGGGTGCGAGCTGGTGACGACGGCGCCCAGCAGTCCCCAGCTGACAGAGAAGAGCAGCGAAGCCAGCACAAACGAGAGCTGGCGCTGGAAGATGGCCGGGTACTGGTCGCGCAGGAAACGGAAGAGTGTGCCCATGCTCGTCTTGCGGCCGGAGTACATGATATGGTGAGCGCGAGCCAGCAGTTGATTCACGTGTTCGGCATAGGTGCGCGCGGTGGGGTCGCGGCGCAGCACGGAGATGTCGGCGGCCACCTGGCGGTAGAGCAGGGCAAGCTCCTGCAATTCAGCGCGCGAGAGTTGCCGAAGGCCGCTCTGGTCGGCCTGGGTCAGCAGCGCGGCCAGCCGTTCCCAATGGGGCCGGCGCTTGTGGATCCACTGATTGGAGAGGATGGGCGTCATGGATCGGAATTCAGACCAGCTTAGCATTGATACGCCGGAGCTGGTGGCGATCGAGCTTCCGCTGGCCGGGCTGGGCAGCCGTTTTGTGGCGCTGCTGGTGGATACGCTCATCTGGGCTGCGGGGCTGCTGGTGCTGAGCCTGCTGATGTGGGCCTTCGGGCCGGCGCTGGTCAAGTTTTCCCGGCTCTCCTACCAGTGGACGGTGGCGATTTTGACGGTCTCAGTGTTCTTGCTGAACTGGGGCTACTTCACGTTGTTTGAGGCGTTCTGGAATGGGCAGACGCCGGGCAAGCGGCTGGCGCGGATTCGCGTAATTCAGCGCACGGGGCGGGCCATCGGGCTGTTCGAGTCCATGGCGCGGAACTTTGTGCGTTACGTGGACCAGCTGCCGTTCTGCTACGCCGTGGGAGCCATTGCGCTGTTTGCCACGCGCCAGCACCAGCGGCTGGGAGACCTGGCGGCGGGCACGCTGGTGGTGCGCGACCGGAAGGACGAAACGCCGCTGTGGGGCGACAATGGCGCGCGCACGTTTACCGCAGCGGCGCTGGCCCCGTTGCCGACCATGCCGGAGCCGCATGCGGCAGTGACGCTGCCGGTCACTGAGGTTGCCAAACTGACGGAGACTGACCTGGAAGTGCTGGAAGGCTTTTTTGCGCGGCGGCTGGACCTGCCCATGGACACGCGCGAGTCACTGGCCGCTCGGATTGCCGAAGCGATTAAGGCCAGGTCCGGGCTGGAACCGCCCGAGGGCGCCAGCGTGGAAACGTTTCTGGAGGCCGTGGCGCGGGATCTGCGGGATTTGGCGCAGATGCGCTAATTCCGTTGTGCGCGCGCCGCGGCGGATTGTTCTTGAGCCTGCAGTTGGGCGATGGCCTTTTCCGGGCAGATGTGGCTGGCCTCCAACGCATCCAGCTCCGCGGCGGTCTCCACGTCAAATGCCACGGTGCGGAAGCAATAAAGGCATCGCGTGTGGAAGGTGCCGTTTTCGTTTTGCGTGCGGCTGTACATGATTCCTCGCCTGGCCGACCAATCGATTCATCCTACGCGCAGGTGTAATGGGGAAACGTGACCCGTGTCACGAAACGGTGTTTGCCGGTTCCGGAGTGGGCGGGCCTTCCCGTACTGGGCAGGCTAGGGCGCCTGGCTGGCGGCGCGGCGCAGTTGCCAGCAGGGCTCGCGCCCATCCTGCGGGAACAGCGAGACAGAACAGGGCTGGCCGGAGTCGCCCAGGTAGTCGTACTCGGTCTTGCGGCCCTTGAGCGGCACGGTGACGTACTGGCTCACCTGCACGGTGCTGGCCGGCGAGCCGCGCATCCGGTAGACCGCCCAGTCGCCCGCATAGAGAGCAATGAAGAGCGCAGGCAGTGCGATGAGGATGCGACGGAACCAGCGGCGGATCATACGAGGTCGCCCTGGGCCAGCAGCGGCCCGGAGGGTTTGAGCGCAACGCCGGTGAGCTGCAGGCGGCGTGCCTCTGCCATAAGCCATGCAAGCTGCGCGGCGGCCTGCGTGTAACTAAGGCCTTCGGCACGAATGTTCGAAATGCAGTTGCGCTCCGCGTCCTGGCGGCCGGGTCGGGGTTGCCAGGTGAGGTAGACGCCCAGGGAGTCCGGCGCGCTGAGGCCGGGGCGCTCGCCGATGAGCACCACGGCGAGTTGCGCGCCGAGTGCTGCGCCGATCTCATCGCCGATGGCCACGCGGCCCTGCTCGACGACAGCAACGGGTGCAAGCCGCCAACCGGCGAGCCGCGGAAGCAACGCTTCGATAAGCGCGGGGGCGTGGCGCTCGACGGCGAGCGCGGAAAGCCCGTCGGCGACGATCAGCGCAACATCGCAGGGCATGGGTGCGAGCGCCGCCAGAGCCGCGCGGCTGGGCTCGTCCAGCATGCGGCCCAGGTCAGGGCGCTGCAGATAGGTGGCGCGATCGGGCGCGGCGGAGTGCAGTCGCACCACTGATCCGCCGGCGATGCGCGCAAGCTCTGCTGCCAAGGAGGCCGCATCCAGGCGGGCATGCACGGCGTCTCGCGCTTGTGCGTGGGCACGATGGAAATTGAGCAGGTCGCGGGTCTGCTGGCTGACGCCGGTGCGGCCCAGGCCCACGCGGGCCGGCGTGAGGGTGCGCAGGCGCGCGGCAGCAGCGGCGGGCAGCAATTGGCTCATGCGGGCAGCAGCCTTTCCGGATGCGCGGCTTCACCGGCGAGCCGCTGGAAGTCTTCGCCCGCGAGCCACGCCTCAAACTCCGGCGCTGGACGCAGGCCCAGCACGAGGCGCAGATAGAGTGCGTCATGGAAGCTGGTGCTCTGATAGTTCAGCATCACGTCGTCAGCGCCGGGCACGCCCATGATGTAATTCACTCCGGCCACGCCCAGCAGGGTAAGCAGCGCGTCCATGTCGTCCTGGTCGGCCTCGGCGTGGTTGGTGTAGCAAACGTCGCAACCCATGGGCAGGCCGAGGAGCTTGCCGCAAAAGTGGTCTTCCAGGCCGGCGCGCACAATTTGCTTACCGTCGTAAAGATACTCCGGTCCGATGAAGCCCACGACTGTGTTGACGAGCATGGGGCGGAAGCGGCGGGCCACGGCATAGGCGCGGGCTTCGAGGGTTTGCTGGTCCACGCCGTGATGCGCATTGGCAGAGAGCGCCGAGCCCTGCCCGGTTTCAAAATACATTACGTTGTCGCCGGTGACGCCGCCGGCACAGAGGGCGCCACGGGCCAGCGATTTGCCGGCATCGTGCGCCTCCGCCAACAGCGCGAGGTCGACGCCGAAGCTGCGATTGGCGGCCTCGGTTCCGGCGATGGATTGGAAGAGCAGGTCGACCGGCGCACCGGCCTGGAGCGCAGCCATCTGCGTGGTGATGTGGGCCAGCACGCAGCTTTGCGTGGGAATGTTGAAGCGCAAGCGCACGGCGTCGATGAGCCGCAACAGATGCGTGGTGACGGCCACGCTGTCTCCAGCTGGATTGATGCCGATGACGGCGTCGCCGGAGCCGAGCAGCAGGCCGTCCAGGATGGAAGCGGCGATGCCCATCGGGTCGTCTGTGGGGTGGTTGGGTTGCAGGCGCGCGCAGAGGTAGCCGCGCAGGCCCACGGTGGTGCGGAAGCGCGTGACGACCCTGATTTTTTGCGCAGCGGCGATCAGGTCCTGCACGCGCATCAGCTTGCAGACGGCGGCGGCCATCTCCGGCGTGAGGCCGGGAGCCAGCGCGGCCAGTCGCGTGGGCGTGGCTTCATCCGAAAGCAGCCAGTCGCGCAGCTCGCCCACGGTGAAGCTGCGGATGCGCGCGAAGGCTTCGGCGTCATGTGTGTCCACGATGAGGCGCGTGACTTCGTCGTCTTCGTACGGGATGACTTGTTCGTTGAGGAAGTGCGAGAGTGGCAAGTCCGCAAGTGCGAACTGCGCGGCTACACGTTCCTCGGCGGAGGCGGCGGCCACCCCGGCCAGCACGTCGCCACTGCGCGCGGGCGTGGCGCGGGCCAGCAGTTCGCGCAGGCTGGCGAAGGTGTACCGGGTGGCGCCGATGGCGTGGGCAAAGGGCATGCGAATGGCTCTAGCGTACCTGAAGGCTGCCCGGAGACGAAGCGGAGAATCAGGAATTGCGCGCGGAAACCGGCGCGGGCCGCGGCGCACCCTCCGGCAGCACCAGCCGCTGCGGGGCGCAACAGGCGCGCTGGAAGCGGGCAAGGTCTGCCTGCAGATGGCGGTCGTCGTGCATCGAGCGGAGCGTAGCAGCAAGAATGGCCGCCGCGCCGGGGTCCGGCGGCGTGCAGATGCGGTAATGCATCCACTTGCCCTCGCGGCGCGCAGACACAATGCCGGCGCGGCGCAGATACGCCAGATGGCGTGAAATCTTGGGCTGGCTCTGGCGCAGGATCTCGACAAAGTAGCAGACGCATACTTCGCGGCCGGCCATCAGGTTGAGCAGGCGCAGTCGGGTGGGGTCAGCCAGTGCGGCAAACAGCACGGCGAGGCCGACGGGTTTGGGAAGAGGACTCACAGAACAATTATATGCGGATTGACAGATGTGAGAGAGAAAGAATATATTTGCTTTAGCATATGTGAGGTGCGACACGTGGATACCAAGACCCAAGTGCAGGAAAAGTACGGCGCCGCGGCGCGTAAGGTCCAGGAGACGAGCGAGGCGGCATGTTGCACGCCGGCTTTTACCTGTTGCGATCCGATTACGGTGAATCTTTACAGCGAAGCGGAGAAGCGCGGGCTGCCGGCCAATGCCGTGCTGGCCTCGCTGGGCTGCGGAAATCCAACGGCGCTGATTGCGCTGGAGCCGGGCCAGACGGTGCTGGATCTGGGCTCAGGCGGCGGCATTGACGTGCTGCTTTCAGCCAAG
>DATKTQ010000193.1:0-2155 GCA_035531055.1 Occallatibacter sp. | reverse complement strand
CTGAACGCGATTGTGCATCCGGCGGTGATTGCCGAGCAGCAACGGTGGATGCGAGAGGTTTTTCAGCGTAACCCGGCGGCGGTGGCGGTGGTGGTTTCAGCGCTGATTTTTGAAGTGGAGCGGGATGCGCGGGCTCGGGGCGAGACCGAGGGCGTGCTGGCGGACTGGCGGCGGCGACTGGACCGGGTGGTGGTGGTGACGGCTCCGGACGAGGTGAAGATTGCGCGCTACGTGGGCCGGATGGGACTGGAAGGCGCGGCGCGGGAGGCGGCGGAGGCGGATGCGCGGGCCAGGCTGGCGCACCAGATTCCGGGCGGGCTGAAGGCCGCGCGGGCCGACTTTGTGCTGGAAAACACGGGCGACCGGGCGGCGCTGCAAACGCAGGTGATCGAGCTGTGGTCGCGGCTGGAAGCCGAGAGCCGCGAGGCGACTTCCGGCATCTATTTAGAATAGAAGCTTGCGGCCGCCGCGCTTTTGGCCTGGATTCTGCCGGCGCGGAAGGCACAAACCCAGGAAAGGAAGAGCCGGCCAGCACGGCGGACCGGTGAGGAAGACATGAGACTGCGTCGGTTGGTATTGGTAATTCTTCTGGTGGGCGGATTCTGGTTTGTGACCACGCATTTGACGTCCGACCGGGATCTTTTGCCGCTGTTCGGGATACACGGAAACGATTCTCCGCTGCAGCTGACCGAGGCCGAGGCGGCGCCGGCCTTCACGCCGGAGGAGCAGAACAACATTGGCGTCTACAGGCGGGTGCTGCCCTCGGTGGTGAACATTACGTCGCGGCAGGTGGTGTTCAACTTTTTCTATGGCGCGGTGCCGCAGCAGGGGCAGGGCTCGGGCTTCATCCTGGACAAGGCCGGGCACGTGCTGACGAATTATCACGTGATTGAGGGCGCGAACCGGGGCATTGAAGTGATGTTGAGCAACAAGCGGAGCTATTCGGCCAAGGTGGTGGGCTTCGACAAGCTGCACGACCTGGCGCTGCTGCAGATTGACGCGCCGAACCTGCAGCCGGTGACGCTGGCCAACAGCTCGAATCTTTCCGTGGGGCAGGAGGTGTACGCGATCGGCAACCCGTTTGGACTGGCGGGGACGATGACGCGGGGCATCATCAGCTCTATCCGGTCGATTCACAACGCGGACGGGGCGCCGATTGAGGACGCGATCCAGACGGACGCGGCGATCAATCCGGGCAACTCGGGCGGTCCGCTGCTGAACTCGCACGGCGAGGTGATCGGAATCAACACGATGATCCTGTCAAACAGCGACCAGAACGCGGGCATTGGGTTTGCGATTCCGATTAACACGGCGAAGGCGGTGCTGGGCGACCTGACGCGCTACGGGCGGGTACGGCGGCCGTCGCTGGGGATTGAATCGCTGGGCGTGGGGCCGGACCTGGCGCAGCAGATGGGTCTGGCGGCAAACTCCGGAGTGCTGATTCAGCGGGTGATTCCGGGAGGCGCGGCGGAGCACGCGGGACTGCGCGGAGGCAACGAGCAGGCCTACCTGGGCAATACGCCGATTCGGTTGGGCGGCGACCTGATTGTGGCAATCGACGGGCAGCCGGTGACGGATCCGCAGGACATTAGCGCGATTATGGACAAGCACCAGGCGGGAGATACGATTCAGGTGACGATCTACCGCGGCCAGCAGAAGATGACGTTGAAGCTGGTGCTGGGCGAGGCGCGGGACACAGACGTGTAGGCCGGTGACGGATAGTTTGCCGGCAGGATGGCGCGGGCCGCTCCGAAACGGGGCGGCCCGACGTGTTTCTTGAAGCTAGAGCTGAATGCCCAGTGTGGCCAGGAAGGCCTTGAGCTCCGGCCAGACGGCGCGAATGTCCGAGACGGTCTGGATGTCGAGCGCGATGTTGAGGGGGTTGGCGGCTGCGCCGGCGAACTCCGTGATGGGCTTCTCCAGGGCGCTGACGAGGATGGCGAGCGCGGCGACGACGGCGGGCGCGGCCTGGAGAGATTTGTTGGCTCCGGTGAGCCACCGGAGGGCGTCTTCGGCGGCGATGTCGACGCCCTTTTCCATGTTGACGCGGATGTTGGCCATGGCGACGAGTCCTTTTGTGGGGGTGTGAGTTGGTGAGGGTGGGCAGGCCCCTGGCCGGGAGATATCCGTTGTGGCCGGGGGCCTGCCGGGTGGC
>DATKTQ010000192.1:0-5629 GCA_035531055.1 Occallatibacter sp. | reverse complement strand
CCACATGGGCGCGAGATAGACGAGGTGGCGCTGCTGGCCGGTGTACTCCTGCGTGACCTGGATTTCCATGGCCTGGCTGGTTCGGGTGAGGCCGCCGAAGAGGGGCGAGACGGGCTCCTGCGCCTGGAAGTCGATGGGGCCTTCCTTGGTTTGGATGATGACGTTGGGGAGGAACTTGCCGTCGAGGGGATGGAAGATGTCGTAAGCGGCGCGGGCGCGGTCGGCTTTGGGGTCGCGCCAGTCGAGGTGGTGGTTATAAACAAAGGCGCGGTAGAGCACGACGCCGTGATGCGGGGCGAGGGCGGCGGCGAGAGTGTTGGCGGCGTCGGCGGGTGTGCGGCCGTAGCTGGCGGGGCCGGGCTGGCCCTCGGAGTCGGCCTTGACGGTGAAGCCGGCGAAGTCAGGGATGAGCGCGTAGATCGCGTCGACCTTCGCGTTCCACCAGGCTTTGACGGCGGGGTCGAGCGGGTCGTAGGTGGCAAGGCCGCCGATGCTTTTGGGGCTGGCAACATCGACGCTGAGCGCGAGATGGACGCCCCAGGGACGCATGGCGTCGGCCACGCGGACCAACTCGTGGAGCATCTGCGGCTGCAGGAACGGGGCGGCGTTGTTCACGTTGTTCACGTTCACGGCATTGACGCCGACCGAAGCTAGCAGCCGAGCGTAGGCAGCGACGGGCGCGAGGTCCTGGCGGACGTGGCCGCCCTCAAAAAAGAGGCTGCGGCCGGCGTAGCCGCGCTCAATGGAGCCATCGGCGTTGTCCCACTGGTCTACCCAGCGGATGGCCATGGCAGGATGCTCGCGCAGGCTCGCGTGGCTCATGTCCGCGCCCTGGGAGAGGTTGCGCAGGAGCGCGAAGACGCCATAGAGAACGCCGCGCGGGCTGCCGCCGACGATGTCGAGCTCGCGGACCATCGGCAGGCTGTGCCAGGAGATGACAAATTCGTCTGGCTCAAGTGAAGGAGTGGCGGCTTTGGGCTTGCGTGCGTGAAATTGCTGCGCGGTGCCGAGGACGATGGAGTCAGAGCTTGGATCGGGCGTGGTGCGGCCGCTCAGGGCGAGCAGGCCGCGCTCGAGTTCGGCGGCGCCGTTGCGCTCCACGGGGTCCTGGCCGAGGACGACGACGCGCGTGGGCACGCTGAGGGGGTGGTCGAGCGGCGCGTAGCGGAGCCACGCGGGATCGGCGGTTTGCGCCGCGGCTGAGGGCGAGAACGACATGCCTGCAAGGGCGGCGACGACTGCAGCGGCGAAGGCGAATCTGTGGAGTGGCATGGCCGGAGTGGCTCTTCCCTTCCCAACCGTTCTATCACCTCGGACGCCGAGCAGGCGCAAAGGCACGCAGGTTGATAGACTGGTTTGTTTCCGCTGGAGGCTTGGAACCATGGCGAACATGCAGGCAGTGGTGAAGGCGCAGGCAGCGCCGGGCATTGAGATTCGCGAGGTGCCTGTGCCGCAGCCGGGGCCCGGCGAAGTGCTGGTGCGGGTGACAGCGGCCAGCGTGTGCGGAACCGACCTGCACATTTACAACTGGGACCCCTGGGCGCAGGGACGCATTCATCCGCCGCTGATTCCGGGACACGAGTTTGCCGGCGCGGTAGCGAAGGTGGGCCGCGATGTAACCACGGTGAAGGAAGGCGACCTGGTGAGCGCGGAGATGCACGTGGCCTGCGGGAAATGTCTGCAGTGCCGCACGGGGCTGGCGCACGTGTGCCAGCATGTGCGCATTCTGGGCGTGGACGCCGATGGCGCTTTTGCAGGCTACGCGGTGATTCCGGAGACCAACATTTGGAAGCTGTCGCCGGCTATTCCGCACGACTATGCCAGCCTGCTGGACCCGCTGGGCAATGCGGTGCACACGGTGCTGGCCGGGCCGATTGCCGCCTGCACGGTGGCCATTACGGGCTGCGGCGCCATCGGGCTGTTTTCGATTGCCGTGGCGCGGGCCTGCGGCGCGGCGCGCGTGTTTGCCGTGGAAGTGAACGCGCACCGGCGCGCGGTGGCCGCCGAGATGGGCGCGGACCTGGTGCTGGATCCAGAAGCCGACGCCGTGGAGGCGCGGATTCTGGAGGCAACCGGCGGCACGGGCGTGGATGTGCTGCTGGAGATGTCCGGCCATCCGAAGGCCATGGCGCTGGGCTTTGCGCTGCTGCGCACCGGCGGGCGGGCGTCGCTGCTGGGGATTCCGTCGCGGCCGGTGGAACTGGACTTTGCGCGGGACATCATCTTCAAAGGCGCCACGGTGCAGGGCATCAATGGGCGCAAGATGTTCGAGACGTGGTTCCAGATGGAGGCGCTGCTGGCGGCGCACAAGCTGAACCTGGAGCCGGTGATTACGCACCGGCTGATGCTCTCGCAGTTTGCCGAAGCGATGCAGCTGCTGCAATCGGGCGACGCGATCAAAGTGGTGCTCAAGCCGGAGTAGCGGCGGTTGCGCACCCCGGCGGAAGTGGATGCCGGCAGTGCATGCGGGCCAGCCCCCGACGCTCTACTTGACGGTAAGCGCCAGCGTGGTGCTGTGCGTAATGGCGGAGATGCCGTTGCTGGACTGGGCCGCGATGACGATGTTGAAGGTGCCGGCCGGGGTGGGCAGGTTCTGCGGCGGGCCGTGATTGTAGTAGTTATAGAGCGGCGAGCAGGCGGTGGTGCCGAGGACGGCGACAAAACCCACCAGCGTGAGCAGCGCGAGGCGGCTGAGCCAGCGACGGCGGCGCGCGCCAAAGGCGAGTCCGCCCAGGCCAAAGACGCCGGGCAGCAGCACCGCCCAGGCAACCGGGTTGGACTGCGGCCGGGGCGCAACCAGGGCGCCGGTGGTGGAGGCGGCCTGCGTGGCCACCACCAGATCCGCCGTGACGGCGGCGGTGGTGTTGGGCAGAATCTGCACGGTCTGCGGGGTAAAGGTGCAGGCCGTCTGGTCTGGCAGGCTGGAGCAGGAAAGCTGCACGAACATGGGCGAGGTGAGCGCGGAGGCGTCTAACGGCGTGATGGAGGCGACCACGGAGCCAGACTGGCCGGCGGTGAGCGAGAGGGTGCCCGGGTTCACTGAGACGGAGAAATCCGGGATGCCGCTGGTTACGGCGTTCACCGGCGTCACCTGCGAAACGGAGGCCAGGTGCGAGGAGTCGCCCACGTAGGACGCGGTGATGGAGTGATCGCCCTGGGGCAATGTCAAGGTTGTGGTGGCGCGGCCCTTGGCGTCCAGCGCGGCTCCGGCAATGGCCGTGCCGTGGTCCTCAAATTCGACGGCGCCAGTGGCGGGCAGGCCGTCACTGCCGGCGACGGCAACGGAGAAGGTGGCTTGCGTGCGACCGGCCAGGTCGCGGGTGTCCGCTCGAAGGGTGGTTTCTGTGGCCAGGGCGCTGGCGTTGCGCCCGCTGGCGGCACGGTTCGCCGCAACCCCGGAGTTTGCTGCCTGCAATGCCAGTGCGGGCAGCGCCAACGCGATACCCAGTCCTGCAACCATCTCAAGCCGCAAACGGCGGCTGGTCAAACGTCTCACGTGCACCTGCTCCAGATTCCAAGGAAAATTGCGGTTTGCCGGTATTCGGCAGCGTAGAACCATTGTATCCGGCGGAGGCGCGAGGGGGCCAACCGGGACTGGGATTTGGACGCAGGAAGGCGGGGAAAGGTGCTTTGCCCGGCATGGAAACTGGGCCGACGGGCCGGCCGCGGTTCCGCGCTATCCTTACAGGTTGGGAGGAATCGCCATGACCCAGACCGCTGCGCGACCCCAGCTGGCTCATCTGACCGCCGTGCTGGACGAACTGAAGGCCAAGGGCACCCACTTTAAGCTGCGGGTGCTGGACGACCAGCAGGCACCGGTGTGCCACTACGACGGGCGCGAGGTGATTAACCTGGCCAGCAACAACTACCTGGGGCTGGCGAACCACCCGAAACTCATCGAGGCGGCACTGGAGGCGACGCGCAAATTTGGTGTGGGCTCCGGCGCGGTGCGGACGATTGCCGGGACGATGCGCATCCACATGGAGCTGGAGGAGCGGATTGCCGCGTTCAAGAATGTGGAGGCGTGCGTCGTCTTCCAGAGCGGGTTCACGGCCAACGCGGGCACGGTGAGCGCGATTTTGGGCAAGGACGACTTTATTTTGTCCGACGAGCTGAACCACGCCAGCATTATTGACGGGGCGCGGCTGTCGAGGGCGAAGATCAAGGTCTTTCGCCATAAGGACGCGGACCACTGCGAGGAGTTGCTGAAGGAAGTGGCCGGCGAGCCGGGGCACAAGCTGGTGATTACGGACGGCGTGTTCTCAATGGACGGCGACATTGGCCCGGTGGACAAGCTGGCGGCGCTGGCTGAAAAGTACGGCGCCATCATGATGGTGGACGACGCGCATGCCTCGGGTGTGCTGGGGCGCAACGGGCGCGGCAGCGTGGACCACTTTGGCATGCACGGCAAGGTGGATGTGCAGGTGGGCACGCTTTCAAAGGCCATTGGCTCGCTGGGCGGCTATGTGTGCGGATCGAAGGATTTGATTGACTACCTCTATCACCGGGCGCGGCCGTTTTTGTTTTCGACGTCGCATCCGCCGGGGGTGGCGGCGAGTTGCATGGCAGCCTTTGACATTCTGGAGAACGAACCCGAGCGGATTGAGCGGCTTTGGGCGAACACGCGTTATTTTCAGGGTGAGCTGCGGGGCATGGGCTTCAACGTGGGCGGCGTGACGACGCCGGCGACTGAGACGCCGATTACGCCGGTGATTGTGGGCGAGGGACGCGCGGCGATGGAGTTCAGCCGGGCGCTGTTTGACGAGGGCGTGATGGGCACGGGCATTGCCTTCCCCACGGTGCCGGAGGGCAAGGCGCGGATTCGGCTCATCCTGACGAGCGAGCACACACGGGCGCAACTGGACCGGGCGCTGGAGACGCTGGAGCGCGTGGCGAAGCGGATGAAGCTGCTTTAGAGCCTGCTCACGCTCGGCGGGCGGGCCGTTTCACAAGCTTCGAATTAATCGGCAAAAGTGCTGTGGAAAAGTGAAAATAAAAGTTATGGGGGGAGGGGGTACCCCCTCTCGTCCAGTAGTCAGTCGCCAGCAGTCAGTTGTCAGCCGGTTGTCGACTGGGTGAGAGTACGAGCTATTTCCAGTGTGACAACTCCTGCGAATTAATCGGCAAAGTTCTAAAGATTTTCTTCGTGCGGCGGACGGGTGCGTGCGATGCCCGTAGAATAGGTTCGAATGATTGCTCATCTGCGCGGCAAGCTCATCTTTAAGCAGCCCGGCCAGGCCATTGTGGAGGCGGCGGGCGTGGGGTACGACGTGGCCATCTCCGTGCCGACGTTTACGGCGCTGCCCTCGGTGGGCGCGGAGGCCTCGCTGCACATTCACACGCAGGTGAGCGACGACCAGATTGCGCTGTTCGGCTTTCTGGAGCGCGAGGAGAAGCGGCTGTTTGAACGGCTGATTACGGTGAGCGGCGTGGGGCCGAAGCTGGCCATCAAGATGTTGAGCGGGCTGTCGCCGGAGCGGACGGTGCAGTACATTCGCGCGCAGGATCATGCGCAATTGACGCGGATTCCGGGCGTGGGCAAAAAGCTGGCCGAGCGGCTTGTCGTCGAACTTAAAGACAAGCTGGACGACTTTGCGGTGGCGCCGGTGGCCCGGGGCGTGCAGGGCGC
>DATKTQ010000191.1:0-16877 GCA_035531055.1 Occallatibacter sp. | reverse complement strand
CTGGTCCTGACCTTGCGCGAGGGTGAAGGGCATCACGGGCAGGGGCGCGCCAGGGGAGTGCGGCGGGCGGTTCATGGTCTGCAGGGTGCGCTGCAGGCGGGCCTTGAGGCAGATGACAAAGCGGCGATAGTACTCGAACTCGTATTGCGCGCCGAAGACCTGCGCCTCCGGAGTGTGGACCTGCGTGACGTAAGCCTGGAGGCGCTCCATGAGCTGGGGGCTGACGGGCCGCTGCTGGGCGCTCGAGGTGAGCAGATCCATGATGGAGTTGAGGCTGCGCTGGTAGTAGAGCAACAGGTGGCCGCGGGCCAGCCGGATGGCGTCGCGCGTGACCTCCGGCGTGACGAAGGGATTGCCGTCGCGGTCGCCGCCGATCCAAGAGCCGAAGCGGAGCACCTGGGGCAGCGCGTGCGCCTCGATCTCCAGGTCGTACGAGGCGCGAAGGGCCTCGGCAATTTCGCGGTAAAGCGAGGGCAGCGTGGCAAAGATGGAGACGTCGTAGTAGTCCAGGCCCATCTTGATTTCGTCGTAGACGGTGGGGCGGCGGGAGCGGACTTCGTCGGTTTGCCAGAGGCTGGTGATCTCGGCCAGGACAAGTTCTTCCAGGCGCGCGAGGTCCTGCTGAGGAATGGGAATGCGGTCCAGCGCGGCGAGGAATTCGCCGATGCGGCGGCGCTTGAACATGACGCTGCGGCGCGCCACCTCCGTGGGGTGCGCGGTGAAGACGGGAATAATAAGGACGCGGCGAAGCCAATCCATGGCTTCTTCTGCGCTGATGCCGACGCGGCGCATCTCCGCGAGTGTGCCGGCGAGGGAGCCGCGCTGGCGGTTGGCCTCTCCGCTGAGCTGCAGCGCGAGGCGGCGGCGCTTGCGGTGGTTGGTCTCTGCCAGGTTAATGAGCTCAAAGTAAAACGCGAAAGCGCGGGTGAGCAGAATGGCGCGCTCAATGGGGAGCGAGTGGACCAGCTGGAGCGCGGTGGCGGCGTGGCGCGCGGCTTCTTCGGCGTGGCCGTGCGCCTCGGCGTCGCGGCGGCGGATGGTGCCCTGGCGGAGAGCCTCCACCTGCTCGAAGAGCTCGTCTCCGGCCTGCTCGCGCAGAACTTCTCCAAGAAGGATGCCGAGCGAGCGGACGTCGCGGCGCAGGGGCGCCTCTTTCAGGTCGCCGGTGCGCGCCAGCAGCTCCGCCAGGCGCTGCGACCAGCTTTCGGGATTCCACAGTAAGGGCATCTTCTCTTGATTATGCACGAGGTGCGATGAAGACCGTCTCAGGAGTTGGTGGCGCAGCCGGGCTCAGGCGTTGTCCAGCTGGAGGGTGAGATCTTCCCACTCGGCGGTAAGTGCGGCGGCCTGCTCGCGGAGGCTGGCGGCCAGGTCGGTGAGGCGCTGGGTTTCCGCGGCGGAGACGAAGATGCCGAGTTCCTGTTCGGTGTGGGCAAGTGCGGCTTCGACGCGGGGGATTTCTTCTTCAAGAAAGGTGCAGCGGTCTTCCATCTGCTTTTGGCGGATGGGATTCAGGCGGCGCTGGCGGGGCGCGGAGCCGTTGGAGTCGCTGTCAGGCGCGGTCGCTTCGGAAGCGGGCGAGATTGGCTTTGCTTCCGGCGCGGGCTTCGCTTCCGCGGCGGGCGCGGTAGCGGCAAGCGCCTGCGCGGTTTTCCAGCGAAGGTAGTCCTCATAGTTGCCCTGGTGGGCAGTAATGGCGCCGTCCTCCACTTCGAGAACGCGGGTGGCCAGGCGGTCAAGGAAGTAGCGGTCGTGCGAAACGAAGACCACTGTTCCGGAGAAGGCGGCCAGGGCGTCGAGCAGCACGTCTTTGGCGCGCATGTCCAGGTGGTTGGTGGGCTCGTCGAGGAGCAGGAAGTTGGAAGGCGAGACAAGGATGCGGGCAAGGGCGAAGCGATTGCGCTCGCCGCCGGAGAGCACGCCGAGTGGCTTGAAAACGTCGTCGCCGGAGAAGAGGAAGCAGCCGAGGAGAGAGCGCAGTTCCCCCTCCGGCACCTTCACGGCCGCGCGGCTGATGTCGTCGAGCATGCGGGACTCGGCGTCGAGGACCTTGTACTGGTCCTGCGCGAAGTACTCGCTGACCACGTTGTGGCCCAGTCGGATGGAACCCGCGGAGGGCTGCTCCACGCCGGTGAGCAAGCGGATCAGGGTGGACTTGCCCGCGCCGTTGACGCCGACCAGGGCCACGCGGTCTCCGCGCTCAATAGAAAAACGCCCGCCGGAGAAAACCTGCTTAAGCCCGTAGCTCTTGGCCAGGCCTTCAGCTTCCACCACCATGCGGCCGGAGGGCTGTGGTTGGGGAAAGCGGAAGTGGATGACCGGCTCTTCCTCGGGAATCTCAATGCGCTCGATCTTTTCCAGCTCCTTGATGCGGGACTGGACCTGTTTGGCCTTGGTGGCCTGATACCGAAAGCGGTTGATGAAGGCTTCGAGGTGGTCAATCTGGTCGCGCTGGTTGCGGTAGGCGGCGAGCAGCTGGGCGCGGCGCTCGTCCTTCTGGTTCAGGTATTTGGTGTAGTTGCCCTGAAAGATGGTGAGGCGCTTGTTCCAGATTTCGACGGTGCGGTCGATGGTGACGTCGAGGAAGTAGCGATCGTGGGAGATGAGAATGTAGCCGAAGGGATAGGTGCGGAGATAGTCCTCGAGCCAGTTGCGGGTTTCCAGGTCCAGGTGGTTGGTGGGCTCGTCCAGCAGCAGCAGGTTGGGGCGGGCAAGCAGAAGCTTGGCGAGAGCGATACGCATCTGCCAGCCGCCGCTGAACTCGTCGGTGAGGCGCGACCAGTCCTCTTTGCCAAAGCCGAGGCCGGTAAGGACGCTGCCCACCTGAGCTTCGAGCGCGTAGCCGTCAAGGGCGTGGAAGCGGTCCTGCAGCATGGAGTAGCGCTCGGCGGCGGCCTCGTACTCAGGGCCGGCATGGTCCAGCTCAGAGAGGCTGGAGGCGAGCCGCTGAATCTCCTGCTCCATGTCGCGCAGCTCGTCAAAGACGGAGAGGCACTCCTGAAAGATGGTGCGGCCGGTGAGGCTCAGGCCCTCCTGGGGCAGATAGCCAATGCTCATGCCGCGGGTCTGCTGCAGTTCGCCGTAGTCCAGCGGCTCCAGGCCGGCGAGCACCTTCATCAGCGTGGATTTGCCGGTGCCGTTGGCGCCCACCAGCGCGGTCTTCTCGCGCGCACGGATGAGCCAGTTGGCACCCGTAAACAGGATGCGCGGGCCAAAACGCTTGCCGGCATTTTGCAGAGAAAGCATGCTCTTCCATTTTCGCAGAGCGGATGGAGGAGCATTTGAGGGAGCGGGCGGCTGCTGTTTTAAGCGCAGCCGCCAGTGGGCAAGCCTGCGCGCGAGCTACGGCGCTGGCTGCAGCCAGCAGCTCGGCGTGGAGTGGGCAATTTCGACTTCCTCGGCGGTCATGTCCACGGAGACTTCGGCAAAGAGCGGTGTGCTGAGGTAGCGCTCGCCGGTATCGGGAAGCATGCACAGTATGGTGGAATCCGTCGGCGCCTGCGCCGCCACCTGCAGCGCGCCGGCAAAGGTTGCGCCGGAAGAGATGCCCACAAAGAGGCCTTCCTTGCGCGCCAGTTCCCTGCTGCAGCGCAAGGCGTCTGCGTTGGGAATACGCACGACCTGGCTAATGACTTTCATGTCGACGGCGTCGCCGGTGAGCTTGGCGATGAAGTCGGGGCTCCAGCCCTGCTGAGGATGCGGCTTCCACACGGGATGACTCGATGTGGCCGATCCGTCGGGGTTGCGTTCCTGCGCCTGCCCGCTGGAGAGCATGGGCGCGTCTTCTGGTTCGCAGACCACGATTTTCGTGTCGGACCGTTCCTTGGCCAGCACGCGCGCCACGCCTTTCAGCGTACCGCCGGTGCCGAAACCGGTGACCCAGTAGTCGAGCTGCTCGCCCTGGAAATCGTCTAGGATCTCCCGCGCCGTGGTGCGCGAATGCATGTCGGCATTGGCTTCATTTTCAAACTGGCGGGTGAGGAACCAGCCGTGCTTTTCCGCCAACTCAATTGCCTTGGCCACCATGCCGATGCCTTTTGCCGGGGCCGGGGTGATAACCACCCTCGCGCCGAGGAAGCGCATGAGCTTGCGGCGCTCCACGCTGAAGGACTCCGCCATCGTGACGACGAGTGGATAGCCCTTCTGCGCGCACACCATGGCCAGGCCGATGCCGGTGTTTCCGCTGGTGGCTTCAATCACCGTCTGTCCCGGCTTGAGCCGTCCGCTGCGCTCTGCGTCCTCAATCACGCCCAGGGCGAGACGGTCCTTGACGGAACCGAGGGGATTGAAAGCCTCCACCTTCACAAAGAGGTTGACGTGGGGCGGCGCCAACTTGTTGATCCGCACCACCGGAGTGTTGCCAACGGTTTCAAGAATGTTCGCGTATCGGTGTCCCATTTCAAACCTCCCTAGACGGCGCCATTGTACCCCGGTTCGCAGAAGTTGCGACAGTGGGGCGAGAGCGTAATTGCGGAGGGAACGCGGGCCGCTGATTCTGGTTGAGAGATAGGACTCCCCGGCAACCCGCGGTCGCGCGGCGGGTCGGCCGGCGAGGGTTGCGTCGGCGCGCTTGCGGGCAAGAACCACGCGGTCGGTCACCTGCACCGGGAGATCGCCGCCCCAATGCGAACGGCAAGCGCCGGCCGATCTTCTCTCCGGATTTTGTCTTGCACTCCCCACGCCATGCAATGCTGACCAGGCTCACATCGACGAACTGCCCTCGCTTTGGAATGGAATCCGGTTGGCTTCGCGAAGTGGAAGGCCATCGTGCCTTCCGACGCCTCAACTCGCCTCAACAACTAGTCTTTCGAATTCCCGGTGGACGGTAACGGCCAAACCGGGCTCTCCAACTCAATCCGCCAAATCGGGCCACCAAGGCAAAGCGGGCCCTCTAATTTGACGAAAGCTGGAGCGTCCCCATCGAGAATCCAAATGTGGGTGTCTGGGGGTTGCTTCCCTAACAGTTGTGCAATCAGCCCAGTCAAGCCACCGATCTCCACCTTCACTCCGTAACGCGTGGCCTTGCGGCTGGTGCCACCGACCGAGAACACATCCTCACCTTGGCGGGTGATCGCCAGCTTCACCAGGCGCGGTTTTGGCGTGGCTGCCACCATCGAAAGAGTCATCTGCGTTGCCTGGGATGGAATGTTCTTCAGCAGTATAAGAACCAGGCCATTGGCCACATCCGGTGGCAGATCGAGCTGTTCGGTTTCCACCTTCTCCTTGCCATCATCGTCGGTGCTGTGGACCGTGACTTTGCCTGTGGAACCGTCGAGCGAGACTTCAATCGGATGCTGGAACGCGTGGCCCTTCTGAATCAGGTGATAGCTCAGGAGCCGGAACTTGCCACGCTGGGAAAAGACCGCGGTTTCGTCATGGACCGAGCCATCCTTGAAGTGGAACACCAGCTGGCTGGTTACTCGATTGCCACGAGCGATCTGGATCAGGTCTCCGTCCGCAAGCGGTTCGCCCGCGAGCGTGCGCAGCACCAGAAAGCCGTGAAGCACACCCTCGGTATGGCGCACGGCTACCTGTGCCGCCGACGTCGTTCCTGGCTGAAGGAGTGTGACGCCGGCGACCAGAGCAACGATCGCGGTGCGCCAGATTCGGTCTACCCTCGGACATATCATGGGCGGGCCTTCCTTTCTCTCAACCCCGGCACCAGTTGCTACGCTTCGGACCGGATGTCGACATTGACACCTATGCCGGACCTGTACCGATACAAATTCCCGTCTGCGCCAAGAGCGAGCGAATTCGACAGTACCCCCGGCCGTTCTTCATCCTGCGATCGTCTACCCGCGGTTCTGAGCTCAGGCTGCATGCGCGCTTCGAGCAGGTTTGGCACCTCCGCCTGGGCAACTGTCGGCTCTGTCAGAATTACGTGACAATACTGACCTTGAATTCCGAAACGCACAGTTCACCTCTGCGGCTTCTGACAGCCCGAGAAGACAATGATCGGCGGCAAGTTGCAGCAAAAACTGCTCAACATTGCACGGTCCCTCGACAAACTCCTTGCTGCCACGTCCCAAGGAACTTAGACTCAACCATGAACGCACTTCGACGGTGAAGCGTCCTTTCCAACGGCTGCAGCCTGCAGCGGAGATCTCCGAAGTCGAGCCGAAACGACAGCCACCCGCTGCAGTTTCCGCTACACTCAAGCGCAAGGCTGCCGTAAGTCATTGAAGGGCCTGTAGCTCAACGGTTAGAGCAGGGGACTCATAATCCCTTGGTTGGGGGTTCAAATCCCTCCGGGCCCACCAGCAAATCCAGGATCGCTGTGCGCCTGGCGCAGAGTGCGCGCGCAGTCGGCGACGAGCACCCGCCGAAGTGGAGCGGTTTAGGCAGGACGGCGGCGCGGGAGTTCGCGGAGCGGCAGGTCGATTCCTCGTATACTCAAAGCCAGCCTATGAGCACTCGTTTGGATGAGATTCTGGCCCGGACACGTGCCACGGTGGCGGCGGCGAAGGCCTCTGTCCCTGCGGCGAGCCTGGAGCCTATGGCTGCTGCGCACACTCCGCGCGGCTGGTCGGCTGCGCTGCGCCGGCGGGCGGCAGCCGGGCCTGCAGTGATTGCGGAAATCAAGAAAGCCTCGCCGTCGAAAGGCTTGATTCGAGAGGATTTCGACGTGCCGTGGCTGGCTGGGCGCTACCAGGCCGGCGGCGCGGCGGCACTGTCTGTGTTGACCGATGTGCCGTGGTTCCAGGGCAGCCTGCGCAACCTGGAGCTGGCCTCAGAGGCGGTGGCGCTGCCCTGCCTGCGCAAGGACTTTACGGTGGACGAGTACCAATTACTGGAGGCGCGGGCGCACCGGGCGGACGCAGTTCTGCTGATCGCCGCGGCCCTCAGCGCGGCGGAGCTGAAGCAGTTTTCTGCGGCGGCGCGGGGGCTTGAGCTCGACGTCCTCGTCGAGGTCCACACCGCGGACGAGCTGGATGGCGTGCTAGAGTCGCTGGGTGAAGGCGGCGCGGATGCGATTGGCGTGAACAATCGCAACCTGAAGACCTTTGCCGTGCGCCTGGAGACGTCGCTCGAACTTGTGGAGCGGATTCCGCCGAGCGTGGTGCGCGTGGCAGAGAGTGGCTTGTCCACGGCGGAAGACCTGGCGCGGCTTCGCGCGGCCGGGTTTGGTGCATTCCTGATTGGCGAAAGCCTGATGCGACAGGCGGACCCGGGCGCGGCGCTGCAGGCGCTGCTGGACGAAGCGGCGGCTGTGCGATGAGCCTTTGGGTCAAGATCTGCGGGACAACTTCCCTGGCCGATGCGCTGCTGGCGGTTGAGGCCGGTGCCGATGCTGTGGGCTTTGTGCTGGCGTCCAGCCTGCGCCGCGTGACGGCGACCACGGTGGCGGAGATTGCCAGGCACCTGCCGGCAAATGTGGAACGGATTGGCGTCTTTGTGGATGCCGCGCTGGACGAGATGGAGGCGGCCGTGCGCGGCTGCGGGCTGACCGGCGTGCAGCTGCACTCCAATGCCGGTCCGGAAGTGCCGGCGCGGCTGAAGGCGCGGTTTGGACCGAGCCTGCGAGTGCTGCGCGTGGTGCACTTCGGGCCGGACGCGGAGGCGCAGGCTGCCCAGTACGCGCAGGATGCCAATGTGGATGCGCTGCTGGTGGATTCCCGCACGGCCACCGCGGTGGGCGGAACCGGAATTGCATTTGACTGGCAGGCGGCGCGGGCCGCGCTGTTCGGCCGGGCGCAGACGCACATGGTGGCGGCCGGCGGGCTCAGCCCGGAAAATGTGGCTGAGGCCATCCACACGCTGCGCCCCTGGGGCGTGGACGTGGTGAGTGGTGTCGAGATCTCGCCAGGCCGAAAGGACCCGGAGAAAGTCCGCACGTTTGTGGCTCGGGCTCGGGCGGCCCACAGCGCCGGCTGAGACGCCGCTTTCTGGCGCCTAGTACACTAAAAAGTTCCCCCGATTGGCTGGGTGAAAGCGAGCAGGAGGCCTCAAATGGCATCAGTGATTCTTCCCTCGGCTCCGTCGGAGTCGCGGCCGGGACGGTTTGGCATTTACGGCGGGCGCTACGTGCCGGAGACGCTGATGGCCGCGTTGGTGGAGCTGGAGCACGAGTACGACAAAGCCAAGGCAGATGCGGCGTTTCAGGCCGAGCTGGCCGGGCTGCTGAAGGACTTTGCCGGCAGGCCCACACCCCTCTACTTTGCCAAGCGGCTCAGCGAACAGCTGGGTGGAGCAAAAATCTATCTCAAGCGCGAAGACCTGCTGCACACCGGCGCACACAAGATCAACAACGCGCTGGGCCAGGCTCTGCTGGCGCGGCGCATGGGCAAGCACCGCATCATTGCCGAGACCGGCGCGGGCCAGCACGGCGTGGCCACGGCCACCGTCTGTGCGCTGCTGGGCATGGAGTGCGTCATCTATATGGGTGACGTGGACATGGAGCGGCAGGAGCTGAACGTGCTGCGCATGCAGCTGCTGGGCGCGGAAGTGCGTGGCGTTTCGGCCGGCTCCAAGACGCTGAAGGACGCCATCAGCGAAGCCATGCGCGACTGGGTGACGAACGTCCGGACCAGCTACTATCTGCTGGGCAGCGCGCTCGGCGCGCATCCGTATCCCACCATGGTGCGCGATTTTCATCGCTGCATCAGCCTGGAGATGAAGGAGCAAATCCTCGAAAAGGAAGGCCGGCTGCCCACCGCCGTCATCGCCTGCGTGGGCGGCGGCTCCAACGCCATTGGCGCGTTTTATGAGTTCATTCCTGACCGCAGCGTCCGGCTCATCGGCGTGGAGGCCGGCGGTCGCGGCACAGGCCTCGGCGAGCACGCGGCGCGCTTCCACGGCGGCGTTCCCGGCGTGCTACAGGGCACCTTCTCTTACGTGCTGCAGGATGAGAACGGGCAGATTGCCCAGACGCATTCGGTCTCTGCTGGCCTCGACTATGCCTCCATCGGTCCCGAGCACGCCGCGCTGCACGACTCCGGACGCGCCGAGTACACCTCGCAGGACGACCAGGCCGCGCTGGATGCGTTGGTGAGGCTGGCGCGGACCGAGGGGATTCTGCCTGCGCTGGAAAGCGCGCATGCCGTGGCCGAAGCCCTGCGCATCGCGCCCGGCATGGCACCGCATGACATACTGGTGGTGAATCTTTCCGGCCGCGGCGACAAGGATATGGGCATTCTGGCCCGCGAGCTGCAGCTCAAGGGAGCCTGACGCAGAGACCGCGATGACCATCCGTTTCCAACATAAACCCGGCCTGGTGGTGTACCTCACGGCCGGAGATCCAAGCCTGGAGGCCACGCGCGCCATCGCGCTCGAGGCCATCGACGCGGGCGCGGATGTACTTGAACTCGGCGTTCCGTTCAGCGATCCGCTGGGCGACGGTCCGGTGATCCAGCGTGCCAGTGAGCGCGCGTTGGCCCGCGGAACCTGCCTGAAAGATGTGCTTGCCCTCGCCGCGCAGATTCGTGCCGCGCGGCCGGAGGCAGGCCTCATCCTCTTTACCTATTTCAATCCGATCTTGCGCTACGGCCTGGCCCGGTTTGCGGACGATGCAGCGGCTGCAGGCGCCGACGGCGTGCTCGTTATCGACATTGTGGTGGAAGAGGCGGACGAGTACCTGGCAGAGATGGAGCGCGTGGGGCTTGCGCCGGTATTTCTGGCCGCGCCCACCAGTCCTGACGATCGGCTTGAGGCCATCGTTGCGCACAGCAAGGGTTTTGTGTATGCCATTTCGCGCACCGGAATCACGGGCAAGCAGCAGAGCATGACGACGGACGCCGCGGCTCTGGTGGCCCGCATCCGGCGATGGTCCGGGCCCGTTGGGGAAGGGCTGCCGGTGGCGGTGGGTTTTGGAATTTCTAATGCCGAACACGTGGCCCAGGTGGCGGAGTTTGCCGATGCCGCGGTGATCGGGAGCGCGATTGTGGAGCTGATTGAGCGGTCCACTCCAGAGACGGCTGCGGGCGAGGTGGCCCGATTTATCAAGGGCCTGCGACTGCCCAAGGCGGCGCTGGCCCGGTAAAACCATATTCCCCAATGGGCGGCCCGCCAGGGCGGAGTCCGCACGGCAGGTTACAACTCACACTCCTGCGCACCGCGAACCGGGCAGGTCCGGGACTGGTCCCAGGCCTCAGCAGAGGAGCAGCGGAGCGACACACGAGGTTGGAATGACGCTGGAAGAATTGCGGAACAAAATCGATGTCCTGGATCGCCAGCTGGTGGAACTGCTGAGCGAACGGGCGCGCGCCGCGCAATTGATCGGCCACCTGAAGGCGGCCACGTCCCTGCCGGTGTATGAGCCGGCACGGGAAAAGGTGATCTATGCCAACGTGCGCGCGGCCAACAACGGGCCACTGCCAGACATCGAGTTGACGCACATCTATGAGCGCATTATCGATGTGATGCGGGCGCTGCAGAGGAATGAGTTGGCATCGGAAAGAAATGCCCAGGCGCACGCGCCGGGCCACGGAACGGGCGCAGCGTCGCCGGAGACAGGGAACAAGCAATGATTGTCGCAATGCAGGAAAAAGCCACCGAAGAGCAGATTGACTCAGTCATCGACGCAATGGTGGAAGCGGGAGTGGGAGTGCATCGAACCACGGGATCGATGCAGACAATTCTGGCCGGCGTGGGCCCAACGGCCACGCTGGACCTGAGCAAGTTTGAGCTGTTGCCCGGTGTGCTGCACGTGCATCGCATCAGCTCACCATACAAGCTGGCGGGCCGCGGCTTCCGGCCGGAAGGCACCGTGGTGGAGTTTCCAAACGGCGTGAAGATCGGAGCCGAACAGGTCGCGGTGATGGCCGGTCCTTGCTCCATTGAGACACGCGAGCAGATCTTCACGACTGCCGCGCGGGTGAAGGCCGCGGGCGGCAGCTTTCTGCGCGGAGGCGCCTTCAAACCGCGCTCCTCGCCCTATGCGTTTCAGGGTCTGGGCATTCCCGGCCTGGAGCTGATGCGCGAAGCGGCCGAGGCGCATGGGCTGCTGGTCATCAGCGAAGTCATGGAAATCTCACAGATTGAACCCATGCTGCCGCTGGTGGATTGCTTCCAGGTGGGCGCGCGCAACATGCAGAACTTCAATCTGCTGCGCGAGCTGGGCCAGGTGCGCAAGCCGGTGCTGCTCAAGCGCGGCATTGCGGGAACCATTGAAGAGTTGCTGCTTTCGGCTGAGTACATTCTCTCCGGCGGCAACTACGACGTCATCCTGTGCGAACGCGGCATTCGAACCTACGAAACCGCTACTCGCAACACCATGGATATTTCAGCCATTCCCGTGGTGAAGAAGCTGTCGCACCTGCCCATCGTGGCCGATCCATCGCACGGCACCGGCCGGCGAGACATGGTGGCTCCCTTGGCGCGAGCCGCCGTGGCCGCAGGCGCGGACGCCATCCTCGTCGAGGTTCACCCCAACGCCGACAAGGCCGCCAGCGATGCGGCGCAGACGCTCTACCTGGAGCAGTTTGAAGAACTCATGGGCCAACTGCGCGTGATTGCCGAAGCGGTGGGCCGTACGATGTAACACGGAGAAAGGTCGCATGATCGAGCGCATCGCCATCCTCGGCACGGGCCTGCTGGGTACCTCAGCGGGGCTGGCGCTGCGTGCGGCCGGCTTTCCTGGGCACATCACCGGCTGGAACCGCAGCCCGGAGGGCGCGCAAACCGCGCTGGACCTGGGCGCGCTCGATTCGGTATCCCAAGATGCGCTGCAGATGGCCCGCGAGAGCCAGCTCGTCCTTCTCGCCACGCCTGTTTTCTCCATTCTTGACTGGATGGAGAAGCTCGCTCCCGTGCTGGGTCCCGCGCATCTGGTCACCGACGTGGGCAGCACCAAGGCGCAGATTACGGCTGCCGGATCGCGGCTCTACAACGAGCCCGGCAAAGCCTCGTTCCTGCCCGGGCACCCCATGGCCGGCAAGGAACGCGGCGGCGCATCGCTCGGCGAGGCCACACTCTTTCGCGGAACCGTCTGGCTCTTCACGGATGTGGACTCGGAATCGCGCACGCCGCAAGGCACCTCGCTCGTTGCCGATTGGCGTCGCTGGGTCACAGCCCTCGGCGCAAAAACGCTCGACCTGGACCCCGTGCGCCACGATGAGCTCGTCGCCTGGGTCAGCCACCTGCCGCAGTTTGTTGCCACGGCGCTGAGTGCGCTGCTCGAAGAAGAAGTCGGCGAAGCTCCGGAGCTGAAAGACGTGGGCGGGCGCGGACTGCGTGAGATGACGCGCCTCGGTGCGAGCCCGTTTTCCATGTGGCGAGACATTGCCTACACCAACACTGAGCCAGTGCAGGCCGCGCTCCTCAAGCTGGAGCAGCGGCTGGCGCACCTGCGCGAAAATCTGCGCACCGCCGGGCTGCGCGAGGAGTTCGACAAAGCCAACCGCTTCCGGCGCGAATAGTCGGGTAGCATCGGAGTGCATGCAAGGCGGCCCAGTCCAATTGTGGGAGTTCGCGGCACGCTACACCGCGGCCTGGTGCAGTCAGGATGCAGCGAGCGTAGCGGCATTCTTTGCAATCGACGGCTCGCTCACCATCAACGGCGGCATCCCGTCCGTCGGACAGGAGGCCATCACCGCAGCCGCTCAATCCTTCATGACGGCGTTTCCAGACCTGCGTGTTGAGATGGAAGACCTCGTCGTGAACGGCGAAGAAGTCGAATACCGCTGGAGGCTACTGGGGACACATGCGGGCCCAGGCGGCACCGGGAACCAGGTCGACATCCGCGGCTTTGAAAGGTGGCAGTTCGGGGCCGATGGACGGATCGCGTCGTCTCAGGGCCGGTTCGACAGCGCAGAATACCAAAAGCAATTGGAGCACGGCGCCCGGTAACAGGCGGCCGACGGCGGCACATCGCACTGTCTGGGGATGACTCCCCGAACTCCTAATTCGCTTCGGCCACCGGCACGTCCACCTCCTGCGCCGGGTCCAGCACTGAGAAGCCTTCCGCTCTTGCGGCTTCCAGCAAGGCTTGCGAAGCAGAGACAAAAAAGATTTTCGTCCCCTGGAAAGTGTCGCGGGCCACCATGGCTGCACCCAGCTGCACGGCATCCGGCCAGCGCAGGCTGGTGCGGTCCAGCAGCTGGCGGGCAGCTTCCAGCACGGCTGGATTCAGAGGTTCCTGCACCACGCGCGCCGACTCCGAGCGCAGAATTTCCAGAGCGGTGGACGCGTTCTGCGCGCTCAGGCTCCCGGCCCGCTCTTGTCGGCGAATGGCGGCATACACTTCTAGCGGCGCTGAGGCCGCAATGAGCTTTCGGTTGTCCTCCACGGCGTCCATCAGGCGGATGAGCGTCTCCGTGCCGGGCTCCTGAATGAAGAGCCGCGCGAACGCCGTGGTTTCCAGAAAGTAGCAGCTCACAGGCCTCCCCGCTCTTCCTCGATGGTATCCATAATGGAGCCGCCGATGGTGGAGACGGGCTGGAAGCGCTGGGCCTCTTCGGGCATCCCAGCCTCGGCGCGGTTCAGGCGGATGGTGGTGGTGGGGTAAGCGGGCGACTTGGGGTTGGCAATCTTGCTGGTCATGATGACGCCGCGCTGAATGGCCTCGGCCAGCACCGTCTGGCGTGACTCAGGATGCTGATTCCAGCGGTAACTCTTGCGAGGCAAAAATGAGTCGCGGAACCACTTGAGGGCAATGAAAGCATGCCCGCCGCGCTCGGCCTCGGCCAGTGCCGCGCACAGTTCCCTCACGCGGGCGTCCATATCGGCAGGCAGCAGAACTTCCTGGCCGTCCAAATCTTCTTCCACGTCGCGCTCAGCCACGGCATGGGGTGCGCGCATGGGCTGGTGCGTGGTCTCGGCCCCGCCGATGCGCTCAAAGTAAATGCGTACCTCGTCGTCCTCCGGCGACCAGCCACCGGCCTGGGCGTTGCGGCGCTTGCTGCGGCCGTTCTCGCTGCATAACTCCACAATGGCTTGGTAACCGGAAGGCGCTAGAAAGTGGAGCGCCAGGGACAGGCCCGGATCCTGAGAATAGGAAAGCTCAGTCAGAGCTTCTTCAACGATTCTTTCCGCATCTGGAATACTTAGGTGGCTCACCTCTACGCCGCTTATGGCGGCTCTCGCGGTCTTCATATCTCTTCTCCCTATATCGAACTCTAGTCTGGCGCGGCGGGGGGGGACGGTTTGGGGAACCCGACACCCACACTGTAATATACGTCGAAACGTAGCGCAGAGTCTGCAATATGGCAAGCAATTGTTGTAAGACGGGGCGGAAAAAGCCAAAAGTTCCCATCAGAACTGAGTTACCTTCCGGAGTTTGCCCCCAAACTTTTCGTATTTAAGAAAGATTTATAGCTTTCCTTCAAAGTCCTCCGGCGGAGCGGCGAAATCCAGCGCTGCCCACCCAGCGCTTCCGGCACAAGAATGGCCAGCGAAGAAGAGGAAAATCGCCGGAATGCGACACCCGCGGTGCCTCTTTGGATATCGTTTGGCGCTCGGCTTCGTACAATAGAGATATGCGGCGCTGTTTTGCTTTTCTTACGCTTGTATTTTGCCTGTTGATTTTGTCAGGGCTGCACGCCGATGCCCAGGCCTTTGACCTTGCCGGGCCCAAAGTGGACGTGCACGTGAAGCGGGGCCCGGTGACGCTGCCAATCGGCCAGGTGCCGAACTTGCTGCCGGGAGACCGGCTGTGGATTCATCCCGACCTTCCCGCCAGTCAATCAGAACACTACGTGCTGGTGATCGCTTTTCTGCGCGGGTCCACCAATCCTCCTCCGCCGGAGTGGTTCACGCGGGTGGAGGCATGGTCGCGCAAAGTACGGGAAGAGGGTGTCTTTGTCACGGTTCCGGAGGAGGCCCAGCAGGCACTGGTGTTTCTGGCGCCGGCCACGGGAGGAGACTTCAGCACACTGCGGAATACCGTGCGGGGCCGGCCGGGCACCTTTGTGCGGTCCAACCAGGACCTGCAGGCGGCCAGTTGGGACCGTATGCGGCTGGACGCCTATCTGGACGAGGTGAAGACGACCTCCCGGACCGATCCGACATCCCTGAAGGAAAGGGCGGAGTTGGCGGCACGGAGCCTGGGCATCAAGGTGAACCAGGCGTGCTTTCAGCGGCCCGTGGAGCAGCAGGCCTCCTGCCTTTCCCAGCACACGGAAGGGCTGGTGATGGATGACGCCAACACGCAGTCGCGCGTGGCTCAGCTCACCAGCGGGTCCACGGTGGACCTGATGAACCAGCTTTCTTACTCGCCGATGGGCGGCGCCGGCGCTTACAGCCCGTACATCGGGGCCATTCTGGATACGGCGCGGATTCTCGCTTCCCTGCACACGGCGCATTACCAGTACATTCCGGCGCTGGCGCTGCCCAAGGCGGACACCTTGAACCTGCGGCTCAGCGTGCCGCCATCCTTCCGCAACCCCAAGTCCGTGGTGGTGATTGCGCTGCCGCCGGTGGGCCACGCGGTCATGCCGCCGCTCCATCCGGTGGACCCTGGGGAGAAATTCTGCGCACAGAAGCCGGGCCTGGTGCTGCCGGCCGAGGGGGCGCCGCTGGCACTGGCCACGCAGCTAGCCCACGACCTCACCCTGCATATAGAGACCAGCAAGGGCGCCGTGGACCTGCCCCTCAAGGCGGCTCCCGGCGAGGGCGGGTTGGTGCTGGAGCATCCCGCGCCGCTGCTGGCGCAGGGAAATGTGACCGGCGTGGTCCGGGGCAAGTGGGGCTTTGACGATTGGGAGGGCCCGCGCTATCAACTGCGTTTCTCGCGGCCAAATGGCTGGAGCGTGGCGCCCGGCGACCAGTCGGCTCTGGTGGTGGGGCGCGTGGACGCGCTGCACATTGAGGGCGATAGCACGCTGTGCGTGGACATGGTGGAGGTGCAGCCGCCGACGGGAGAGGCGCTGCCGCTCACGTGGAAGTCGCCCAAGCCCGAAATGCTGGAAGTGTCCATGCCCATGCAGAATGCGGCTCCGGGGCCAGTGAAGATCCGGATTCACCAGTACGGGCTGGAGCAGCCAGACTCTCTAACGCTGATGGCCTATGCCGAGGCCGCCTCCTTGGACCGGCTGACGCTAAGCGTCGGCGACCTGAACGCGGTGCTGACCGGAACGCGGCTGGATGAAGTGGCCAAGGCTTCGCTGGAAGGGATCAACTGGTCCCCGGCGGCGCTGAGCCGCGTGAAGGATACTGACCGGCTGGCGATGACCGGGGACAGTTCCACCGCGGGACTGGAGCCGGGTCGCCGCTACGTGGCACACGTGCAACTGCGCGACGGGCGCGCCCTGCAGGTGCACGTAACTGTAAATCCGCCACGGCCGCAGGTGACGCTGCTCAGCAAGGGTACGCAGGACGAAGCCTCCGATGCGCCCTCGCCCGTGCAACTGGGCAGCCCGGACGACCTCCCTGTGGACCGCCGACTGGTGTTCTTTCTGCGCTCCAGCACGCCGGTGACGTTTCCCCGCACAGAGAAGGTGGAAGTGGCGGCCGAGGACGGGAGTTTTCACACCATGCTTTCGCTCTCTGATGGCAGCCTGATGTTGGAGGACTCGCGCACGGCGCTGGGTGTGGTGGAACCGCTGGCGCGCTTCGGCTTGTCGGCCTTCGGGCCGGTGCGGGCCCGGGCGGTGTCCGCACAGGGCGTCCCGGGCGACTGGCTGTCGTTGGGCACGCTCGTGCGCCTGCCCGGCTTCAAGGAGCTGCGCTGCACGCGGGCGGTGAGCAAGCCGTGCGTGCTGACGGGGACCAATCTATTTCTGGCCGTTTCGTTTGCGGCGTCGCCGGACTTTGACGGCTCCATGGACGTGCCGCCGGACTTTACCGGAACCCAGTTGACCGTGCCGCATCCGGTGAACGGCCTGCTCTACCTCAAGTTGCGGGATGATCCTGCGACCGTGCAAACGCTGTCGATGCCCATCACCATTGGGACCATTGTGTCGGCAAAGACCCCCGCAGTTCCGGTCGTGGCGTCGCCTGCG
>DATKTQ010000190.1:0-23470 GCA_035531055.1 Occallatibacter sp. | reverse complement strand
CGGTAGGAGTCGTCGCGGTGGACGACGAATTCGGGGTAGGCATTGCCGCCGAGTTCGTGGAGGTCCATGCCTAGGCGTTCGCCGTCGGGTGCTACGCGAAAGGGGAGGACGCGATTGAGCAGGGCGAAGAGGAGATAAGTGAAGGGGAAGAGCAGGCCTAGGATGGCGGCGACTCCGAGGAGTTGTGCGATGAGCTGGCCGGGGAGCGGGGCGAAGAGGCCGGCGGCGAGGAGTCCCCAGAGGCCGCTGGCGGCGTGGACGGAGAGTCCGCCGGAGGGGTCGTCGATGGAGAGGGCGAGCTCGAGCAGCTCGACGAGCAGGGGCGTGACGATGCCGGCGACGAGGCCGGTGAAGACGGCCTGAAGCGGGGTGACGAGGGCGGCGCAGGCGGAGGAGGTGACGAGGCCGGCGAGCCATCCGTTGGCGCAGAGGGTGGCGTCCGGCTTGCCGAAGCGGAGGCGGGTGACGGCGAAGGTGGCGCCGAGGGCGGCGGCGGCGGAGAGCACGGTATTGACGGCGACGACGGGGAGTGCGGTGGGCGCGGCGCTGAGCCAGAGCAGCGCGCCGGCGAGGTTGAAGGCGAGCCAGCCGACGAGGGCGATGAGGCATCCGAAGAGGACGTAAATGGCGTTGTGGCCGGGGATGGCGGTGGAGAGGCCTTCGCGGGGGAACTTGCCTTTGCGCGGTCCAGCGATCCAGATGACGGCGAGGGCGCTGAGGCCGCCGAGGACGTGGATGGTGGCGGCTCCGCCGACGTCAAGGAAGCCTGCGCCGAGGGAGAAGTTGATGCCGAGTTGGGCGAGCCAGCCACCTCCCCAGATCCAATGAGCGGCGAGAGGGAAGACGATGGCGGCGAAGACGGCGGCGAGTGCCGCGCCGGCGAAGAGGCGGAGGCGATCGGCTCCGGAGCCCCAGGGAATGAGGACGGCGAGAGCGACGGCGAGGAACTCAAAGAGGGTGCCGAGCTGCTCGCGCGGCGCGGCAGAGGCGAAGTGGCTGAGTGCGAGTGGAGCGGCGCCGAGCAGGTTCCATGGTTTGCCAACGATGGAGACGATGTGTGCGGCGGGTCCGCCGGCGAAGGTGGCGCCGAGGAGCGCGAAGGCGATGACGGCCGAGGAGATGGTGAGGAGCGAGCCGAGGAGGGACTGCGCGGCGGAACGCGAGCGGCCGAGGCCGGTATTGATGAGGGCGAGGCCGGCGATGGCCAGCGGAGCGAGCAGCAGCAAGCCGAGGATGAGGGCGAAGGATGCGGGCGAGAGAGGCAGCGCGGCGGAGGGTGTCATGGACGCCTCTGAGCGCGGGAGAGCATGTGTCCGCGGAAGGCGACGGCGAGGCCGAGGGCCTGGACGGCTAGTCCGCAGAGGACAAATGTGGCGCGCGGCAAGGGCGATGGAAAAAGAAGGATGGCCGCGAGGGAGAGAAAGAAACCGGCGGGCATGACGAGCAATCCTGCGTATTTCATGCGGGCTCTCCTTTGCGGCCAGCGATTCCGAGGGGAACGCTGCGGAACGATGCGAACAAATGCAGGCGGGTGGAAGGGGCTCCGCGCGCGTGCCGTGGGTTGCAAACAGGAATCAACGGGCTGTGCTGCTTGCACGCATTCTAATGCATGCGGAGATGGTGCAGGAACGAGGGACGCAGTGGGAGCCGCGAGGCGCGGGAAGCTCTGCAAGGGCGAGTGGCAAGTGCCAATGGCGGGAGTGCGCGAAGCGGCCTCGACGTGGTGGCTTGAAATCACAATGCGAGACGGGTGGTGATTTTTTTGGGGAGAGTGGGAATGTGCAGAATTGCTCAAAAATCGGGGATTTTTGCAGAAAATGGCAGTTGCATGATTTGAGACATGGCGGTGCGCGGAAAAAACGGGATGGCGAGTTCTTCTTTCGACGTGATATTTTGTTCCCAATTTCCGAAGCAACTTTGCGGCCCACGCCGCGGAGTCGGGAAGGAATTTCCCTCCGGTTCGCGCCATCACAATCTGTAGTCTTTTCATTAGATTACAAACGCTCTATGCGTCGAACATTTTTGATATTTTGAGGGGTGGCAAGAGCACGAAAAGCAGCTCTGGACTGCTATAGTGATTTTCGGACTTGAAGGTCGTAGAGGAAATTTGTACCCGGAAGCCAGAGATAACCGAGAACTGTGTGACGGCCAGCACAGCGTGCACATTACGAGACGCAGCTGAAGACAACGAAGAACAAGCAGGAACGCATTCATGGCGCAGATATTTGATCGCAGTTCCAATGCCCTGGCTCGGGCGAGCCTGGTATTGACGGGGCTTTTGGTGATCGCATTGGGAGTGACGCTGGACCAGCTGCAAAGGTCACCCTGGGTGACGCGGCAGGGCGAGCGGCCAGAGCAGCCGGTGCCGTTCAGCCACAAGCACCACGTGGAGGGACTGGGGCTGCAGTGCCAGTACTGCCATGTGTCGGTGGAGAAGTCCAGCTACGCGGGGATTCCGCCGACCAAAACGTGCATGAACTGCCATGCGCAGATCTGGACGAACGCGGCGCTGCTGGCGCCGGTGCGCAACAGCTGGGCGACGGGCCAGTCAATCCGCTGGATCAAGGTGCATGACCTTCCGGACTACGTGTACTTCAACCACTCGATCCACGTGAACAAGGGCATTGGCTGCTCGACGTGCCACGGGCGGGTGGACCTGATGCCGCTGACCTATGCGCAGAACACGCTGCAGATGGAGTGGTGTCTGGACTGCCATCGAAACCCGGCGAAGAATCTTCGGCCGACGAGCCAGATTTACAACATGGCGTGGACCAAGCCTGCGGCGGAGCATCCGGTGTGGTGCGCGGTGGATGGCGCGAAGACGGGCGTTCCGACGGCCGACAGCGTGAATTGCGTGACGAAGGATCCGACGAGGGCCGGGCCGGAGATGGCAGAGCTGGCGTTTCCGATGAGTGCGGCTGCGGGCGCGGCGAGCGACATGAGCCCGACGAAGTTGCCGGCGATGCCGGCGTACAAGAAATTCACGAGCCAGGACGCGCTGGGGCACTTTCTTCTGGCGAACTACAACATCAAGACGCCATACCAACTGACCAGCTGCGATACCTGCCACCGATGAGCGAACGCATGCGTGGGCACGATACGAAATCCGCCGCAGAGCACGCGGCGAACAGGACGGGGAATGCCGTGGACAACGACACGAACAAGGGAGCCCTAGGCGTGGAGGAGACCAAGCTGACGCTGGCCGAGGTGCGCCAGCAGCTGCAGGGGACCAAGGGCAAGCGGTTCTGGCGCTCAGTGGACGAGCTGGCCAATACTTCGGAGTTCCAGGAAGCAGTGGAGCGGGAGTTTCCGGCGGCGGCGCAGGAGTGGGTGGATCCAGTTTCGCGGCGCGGCTTTTTGAAGCTGATGGGAGCGTCGATGGCGCTGGCAGGCCTGGCGGGCTGTACCAAGCAGCCGGACGAGCCGATTTATCCCTACGTGAAGGCGCCTGAAGACCTGGTGCTGGGCAAGCCGATGTATTTTGCGACGGCGCATCCGTTCCCCACGGGCGGAGTGCCGCTGCTGATGAAGAGCGACGAGTTCCGGCCGATCAAGGTGGACGGGAATCCGGAGCACAGCTATACGCGGGGCGGTTCTGACCCGCTGAGCCAGGGCACGCTTCTGGATATGTATGACCCGGACCGGTCGCAGCATGTGCTGTATCGCGGCGAGGTGCGGGACTGGGCGGAGTTTGCCGAGGCGCTGCGGCTGAAGGCGGCGGCGACCAAGGACGGGACAGGTCTTTACTTTTTGAGCGCGACGATGACCTCGCCGACGCTGGCGCGGCAGTGGAAAGCGGTGCAGGCAGCGTGGCCCAAGGCCAAGCTGGTGCAGTATGACCCGGCGCTTGCAGGGACGTGGCTGGAGCGCGGCGTGAATGTGCAGTACGCACTGAGCGGCGCGGACGTGGTGGTTTCGCTGGACGCGGATTTTCTGTCGGGCGCGGCGTATCCGGGCTTCCACAAGCTGGTGCGCGACTATGCGGATCGGCGCAGGACGCCGGAGAACGGCATGAACCGGGTGTACTCGGTGGAGAGCTCGACGACGACGACGGGCATGAAGGCCGAACACCGGCTGGGCTTGCGGGCGAGCGAGATTCCTGCGTTTACCGCGGAGCTGGCCAAGGCCGTGGGCGTGGCGGGGGTGGATGCGCCGTCCTACGGATGGACCGCGGAGCAGCAGGCGTATCTGGCGATGGTAGCCAAGGACCTGAAGGCTAACGCGGGAAAGAGCGCAGTGATTCCGGGACTCTACCAGGATGCGAGTGTTGCGGCTCTGGCACTGGCCATCAACGACGCGCTCGGCAACGTGGGCAAGACAGTGTTTGCTTCGAGCGAGCCTGCGGTTCCGATCCCAAGCGACCAGCTGGGCGACATGAAGGCGCTGGTGGCGGACCTGAACGCGGGCAAGGTGGACTGGCTGGTGATTCTGGATGCCAACCCGATCTACACGGCTCCGGCGGATTTGAATTTTGCCTCGGCGTTCAACAAGGCGAATATCGTGGCGCATTTGGGATCGCATCTGGACGAGACGGGGCAGATTTCGCACTGGCACATCAACTCGGCGCATTACCTGGAATCGTGGAGCGATGTGCGGTCGTATGACGGCACGGTGTCGATTGTGCAGCCGATGATTGAACCGCTGTATGGCGGGCGCACGGCGCACGACGTGCTGCAGACGCTGCTGGACGAGCCGATGATGAGCGCGTACGAGGCGGTGCGGACGACGTGGAAGCCGACGATCAGCAAGGGCGGCGACTTTGAAACCGGCTGGCGCAAGGGGCTGCACGACGGCTGGATTGAGAACACGGCGTACGAGACCAAGGGCGCGGCAAAGGCAGCGCTGCCGAAGGTGCCGGCTCCGTCGCCGAAGGAATCGCTGGAGATCATCTTCCGACCGGACCCGAATGTGTATGACGGGCGCTTTGCGAATGTGGGCTGGCTGCAGGAGCTTCCCAAGCCGGTGACGAATCTGAGCTGGGACAATGCGGCGATTGTTTCCGGCGCGATGATGAGCAAGCTGGGCCTGGAAGAAGACGACATTGTGGAGCTGAGCGTGGGTGGCGGCCGGGTGAAGGCTCCGATCATTGTGGCTCCGGGGCATCCGGACAACTCGGTGACGGTGTATCTGGGCTACGGGCGCGAGTTTGCAGGACGCGTGGGATCGGGCGCGGGCTTCAATGCCTACCTGATTCGCAATTCGTGGGGACCGTTGCATGCCACGGGCGCAATCAAGCACGTGGACGGCAAGTGGGGCACGGCGATTACCAAGAGCCACTATCAGGACCATCGCGGAGCGCGGTTTGGCGAACAGGGCACGGGCAACAACTCGCTGGAAGGCGACGAGGCACTGGGTCCTCGCGGGATTATCCGCTACGCGACGCTGGAGGAGTTCAAGAAGAGCCCGAACTTTGCCCACGAGGGCGAAGGGCGCGAAACGCCGCCGATGGACGAAACGCTGTTTGCGAACTGGCAGTACCCAGACAACAAGTGGGGCATGTCGATCGACATGAACAGTTGCACGGGCTGCAACGCCTGCATTGTGAGCTGCTATGCGGAGAACAACATTGCGGTGGTGGGCAAGCAGCAGGTGCGGATCGGGCGGAACATGCAGTGGATCCGCATCGACACGTATTTCGAGGGCGACCTTTCGGCACCGCGGGCGCACTTTCAGCCGATGCCGTGTCAACAGTGTGAGAACGCGCCGTGCGAGCAGGTTTGCCCGGTGGGCGCGACGGTGCACTCGGACGAAGGCATTAACTTGATGGTCTACAACCGGTGCGTGGGTACGCGCTTCTGCTCCAACAACTGCCCGTATAAGGTGCGGCGCTTCAACTTCCTGCTCTTCTCCGACTATGAGACGGAGAGCCTGAAGCTGATGCGGAACCCGGACGTGACGGTTCGGACGCGCGGGGTGATGGAGAAATGCAGCTACTGCGTGCAGCGCATTTCCGTGGCGAAGATTGCGGCCGACAAGGAGAACCGGCCGGTGCGCGATGGCGAGATTGAGACGGCGTGCCAGCAGGCGTGCCCGGCCAAGGCAATCGTGTTTGGCAATCTGAACGATAAGACGAGCCAGGTGGCGAAGCTGCGGGCCAATGAGCGGACCTACCAAGTGCTGGCGGACCAGAATACGCGTCCGAGGACGTCGTATGTGGCCGAGGTCCTGAATACCAATCCCGAACTGGAAGAGACGCCGGTGGAGCACGCTCCGGCGAAGGGTTGAGCAGAAGATGGCGACCAGCGAAGTAAAACCGAAGAACCCGATGGTGGATCCCGAGACCGGGGAATTCAAGGTGATTGGACCGGACCAGACGTTCCTGTCTGTTACCGAGAAGATCACGAAGATTGTGCTGACGCCGCACACGCCGCTGGGGTGGTTTGCGTTTTTCGGCATTGCGGGCGCGGGCGCAACGATGCTGATGGTGGCCCTGGTGTGGCTCTTCTTGAAGGGCGTGGGCATCTGGGCGATCTCGCAGCCGGTGGCGTGGGGCTTTGCCATTATCAACTTTGTGTGGTGGATCGGCATTGGCCACGCGGGCACGCTGATCTCCGCAATTCTGCTGCTGTTCAAGCAGGGGTGGCGCAACTCCATCAACCGGTTTGCCGAGGCAATGACGATTTTCGCGGTGGTTTGCGCTGGCATGTTCCCGCTGATCCACCTGGGGCGCCCGTGGGTGGGCTACTGGGTGTTTCCGCTGCCGCTGACGATGGATGTTTGGCCGCAGTGGCGGTCGCCGCTGATGTGGGATGTGTTCGCGGTTTCGACCTACGCGACGATTTCAGTGGTGTTCTGGTACCTGGGCATGATTCCCGACCTTGGAACGATGCGGGACCGTTCGGAGACCAAGTTCGGACAGTATGTGTACGGCATGCTGGCGATGGGCTGGCGCGGATCGGTACGGCACTGGGCGCGGTATGAAACGGCCTCGCTGCTGCTGGCAGGCCTGGCGACGCCGCTGGTGCTCAGCGTGCACACGGTCATCAGCTTCGACTTTGCGGTGGCGGTGCTGCCGGGTTGGCACACAACGATCTTCCCACCCTACTTTGTGGCCGGCGCAATTTATTCGGGCTTTGCGATGGTGCTGACGCTGGCGATTCCGCTGCGAAAGTTTTACGGGCTGGAAGCTCTGGTGACCGAGCGGCACATCGACAACATGGGCAAGGTGATGTTGGCGACGGGCTTTATTGTGGCCTACGGGTACGGCATGGAAGTGTTCATGGCGTGGTACTCGGCGTCGCACTGGGAAGCCTTCATGATGTGGAACCGCATGTTTGGCCCGATGGGCTGGTCCTACTGGGTGCTGGTGACCTGCAACCTGTTTATCCCGCTGACGACGCTCTGGTCGCGCAAGCTGAGAACCAACATTCTGTTCATGTTCGTTCTGTCGATCATTGTGAACACGGGGATGTGGTTTGAGCGGTTCGTGATTATTGTGACGAGCCTTTACCGCGACTTCCTGCCGTCAAGCTGGGGCACCTACCGGGCGACGAAGTGGGACTACATGACGTACTTCGGGACGGTGGGACTTTTCCTTTTCCTGTTCCTCCTGTTTGTTCGGTTCCTGCCCATGATTCCAATGTCTGAAATTCGCACGATGCTGCCTGGGGCCAAGATCAAGCCCAAGAAGGTGGCGGAGGCTGGTGACTAATGCCCCCACGCGAAGGAACGTACGGCCTGCTGGCCGAATTCGAAACGCCGGGCGACCTGATACGGGCCGCCCGGCAGGCGCGCCAGGATGGCTGGCGCCGGTTGGACGCCTATTCGCCCTATCCGCTGGAAGAGGCGGCCGAGGCGATCGGATTCCACCGCAACAAGGTGCCGCTGCTGACGCTGATCGGCGCCCTGATGGGCGGCGCGGCGATGTTCTCTCTGGAGACGTGGATCTCTACGCTGGCCTTTCCCTTGAACATTGCGGGGCGGCCGACGTACTCCTGGCCGGCGTTTGTGGTGCCGGCCTATGAGTGGACGATTCTGTGGGCGGGTCTATCGGCAGCGTGGGGCATGATGGCGCTGAACGGATTGCCGGCCCTGTATCACCCGCTGTTCAACGCGCCGAACTTCCGCAACGGGGCAACGACGGACAAGTTTTTCCTGTGCCTCGAGGCGCTGGATCCGAAGTTTGACCTGGCGGAGACCAAGGCGTACCTGCAGACTTTAGAGCCGGTCTCCGTGGTGGAGGTGGAGTACTGATGAAAGGCAACCGCCTCAACTTGACGGGCAAGGGGACTGCGCGGGCCGCCGCGCTGGCAGCGGCTTCCGCGCTGGTGCTGCTGGCCGGATGCCGCCAGGACATGCACAACGAGCCGAAGCTGATTCCGCAGCGGGGCTCGGCGATGTTTGCCGATCACCGCGGAGCGCGGCCGCAGGTGCTGGACACGGTGGCGCGCGGACAGTTGCACACCGACAGCTACTTTTATACCGGCCTGGTGGAAGGACCCAACGGAACCCGCGAAGAGAAGGATCTGATGCCCTTCCCGGTGACGATGACGGTGCTGAAGCGTGGACAGGAAAAGTTCAACCTGTATTGCACGCCGTGCCACTCGCGGGTGGGCAACGGGCTGGGCATGATTGTGGAGCGCGGCTACAAGCCGGCGGCGAACTTCCACGACCAGGTGCACCTGGCGCAGCCGGTGTCGCATTACTTTTACGTGATGACGCATGGTTTCGGGGCGATGCCGGACTACTCGGCGCAACTGGCTCCGGCGGACCGGTGGGCAGTGGCGGCCTATATCCGTGTGCTGCAGTTGAGCCAGGACGCGACGCTCAAGGATGTTCCCTCGGGCGTGCAGGTGAAGAGTTTGAAGGAAGTGGCTGCCGAGCAGGGACTGCCGGCCAGCTATGCCCAGCCCTGGGCGCTGCCGCAGACCGCGGTGTGGGGCTCGAAGCTGGCGCCTGAAGAGGGAACGCCGGCGATGGCTCCCGCGGTGAAGGGATTGAAACCGATCACGATTCCAGCAAGCAAACCGGCTCCGGGAGCCGCGAAGTAAGGACGCAACGGAATGGCACACGAAACACATAAAAAAGCGCTTCCCGCGGACCTGAGCGCACCGGCCTTTGTGGACGGCTGGCGGTCGCGGTCATTGATGGTGGGAGCGGTCTTTACGGTGATTGCGGCCGGGCTGGCCTTTGCGGACGGGTCAATTGAACACGTGCTGCGCGCCTGGGTGCTGGGATTGATGCTGACGGCGGGCTTCAGCGTCGGCGGGCTCTGTCTGCTGATGGTGCAGTACTGCTCAGGCGGCAAGTGGGGCCTGCTGCTGCGCCGCCCGTTTGAGGCGATGAGCCGCACGCTGCCGCTGGTCTTTGTGTACTGGGTGGTGGTGGCGCTGGAGATGAAGCGGCTCTACCTGTGGGCTCAGGTGAGCGACGTTGCGGGAGCGCTGAAGGCGGGCGCGATCAACGAAATCCAGGCGCACGCTCTCGAGTTCAAGCGGCCGATGCTGAACCCATTCGCGTTTGTGTGGGTGAGCGCGCTGTGTTTCCTGATCTGGGGTTTCTACACCTGGCGGCTGAACTCGCTGGGCATGAAGCGCGACGGGGAGCCGGAATCGACGACGCCGCACTGGATCAAGAAGCTGGAAAACATCAGCGGGCCGGGCATTATTGTGTATGCGGTGACGATGACGGCGGCGGCGATCTACTGGGTGATGTCGATGGACCCGACGTGGTACTCGTCGGTGTACGGGCTTCTGTTCCTGGTGGGCCAGGCGTACTCGGTGATGGCGCTTGCGGTCATTGTGGCCATCAGCCTGTCGAAAGCCGAGCCGTTCAAGACGCTACTGCGGCAGACCGAGCAGCACGATCTGGGCAAGTTCTTGTTTGCCTTCGTGATGCTGAATATTTACCTGGCCTTCGGGCAGTTCCTGATTATCTGGTCAGGCAACCTGCCGGAGGAGATTCCCTGGTATCTGGCCCGCATCCGCGGGCACTGGGGCATCATCATCACGCTGGACTTTATGTTTCACTGGCTGATTCCGTTCACGCTACTGCTTTCGCGCGACATCAAGCGCAACAAGAAGCGGCTGGTGCGGGTGTGCCAATGGATGGTGTTCGCCAAGGCATTCGACTTGTTCTGGCTGATAGAGCCGAACTACAAGGACGCGGCCGCGAATCTTCACTTCAGCTGGGGGATTCTGGAGTACGTGGCGGTGCCGGTGGCGATGACGGCATTCTGGATGGCATACCTGTGCATACAGCTGAAGACGCGCCCGCTGGTGCAGACCAACGATCCGCATGTGGCGGAGATACTGGAGCCTGATCATGTCCACGCATAACCCCAACGAACCGGAGGCGGTTGACGCCTCGCAGGGATACGAGCAGAGCGACGTTCGCGTGACGGGCATCGTGGTGTTCCTGACGGCCTTCGCGATATTTGTGGCCGTGGTGGCCATTACGGCGTATGGCGTGGGCAAGGTGCTTGACATGCGGATGGCGAAGCTTGACCCGAGGCCGAACCGCTGGACCAAGACGGTGGACGTGCGCGAATTGGGCAATATGCCATCGAGCCCGGAGTTGCAGAAGAAGATGGCGGAGTTGACGCAGGAGTTTCCGACGCCGCGGCTGCAGACCGACAACGGGATGAGCGACCTTGCCGTGCTGCACGAGCACGAGGATCTGCTGCTGAACCACTACAGCTGGGTGGACCAGTCGAAGGGCACGGTGCGGATTCCGATTGACCGCGCGATGGAGCTGGTGGCTGCGCAGGGGCTCCCGGTGGCGCCGACGGAGAAGTTGCCGGCACTGATGACCGGAGACTCGAGGCCGTCGATTACCGAACCGTTGACCAACGGATTTGCCCGCACGGGCTATGAGCAGGACGAGGCCGAGGCACACGCGGCCGAGGCGCACAGAGTGCAGTAAGTCGCGCCAGAGAGCAACCGGTTGACCGGGGATCGGTCAACCCATAACGCAGAAAGCAGCAAACGAGGCAGTAACCATGCAGTGCACATCCACAATTCGGAGAACGAGACGCTACGCGGCGGGTGCCGCAACAGCCGCGATTGTGGTGTGCATGACATTTCCGGCAGCCTTGCTGCGGGCGCAAGAGAAGACCGCCCCGAATGCGCAGCAAAGCACCGTCCAGGGGATGTGGAGCTATGGGAACATGCGGCGGTCGGTGCAGGAGAAGACGGAAGGCGCGAAGGACCAGACACCGGGCCTGCTGAGCCGCGTTGGAATCCAGCAGAACCTGAACGGGCAACTGCCGCTGGACGTGACCTTCACCAACTCCACGGGCGAGCAGGTGAAGCTGGGCGAATACTTCGGCAAGCGGCCGGCAATTCTGGCGCTGGTGTATTACCGCTGCCCGATGCTCTGCAGCGAAGAGCTGGAAGGGCTGACCAGCGCGCTGAAGATGGTGAACTTTGTGCCGGGCAAGGACTTTGACATTGTGGTGGTGAGCTTCGATCCGACCGAGGGCCCGGCCCTGGCGGCGGAGAGGAAGGCTCATTATCTGAAGCTTTACGGACACCCGGAGACGGCCGACGGGTGGCACTTCCTTACCGGAACGCAACCGAATATCGATGCGTTGACGCAGGCGGTGGGCTTCCACTATGTGAAGCTAAAGGTGCCGGGAACCAATCTGACACAGTATGCCCATGCGAGTTCGATTCAGATTGTGACGCCGGAAGGCAAGCTGGCGCAGTACTACATGGGCGTGGAGTACTCACCGAAAGACATGCTGCTGGGGCTCGACGAGGCTTCGTCGAACAAAATCGGGTCTCCGGTGGACAACATTCTTACGTATTGCTACCACTATGACCCCACGACCAACACGCATTCGCTGGTGGTGGCGCGGGTGGTGCAGCTGGGCGCACTTTTGACCCTTGTTGTTCTGGGCGGATTTATGGCGATGATGTTGCGCCGGGATTTCCGTCAGGCGCACCAGGCAGAGACCGAAAAAAAGGTGAACGGATAAAGGAATGTCCCACATCAGTCCAGTAATTTGGCAATTTCTCGTCAAGTGGCTGACGAACTTTGCGCTGTTCCCGCCTGAGGCGTCGAAGATTGCGCCTCAGATGGACGCGCTCTATTTCTTCATCCTCCTGGTGAGCCTGGTGGGATTGACTTCCGTCATCCTGCTGGTGACCACCTTCTCGATCCTTTACCGGAAGCAGCGGCATCCGGTGGCGGTGCAGATCGAAGGGTCCACGCTTCTGGAAGCGACGTGGACCATCATCCCGCTTGGCCTGTTTCTGGTGATGTTTGTGTGGGGCGCGCTGATTTACTTCCGCGTGTTTACGCCGCCGCCGAACGCCATGAACGTTTATGTGGTGGGCAAGCAGTGGATGTGGAAGGTGGAGCATCCGGGCGGCCAGCATGAGATCAACTCGCTGCACGTGCCGCTGGGCCGGGCGGTGCAGCTGACACTGATTTCGCAGGATGTGTTCCACAGCCTCTCGATTCCCGCGTTCCGGGTGAAGCGCGAGGCGATTCCCGGCCGCTACACGACCGTGTGGTTTGAGGCAACGCGGGTGGGCACCTACCACCTGTTCTGCTCTCAGTACTGCGGCACGGACCACTCGCACATGATTGGCGACGTGGTGGTGATGACGCCGGAGGACTACCGGAAGTGGCTTGCGGGCTCGACCAGCGGCGCCAGCCTGGCGCAAAACGGGGAGCGACTTTTTGCGGCGCTGAGCTGCAGCGCCTGCCACAACACGCGGCCGGACGCGCGCGGTCCAAGCCTGGCGAATGTGTACGGCTCCAAGCTGAGGCTGGCCAACGGGCAGTCGATTACGGTGGATGACTCGTACCTGCGGCAGGCGATTCTGGAACCATCACAACATGTGACTCAAGGGTATGTGCCGATTATGCCCACCTACCAGGGGCAGATCAGCGAAGAAGGCGTGATTTCTCTGGTGGAATACATCAAGCACCTGAACTCTGACTATCGCGTGCAGCAGACGACAACGACGACGGAACTGCCGCCGGCGAGTGGGGGTAAGGTGACGGGCGGAAAAACAGGCGCGGTGAAGTCGCCCGCAGCACAAGGAATGGTGAATCAATGAGCAGTGCGACAATCATCAGTCTTCCCGATCAGTCGACAGCCAGGATTCCGAAGACGAATTACCTGACCAAGGAGAACGGCCTGCTGAGCTGGCTGCTGACGCAGGACCACAAGCGGATCGGACTTCTGTATCTGATGTCGATCAGCGTGTTCTTCTTTATCGGCGGATGCCTTGCCGGACTGATTCGTCTGGAACTGCTGACGCCGCAGTCTGACCTGCTGGCGACGGACACCTACAACAAGGTGTTCACGATGCACGGCGTCATCATGATCTTCTTCTTCCTGGTGCCTTCTGTGCCGGCGACGCTGGGGAACTTCTTCTTGCCGATGATGCTGGGCGCGCGCGACCTGGCGCTGCCGAAGATGAACCTGGCCAGCTGGTACCTGTACATGGCGGGCGGCATCCTGGCGCTGTACGCGATGATCACCGGCGGCGTGGACACGGGCTGGACGTTTACGACGCCGCTCTCAACGCACTATGTGAACACGAACGTGATCACGACCGGCCTGGCCATCTTTATTGCTGGGTTCAGTTCGATCTTTACGGGCTTGAACTTTATTGTGACCATCCACAAGATGCGATGCCCGGGGATGACCTGGTTCCGAATGCCGTTGTTTGTGTGGTCGAATTATGCGGCCAGCGTGCTGATGGTGCTGGGCACGCCGGTGCTGGCGACGGCGCTGATCCTGGTGGTTCTGGAGCGCACGGTGGGCATTGGGGTGTTTGACCCGACCAAGGGCGGCGACCCGCTGCTGTTCCAGCATCTGTTCTGGTTCTATTCCCATCCGGCGGTGTACATCATGATTTTGCCGGGCATGGGAGTGATCTCAGAAGTCATCTCCACATTCAGTCGAAAACGCGTGTTCGGATACACGGCGGTGGCCTTTTCCTCGGTGGCCATTGCGGTGTTCGGCTTCTTTGTGTGGGCGCACCACATGTTCATCATGGGCATTTCCAGCTACGCGGTGCTGGTGTTTTCGCTGCTGACGATGCTGGTGGCGGTGCCTTCGGCGATCAAGATTTACAACTGGGCCATGACGCTCTACAAGGGCTCGATCACGTTTGAGACGCCGATGCTGTATGCCTTCGGCTTCATGGGGTTGTTCACCATCGGCGGCATGACGGGCGTGTTTCTGGGCACCTCCGGCACGGATATCCACCTGACGGAGACGTACTTCATCGTGGCGCACTTCCACTTTGTGATGGTGGGCGGCATGCTGATGGCGTTTCTTTCCGGGCTGCACTTCTGGTGGCCGAAGATGACGGGGCGGATGTATCCGGAGAAGATTTCGCAGATGGCCGCGGTGGTGACGTTCATCGGGTTCAACCTGACGTTCTTCCCGCAATTCATTCTGGGCACGCTGGGCATGCCCCGCCGGTACGCATCGTATCCGCCGGAGTTCCAGGTGCTGAACGTGTTTTCGACGGCGGGCGCGTCGATTCTGGGCGTGGGTTATCTGCTGCCGGTGTTGTACCTGACCTGGTCACTGAAGTACGGCAAGATTGCCGGGGACAATCCCTGGCAGGCGACCGGCCTGGAGTGGCAGACGCAGTCGCCGCCGCTGACGGAAAACTTCAGCGAACTCCCCATCATGGACCACGAAGCCTACGACTACGATTGGCTGGAACGCCAGAAAGCAAAAGAGGTAGCCAGTGTCGGATAGCCCCGCGATTGCCCATGGAACGCTGGAGGCGGTGCATCCTGAGCACTCGCCGCACCTGCACCATCAATTCGAGTCAATCAAGCAGCAGGCCGATGCCGGGAACCTGGCAATGTGGCTGTTTCTGCTGACGGAAGTGATGTTCTTCGGCGGCCTGTTCACCGTGTACATGGTGTACCGGAACTGGTACTACCCGGCGTTTGTGGCGGCGTCGCACCAGCTGGACTGGAAGCTGGGCGCGATCAACTCCGTGCTGCTGATAACGTCGAGCCTGACGATGGCGCTGGGCGTGTGGAGTGCACAGATGCGGCGCCAGGGCGCGCTGATTCTGTGTCTGGTGCTGACGTTTGTGCTGGGCCTGGTGTTTCTTGGCATCAAGGGCGGCGAGTACAAGGAGAAGTTTGAGAAGCACCACTTTCCGGGGGCGAACTACAGCCTGCAGTCGTTCGTGAACCCGTCGAGCGATCCGGTGGCCATGGCCGCGGGGGACAAGCCGCTGCCGCTGGACACTGCGCGCAAGACGGAGGTGTACTTCGACCTCTACTTTGCGATGACCGGCATGCATGCGTTGCACATGATCATCGGAATGGGGATTTTGATTTTCATGATTTTCCGGGCGAAGGCCGGAGCATACACGACGGGGCACACGGCCTACGTGGAGTACTTCGGGCTGTACTGGCACTTTGTGGACATCATCTGGATATTCCTGTTCCCACTGCTTTACCTGATTAATCGGCACTAAGAGGACAACGGTATGAGTGAACACGAAGAGCATACGCCGCACATTGTGAGCCCTCTGGTTTACCTGTATGTGTACCTGGCGCTGGTGGCCGGGGTTGGGCTGCAGGTTCTGGCATCGTTTCATAACCTGGGGATCTTCAATCCGATTTTGGCGGTGGGGATTGCCGTGGTGCAGTTGGTGCTGGTGGTGCTGTTTTCCATGCACCTGAAGTACAGCCCTCGGATGAGCCAGCTGTGCGTGGGCGCGGGGATTTTTATGCTGGCCACGCTTTGGGGCCTGATACTGCTGGAATACTATAGCCGCGCGTGGGGCAGTTGGTAAGACAAGGCTTTTGGAAGGAATGAAAGGGCTGCCGGCGAGGCGGCCCTTTTTGCTGGGCGAAGGCCGCGGTCCGTTAGGCTAAGGACAGCGAGGGATGCGGTGAGCGACAGGGGAATGCCGGAAGAGTTGGCACGGCTTGCGGAGCAGCCCAGGGTGCAGGTGCGGCGGGGAGGCGCGCCGCGAAAGGGCGCGCGTTGCGTTGTGTACTGGATGCAGCGAGCGATGCGTGTGGTGGACAATCCGGCGCTGGATGTTGCGCTGGAGGCTGGGAACCTGCTGGGGTTGCCGGTGGTGGTTTACTTCTCTGTGATTCCAAACTATCCGAATGCGAATCTGCGGCACTATCATTTTTTGGCGCAGGGGCTGCGGGATGTGGCCGAGGATGCGGCGGAGCTGGGCGTGGGTTTTGTGCTGCGCCGGCCTCCGGACAACTCGCTGGAGGCGTTTCTGGACGAGGTGGGAGCGGCGCTGGTGGTGGGCGATGAGAATCCCTGCCGGGAGCCGGAGCGCTGGAGAAATGTGCTGGCGGGACGGCTGCGGTTGCCTTTCTGGACGGTGGATGCCGACGTGGTGGTGCCTTCGGCGATTTTCGGACGGAGTTATTTTTTGCTGCATCACTTTCGCCCGCACCTGAAAGCGGAGCTGCCCAAATATCTGCAGCCGCAGGCAAAGGTGCGACCGGAGTATTTGTGGAAGCCGCGGAGGCAGGCTGCAAGTTATCCGGTGGATCAGGATTTGACGGCGGGATTCCACAAGCTGGACCGGAGCGTGGGGCCGGTGGACAGCTTTACGGGGGGCACCCATGCAGCGCTGAAGCGGCTGCGCGCATTTGTGAACGAAGACCTGGCGACGTATGAACATACGCGGAATCATCCGGAGATGAAGGGAACGAGCCGGCTGTCGCCGTATCTGCATTTTGGCCACATCGGCCCGCGAACGATTGCGCTTGCGGCTCACGATGCGGTGCGGAAGGGCAAGGCCGGGGCGGAGGCGCGAGACAAGTTTTTGGATGAGCTGATTGGCTGGCGGGAGCTGGCGGTGCTGTTTGTGAAGCACAATCCGGACTACGACAGTTGGGAGTGCGCCGAGCCGTGGGCGCGGAAGACGCTTGCAGAACATGGCGGAGATGCGCGGCCGTATCGCTACAGCCTGGAACAGATGGAGCGCGGCGAAACGCACGATGAGCTGTGGAACGCGGCGCAACGGGAGATGGTGCAGACGGGATGGATGCACAACTACATGCGGATGTACTGGGCGAAGAAGATGCTGGAGTGGGCCCCGGACCCGGCGCGGGCGTTTGAGTGGGCGGTGACGCTGAACGACCGGTATGAGCTGGACGGGCGCGACCCGAACGGATATGCGGGAATTGCGTGGGCGATTGTGGGCAAGCATGACCGGCCGTGGTTCAACCGGCCAGTGATTGGGCTGATCCGTCCGATGAGCGGAGCATCGATTGCGAAGAAGATGGATGCGAAGGCGTATATACGGCAACAGGGAGGCGGTGGAGGGCAGATGGAACTGGAATGAGGATTTTCTATGCTGGGATTCATGCGTTCCTATATGATTTCGATATTCCAAAACAGGAAACTGCACAGTGCGCCTCGCGCAATCCGGTTGGAATCTGCCTAACGTCCCAAGGAAGATGAGGACGGAGGCGGGAGAGGTTTCCCGGGCACGTGTGCAGAGTTGGGTAATGCAGGAATTTTTGATTCAGTCCGCTGATGCCGGCGGCACGGGCCCGGTCATACCACCTATTCGCGAGCGCGGGTCGATTTTCCGCGGCGCAACGAGGACTCTGGCGCTTTGGGTTCTGGCGGGGCTGCTATTTGCTCTGCCGGCTGCAGCACAGATGCCTGGGTCGCACAGTGCAATGCAGGCCCGGAGCGAACCGCCCAGTGTGGCAGCGGCGCAGCGGTTCCTGGCTGCGCGCGGCTGGGGCTTGTACCCGGCGGGAACTCGGCCGGTGCGCGGGCGGGCAGCGCTGGCGCGGCGGCAGACGACTTCGACCTCGATCTCTTCCTTTTCCTCGACCTCGACCCCGACCTGGCAAACCCTGGGGCCGGCGGCGGTGCAGACGGCGACCTACGGGATGGTGAGCGGGCGGGTTTCCTCGATTGCCATGGACCCGGCGGATGCGACCGGTAATCACGTGTATGTGGGCACGACGGGCGGGGGCGTCTGGGTGTCACAGAATGCGGGCACGGCAAACCCATCGACGGTAGTGTTTACGCCGTTGACGGACAGCCTGGCGGCGCTGAGTGGAGCGGCGGATGCCTCGATCAGCATTGGCGCGGTGACGGTGCAGCCGGGCGGGACGGGCGTGGTGTTGGCGGGCACGGGCGACCCGAATGATGCGCTGGATTCGTATTACGGCACGGGGATTTTGCGCTCGACCGATGGGGGCAACTCGTGGAGCCTGATCCAGTCGACCCAGGACGTGGAAGACGGACTGGGCATCCTGGACTACACGTTTGCGGGCGAGGGGTTTGCGGGGTTTGCCTGGAGCACGACGAGTCCGCAACTGGTGGTGGCGGCGGTTTCGCAGGCCTACGAGGGGACGCTGACCGATGCCGAGCGGCCGGGGTTGAGCTACGAGGGGCTTTACTACTCCACCGATGCGGGAGTGAGCTGGCACCTGGCCACGATTACCGATCCGGGCGGGGATGTGCAGGGTCCGCTGGACTCCTATGACAATCCGCACGGCAACGCGGCGACGGCGGTGGTGTGGAATCCGGTGCGGAACGAATTTGTGGCGGCGGTGCGCTACCACGGGTATTACCAGTCGACGGACGGGGCGCACTGGACGCGGATGACGGCGCAGCCTGGCACGGGACTGACGACGGCGATGTGTCCGACGAACCTGGGTTCCACGGGATCGGTGGCCTGCCCGATATTTCGCGGGACGCTGGCGGTGAATCCGCAGACCGGAGACACATTCGCGTGGACGGTGGACGCGCAAAACCAGGACCAGGGCCTGTGGCAGGACAGCTGCGCGATCAACGCGGGAACCTGCACCAATTCGACGATTACCTTTGCCCGGCAGTGGAGCACGGCGGCACTGGAGACAAACACGACTGCCGGCGCGGCGACGATTGCCAACGGGGACTATGACCTGACGTTGGCGGCGGTGCCTTCCGGGCAGGACACGCTGCTGCTGGCCGGGGACAACGACCTGTGGAAGTGCAGCCTGGCGATGAACTGCGCGTGGCGGAACACGACCAACGCGAACACCTGCATGAGCGGGCAGGTGGCGGGCTATCAACATGCATTGGCATGGAACGCGGCGAATCCGCTGGAAGTGTTTGTGGGCAATGACAGCGGACTGTGGCGCTCGACGGACGCGGTTGGGGAGACGGGTTCGGCGTGCTCGGCGACGGACGCGACGCATTTCCAGAATCTGAACGGCGGACTGGGCTCGCTTTCCGAGGTGGTGAGTGCGTCCGAGGTGACGACCTCTCCCTACACCATGTTGGCGGGGCTGGGCGTGAACGGGACGGCGGGGGTGAAGGGCACGACAGGCCCGACAGTGGACTGGCCGCAGGTGCTGAACGGCGAAGGCGGCCCGGTGGCGATTGACCCGACGAACGCTTCGAACTGGTATGCGAACAACCAGGCAGGGGTGGCCATTCATTTGTGCTCGCAGAGCGGGGCGTGCACGCCGACGGATTTTGGCACGACGGCGGTGGTGACCAATGCGGACGTGAATGGTGACGGCACGACGATGACAGCGCCGGCGCCTTTCCTGCTGGACAAGCTGGACGCGAGCAACGTGCTGGTGGGCACCTGCCGGGTTTGGCGCGGGCCGGCCAACGGCACGAGCTGGAGCGGGAGCAACGCCATCAGCCCAATGCTGGACGGGATTACGGGGAACGCGGCGTGCAGCGGGGATGCGTTGATCCGGACGATGGCGGCGATGGCGCTGCCGGGCGGAACGGAAGTGATTTACGTGGGGATGTACGGGGCGCTGGACGGTGGGGCGAACCTGGCCGGGCATGTGCTGCGCGCGGTCTATAACCCGGCGAGCAGCGGGATGCCGACCTGGCAGGACCTGACGCTGAGCCCGGTGACCAACGACACGCTGGGGCTGAATGCCTACGGGATGGATATTTCGAGCATCTACGTGGACCCACACGACACGACGGGCAACACGGTGTATGTGACGGTGGACGGGATTCCGGGGCCGAGTGAGGCGGTGCGTGTGGCGTACGGCTCGACGGATGGTGGGGCGCACTGGTCGGTGATTGCGTCGAATCTGCCTTCGGCCGCGGCCAACAGCGTGGTGGTGGACCCACAGGATGCGAACACGGTGTACATCGGCACGGATGCGGGTGTGTATTCGACGCGGCAGATTTCGGCCTGCGCAAGCGCGGGGTCCACGTGCTGGTCGCCGTTTGGCGCGGGCCTGCCGGAGGCGCCGGTGATGACGCTGCGCGCGGCTGACCCAGGCGTGATGCCGAGTGTGCTGGTGGCGGGAACGTATGGGCGGGGATTATGGCAGGTTCCGTTGTGGACTGCGGGCGCTTCGCTGGCGACAGGGAGCCTGTCGCCGACGTCGCTTAGCTTTGGCAACCAGACGGGTGGCACGACGAGCGCGGCCCAGACGGTGACCCTGACGAATACGGGCTCGACGGCGCTGACGCCGACTTCTATCAGCATGACGGGAGACTTTGCCGAGACCGACAACTGCGTGAACACGGCGATAAGCGCCGGCGCGAGCTGCGCGATCCAGGTGACCTTTACGCCGACGGCGACGGGAACACGGACGGGGCAGCTGACGGTGAACGCCAACGTGACGGGCGGACAGCTGACGGCTCCGCTGAGCGGCGCGGGGCTGAGTGCAGGCTCGGTGCAACTGTCGCCAGTGACGGTGAGCTTTGGGCAGGTGCAGGTGAACACGACGTCCAGCCCACTGCAGGTGACGCTGCAGAACTCGGGGTCGACGACGGTCAACATCAGCAGCGTGGGCGTGAGCGGACCGTTTGCGGTGGCGACGAATGCCTGTGGGAGTTCTCTTGCGGCGAGCAGTGCGTGTCAGCTTACGCTGACCTTTACGCCGACGCAGGCGGGCACGGCGACCGGCACGCTGAATGTGGTGGACGACGGCGGGACGCAGACGGCAGCCTTGAGCGGCACAGGCGAGACGGCGGCAACGGATAAGCTTTCTCCAGCGTCGCTGACCTTCAGCGGCACGATTGACGGCACACTTTCCGCGGCGCAGACGGTGACGCTGACCAACAGTGGCGGCATGGCGCTGACGTCGATTGCGACCAGCGTGAGCGGGGCGTTTCAGGTGTCAAACAACTGCGGAACGCTGCTGGCCGCAAACTCGAGCTGCGCGATCCAAGTGGTCTTTGCGCCGGTATCCGCAGGCGCGCAGACGGGTACGCTGACGGTGAGTGACGCGCTCCAGACGCAGACGGTTGCGCTCAGCGGTACGGGCCTGCTGCCTCCGTTGATCGCGCTGAGCCCGGGGAGCCTGACGTTTGCTTCCGAGCCGGTGGGCACGGCGAGCGCGGCGCAGACGCTGACGGTGTCGAATACTGGCGGCGCACCGATGTCGAACGTGGGCTTTGCGATTACGGGCGCTTCGGCGGCGAGCTTTGCGGCGGCCGCGACGACCTGCGGCGCGGTGCTGAACAACGGAAGTAGTTGCACGGTGCAGGTGACGTTTACGCCTATGGCGCCGGGCGCGGCGGCGGCCACGCTGACGGTGAGCTCGTCCACGCAGGGCGTGAAGCCGGCGACGGCGGGGCTGAGCGGATCGGGTGTGGCAGTGGCGGGCGTCAATGTGGCTCCGGCGCAGCTTGGGTTTGTGGAAGGGACGCTGGGGCAGGCAACGGCGGCCCAGACGGTGACAGTTTCGAACTCCGGCACGGTGGCGGCGACGGGGTTGGCGATGGTAGTGACGACGCCCTTCAGCCTGACGCAGAACACCTGCGGCACGAGCCTGCCGGCGGGTGCAAGCTGCACGGTGGGGGTGGTGTTTACGCCCGCGGCCAACGGCACGGTAACGGGCGCACTGACGGTGAGTTCGGCGATTTACACGACGGCGGCGGTGGCGCTGACGGGGACCGGCGGACTGGCCGGAGCGGCGCAGGTGCAGCCTGCGTCCTTGACCTTTGCCACGACGGGCGTGGGCCAGGCGAGCGTGGCGCAGACGGTGACGGTGACGAACACGAGTGCGTCGGAGAGCCTGACGGATCTGGCGCTGAGTGTATCTTCGGGATTCCAGCTGAGCGGTAGCACCTGCCCGACGACGCTGACGCCGGGGGCGAGTTGCACGGCGGCCGTGGCCTTTGCGCCATCGAGCGCGGGTGCGCAGCAGGGCACGCTGACGGTGGCCAGCAGCGGCTTGGCTGCGAGCCTGAAGGTGCCACTTTCCGGCGTGGGCTTTGACTTTGCCTTGGCGGTGACGGGGCAGACGAGCCAGACGGTGTCCAGCGGGCAGACGGCGGATTTTACGCTCTCGTTGACGCCGATGAGCGGGTCTACGGGAACGTTTTCGTTCAGCTGCGGGTCGCTGCCAGCGGACTCGGTGTGCATGTTCAACCCGGCGACGGAGGCGGTGGCGGCGAACACGACCGGAAGCCTGACGGTGCAGGTGGAGACCGGGCACGCGACGACCCTGGCGGCTGCGAAAGAACCGGCGGGATGGAGCGCTGTGCAGTTGGGGCTGGGGCTGCTGCTGTTGCCGCTGGCATGGCGGCGCAGGCGCAGGGCACTGCTGCTGGTGGCGCTGTTGGGGGTGCTAATGGCGGGACTTTCCAGCTGCGCGGGCTCGGGCGGAGCCTTGAGCAGCACGTCGCCGACGGGCTCGGGCAGCACGAATACGCCGCCGGGCACGTACTCGATTGGGGTGACGGCGACGGCGGATGGCGTGTCGCACCAGGTGACGGTCTCCCTGACCGTGGACTGAGCGGCGCGGAGCGCGCGGAGGCGCCAAAAGGGAATCGCGGACGGGCTATACTTGAACACGAAGGGGCCCCGGCCGGGGCCTGCGATGCGAATCCTTGAAGCGACCGGAGAGAATGCGGTCCGGAGACGGAGAAACCGGGCATGACTGCCAAAGTGACGGTGGACGACGTGGCGCGCGTGGCGGAGCTGGCGCATCTGAAGCTGACCGCGGAGGAGAGCGGCCAGATGCTGCACGACCTGAACGCCATTCTGGATTATGTGGCCGAGCTGAATGAGCTGGACACGGCGGGCGTGACGCCGCTGGCCCAGGTGAGCGAGCTGCCGGGAGCCGGCGGTGCGGGCGGACTGCGCCCGGATGCGATCGAGCCCTCGCTGGACCGTGCGGCGGTGATGCTGGAGGCGCCGGAGACTGACCAGATTTTCTTCAAGGTGCCGAAGGTGATTGAGCGCTGAGGCGGAGCGACGGGCGAAGAGTTCCGCAAGAAGAGAGACAGGAAGGAAAGCCGATTGTCTAGCGACGCAAAAACGATTGAGAACTACGTGGGGACGCCGAAGACACTGGCCGAGCTGCGCGAGGGGATTGCGACGGGCCGGGTGAAGGCCACGGATCTGGCGGCGCGGTATTACGAACGGATTGCGGCGGTGAATCCGCGGCTGAATGTGTACCTGAGCCTGACGAAGGAGCGTGCGCTGGCGCAGGCCGAACGGGTGGACCGGGCAGCGGCGAAGGGTGATGCGCTTGGGCCGCTGGCGGGGATTCCGGTGGGCATCAAGGACGTGCTGGTGATGCAGGGCGCACCGGCGACGGCGGGGTCAAA
>DATKTQ010000189.1:0-5754 GCA_035531055.1 Occallatibacter sp. | reverse complement strand
AAGAACCAGCCGCTTCTACAGCAAGCGCAAGCCATATTGAGAGTCTCTGAACAACAAGTGCAGTACGCCAAGCGGGCGCGTTGGCCCACGTTAACTTTAAGCGGAGTCGGTCAGCACGCTGCGGGAACGCTCATTCCGTCCGTGGCCATCGACCAGTTTGGCGGATCGCTGAACTTATCCATTCCGATTTATGAGGGTGGAAGCACGCGAGCTGGAATCCATCAGGCCGAGGCGCTTTCCAGGGCAAGCCGCGAGAACGTCGCCAATATCCAAGACCAAATCAAGCTGGACACGCAAACTGCATTCCACGATCTAGAGGACAGTGTCGCCCAGTTTCAAGCGGCGCAGCAATCGGTCAATTCTGCCAAGGTATCCATGGAGGGCACACGGAAGGGCTATGAAATTGGGAGCCGCTCCATCATTGACCTGCTTACGGCAACGAGCAACTATGCCGCTGCGCAGCGCAATTACTATCTTGCCCTCTACACACAACTGGTCGCTCGAACACAGCTGAAGGCAGCAGCAGGAGTATTGACGCCGGCGGACATTGACGCCATCAACACCCTGCTCGAAAGCAATCCTTCAAAGTAGGCAGCACCGCTTTTTCGTTGGGAGAATATCGATGGTTTCGGTCAAGAAGAGGGTTTTCATTCTGGCAGTTCTGGTTTTTCTTATTGCTTCGGGCTTCATTGGGTGGCGCTGGCTCCAGCGGAAACATGCTCCCAGCGATACCATCACGCTCTATGGCAACGTAGACATTCGTCAGGTGCAGCTGGCCTTCAACGATAGTGAGCGCATCGACCAGCTTCTGGTGGATGAAGGTAGCGCCGTCCATGCCGGCCAGCTTATTGGTCAACTGGTGAAGCAGCGCTTTCTGGATGCGGTGGCGCAGGACAAGGCAACTATGTCGGCGCAGCAACAGGTGGTTGCGCGCCTTTTGGCTGGGAGCCGTCCTGAGGAAATTGCCCAAACGCGCGCAGATGTTGCCGCCGCACAAGCGGATGTAGCAGCAGCACAGGCCAATGTGGCGAATGCTGAGTTGCTCTATCGCCGCCAGCAAATCCTGGCAAAGCAGCAATACGTGTCGTTGCAGATTCGAGATGATGCCGAACGCTCCTATTTGGCCGAGCAGGCCGACCTGGCCGCCAAAAAGCAGGCGCTGGTGGCCAAAGAGCAAGTGTTGCGGCTCTCCGTTATCGGCCCGCGCAAGGAAGACATTGCCGCGGCCCAGGCCACACTTCAAGCGGACAAAGCGGCTCTAGCTCTTGCGCAAAAAGAACTGGCCGATACGCAACTCTACGCTCCTGCAGATGGCGTCATCCAGGACCGCATTCTGGAACCCGGCGATATGGCCACTCCCCAGACGCCAGTGTTCACGCTCGCGCTGGACAATTCGCTCTGGGTGCGTGCCTATCTGCCAGAGCCGCAGATGGGCAAGGTCGCGCTCGGCATGCAAGCATGGATTGAGTCGGACAGCTTTCCCGGACAACGCTTTTCGGGATGGATCGGCTTCATTTCTCCAGTGTCGGAATTTACGCCGAAGAGCGTGGAAACAACGGAGCTACGCTCGCAGCTTGTCTATCGAGTGCGCGTCTACGCTTGTAACCCAGACCATCGCCTGCGCCTGGGGATGCCGGCCACGGTCGTCATTCCACTCAGCAACAATCCTCCGCATCCAATCAACGCTCATCCATGCGAGGCGAAGTGATATGGACGCAGTGGTTGTCAGGAACATGAGCAAGTCCTTCGGCAAAGGAGCAGCTCGTAGAGACGCGCTCAAGAATGTTTCCCTACAAATTCCTGCAGGAACCATGACCGCGCTGATAGGCCCGGATGGCGCAGGCAAAAGCACTCTGCTGCGCCTGCTGGCCGGTATTCTGACGCCGCAGGGCGGAGAGATATACGTTCTTGGCCACCGCTTGCCCCAGGATGCACTGGCGCTGCAATGCAAGATCGGCTATATGCCGCAGCACTTCGGTCTGTACGAAGACTTGACGGTGGAGGAAAATCTCGCTCTTTTTGCCGACCTGCACGGCATCCCCCTCGCGGCCAGAGAAGACCGTTTTGCGGAATTGCTTATCATGACGGCGCTGGGACCGTTTCGCAAGCGGCTGGCGGGGCAATTGTCTGGCGGCATGAAACAAAAGCTGGGACTGGCTTGCACTCTTGTGCATCCGCCGCAACTGCTCTTATTAGATGAAGCCAGCGTGGGAGTTGACCCCATTTCGCGACGGGAACTCTGGAGTATCATTTGGCGGCAAGTGGAAGAACAAAAGGTCACCGTACTGCTTAGTACGGCCTACATGGATGAAGCAGAGCGCTGCGACCACGTCCTTCTGTTACACGAGGGGGAAATCCTGGCGCAGGGAGATCCGGCGCAGCTTATTGTGCCGCTGCAACGGCACGCGTTCGTTTTAGAAGAGATTTCGCAATCGCCGCGCAGCCTGCAATCGCGGATTGCCCGCCTGCCCGGCGTGGTGGACGCCGTGGTGCAAGGTGATGGACTGCGCATCGTAATGCAAGAGCCACGGCCACCTGTCTTGAAGGATGATCTGGCTCCCTATGGAATACCCAAGGCAGTTCCAGCGCGACTGGAAGATGCTTTTGTCAGCCTTTTGTTTAGGCGGACCCCACGTCACCTGATTTCGCTGCCACCTCAAAGGGATAGATCCCAGGACGACGCGACAGTTGTCGAGGTCAAGAAGCTCTATCGCTATTTCGGTAGCTTTGCCGCGGTGAAAAATGTGAGTTTTCATGTGCGCAAAGGGGAGATATTTGGCCTGCTGGGGGCCAATGGCGCGGGCAAATCGACCACCTTTCGGATGCTTTGCGGACTGCTGCCCTCTTCCTCTGGTACGCTACGCGTGGCCGGCGCCGATCTGCGCACGGCAACGGCGGATGCACGTGCACGGATCGGCTATGTATCACAGAAATTTTCCTTGTACGGTGTGTTAAGCGTACAGCAGAATCTCTCGTTCTTTGCTTCCGCTTATGGACTTCAAAACCAGTACAAAAGAGAGCGCATGGAGTGGGCGCTGGAGGAGCTGGAACTGCGGGAATATGCCAGCATGAATGCGGGGAGCCTGCCACTAGGCTACAAACAACGTCTGGCCTTGGCCTGTGCGTTGATGCACAAACCGGAGATACTTTTTCTGGACGAACCCACCTCCGGCGTTGACCCCTTAGCCCGACGCGAGTTCTGGGCGCGCGTTAACGCGCTGGCGGAGGGAGGGACCACCTGTCTGGTGACCACGCATTTTATGGAGGAGGCGGAATACTGCGATCATCTGGTGCTGATGTCGCTAGGCGAAGTGCTGGCATGGGGAACGCCTGCGGAGGTCAAGGAAAAGGTCCGCGGCCCCGACCTTCCCCATCCAAGCATGGAAGACGCCTTTATCGCCCTGATTGAAGAACATGAGCAAGTGAGCCGGAGGGCGTCATGAAAGCCATGCGTCTAACCGGGTTGATGCGCAAGGAAGCCTATGAGATCATCCGTGACCCTTCGAGCATCGCCATTGCATTCGTGCTGCCATTGGTGCTCCTGTTGATTTTTGGCTATGGGGTCTCGCTGGATGCGCACCACATCAAGACTGCCGTGGTGGTGGACGCCCCCACGCAGGTCACTGCTTCTTTTCTGGCGGAACTCGGACGCTCCCAATGGTTCGAGCCGACGCCGTATGTAGACATGACGTCGGCCAACGATGCCATGATGCATGGGCGAGCGGACGCGATTATCTGGCTGCGCAGTGACTTCACCAGATTGTCGTACAGTTCCGGCAGTGCTCCCATCCATCTCATCGTGAATGGGGTCGATGCCAACAATGCACGGACTATCGAGAATTATTTGAACGGGACATGGCTCCTTTGGTTGAGGCAGGAGGCTACCCTTCATGGCAGCCATCTGCATATGCCCGTCGCAGCAGAAACGCGGGTCTGGTTCAATCCCGCCCTGCGCAGCCGGGACTATCTGGTCCCCGGACTTATCGCCATTATCATGTCGCTCGTTGGAGGGCTGCTCACGGCCCTCGTGGTCTCGCGGGAATGGGAGCGGGGGACCATGGAAGGCATTATGGTCACTCCGGTCAGCAAGACGGAGATACTACTCGGCAAACTAGTCCCGTATTTCGTGATGGGGATGGGCGGGATGGTCCTCTCCACGGCAATGGCCGTCTTTTTGTTTGCGGTGCCGTTGCGCGGGTCGCTCTTGGTTCTTTTCGCTACCTCAGCGTTGTTTATGCTGACGGCCCTGGGTATGGGGCTGCTGATCTCCGTTCTTGCCCGCAGCCAGTTTGTGGCGGCGATGGTTGCCATTGTCACCACCTTTCTGCCAGCATTCATACTTTCCGGCTTCCTTTACGACATTCGTTCCATGCCCCTACCTATCCAGCACCTGACCTACATCATTGCCGCTCGCTACTTTGTGGCGGTTCTGCAAAGTACATTTCTAGCCGGGAATGTATGGACGGTGATACTGCGCAATTGTCTTGGCATGGCCGTTCTGTGCGCCTTCTTCCTGGGCATTGCGCTCTTTCGCTTTCGCAAAAGGATGGACTAATGCGACAAGTTCTCCAGCGTGTCCTGGCCCTTGCCCGCAAGGAACTACTGGCCTTGCTGAGGGACGCTGCCAGCCGGGCCGTCCTGATTGGCCCACCACTCATTCAGCTTGTGGTTTTTGGCTATGCCGCCACCTACGACCTCAAGAATGTTCCCTTTGTGGTCTATGACCAGGACCAGGGGCGCTTATCGCGGGACCTTATCGCACGCTTTGCCGGTTCGCCCAGCTTTAGTCTGGTAGGTGTTGTCCATGACCAGTATGCCCTGGAGCAGGCGATTGATGGGGAATCTGCGCTGATGGCAATGGACATTGGCCCAAATTTTACATCTGATCTGGAGAGTGGAAGGAGCGCGCATGTGCAGCTTATTCTGGACGGAAGAAATTCCAATACTGCGGGCTTGGCGTCGGGCTACGCGCAATCAATTGTGACAACTTTTAATGGAGCGCAGATCACTCAAAATGGCTGGGTGCCACCCTCCACCATCGTAGTAGTTCGGGCCTGGTTCAATCCCAATCTCGACTCCCAGTGGTTTACCGTTCCAGGCATCGTGGGTCTTCTTACCCTTGTGGTGAGTATGTTGGCGACGGGCCTGTCGGTGGCGCGGGAGCGCGAGATGGGGACCTTCGATCAACTTCTGGTCACGCCTATGCGCCCCGCAGAGATACTTCTGGGCAAGGCCATTCCAGGGTTTCTCATTGGCGCGCTGGAGGCCACGGTAATCGTCCTGTTTACGGTCTTCTGGTTCCATGTTCCGTTCACAGGCAGCATTGCCGCGCTCTATCTGGGCCTTTTTTTCTTTCTGCTCTCCACCGTTGGTATCGGGCTGATGATCTCATCTTTGGCTGTGACCCAGCAGCAGGGGCTGCTCGGGGTCTTCCTATTTTTGGTGCCAGCCATTGTTCTTTCCGGCTTTGCCACACCGATCGCCAACATGCCGCAGATCGTGCAGTACATCACACTACTGGATCCACTTCGATATTTCCTGGTTGTCCTGCGCGGTAGTTTTCTCGAAGGTGGCGGAGTCTCGCTCTTCTGGCCGCAATATTGGCCGCTCGCAGTCATTGGTGTCGTTAGCATGATCGTGGCGGGCAGACTCTTTCGCCGCCGCCTTTCCTAGAAGGATCTCTTTCGGCTTAGCAACCGGGATCAACACTACTCCTGAATTGGAGTTCATATCGGCTCGGATAGATACCAGGAA
>DATKTQ010000188.1:0-2826 GCA_035531055.1 Occallatibacter sp. | reverse complement strand
TTCCGCGGGTCCGTCGTGCCCACGTAAAACGGATCGTGCGCGCCCGGCTTCGGTGGCTCCAGGTGGCCCGAGAGCCCCTGCAGCGCATACATCGCTTGCGAATCGCCTGGCCGCGCAAAGTCCCCCATGCCGCTGAAAATGCCCAGCGCCGCTGGCATTGGCAGCCCTTCTTTCTTCAGCTCCACGGCCACTTCGCCGGTCAGAATCGCGCCGGCTGACGTCCCATAAATCACAATGTGCTCCGGCTTGTACTTCTTCAGCAGCGCCTTGTACACCGCCACCGAGTCCTCCACCGCCGCGGGAAATTGGTGCTCCGGTGCGAGGCGGTAGAGCACCGCCACCACCCGAATCCTTGTGTAGCCGGCGATCGGAATCGTCTCCGTATAGGACCCTGAATCCGAGTTAAACCCGCCGCCGTGCAGATTCAGCAGCACCTTGTCTTCGTTGGCCTTCGGCATGCCTTCCGGCGTCACCTCCCGCACCGGCACGCCCGCAATCGTCGTGTTCACAAGCGTATTTGGGCAGAGCTTGCTCCATGCCGCCGCTGCGCGCACCGCCCACGCATCCGTCCCTGCGCGCCGCTGCGCCAGCGTCTGCGGCGGTCCAGCGTCGGGAATTTGACGGCTCAGGAACTTCCGCGCCTGCGGACTCAGATCTTCGGGGATTGGCACCACCCGGGTCACGTGCGCCGTACCTGCCGCGTCAATGTAACTTGTGTCGCTGTTCGGCGCTTCGGCCGCCGTCGTTGGCTTTGGCGCTGTCTCCTGCGCCGCCAGCACCGCCGTCCCCAGCACAACCGTCCCTAGCACAGCAGCGAAAGCCGTCCCACAGACCATCTCTCGAATCCGCATTGCCTTGTTTCCTCCAAGTCCCCTTGCCGGCTCAATCGATTGGCAACCGCCGTTTCCTCGCACCTGCAAGCGCATCCAACATAGCAGAGCACCGCCTGCGGGAAGGCTCCGCGACACCCGCTGCCCCACTCCATTCCGGGCCTTACCCACCCGCCCGTCCGCTTTTCTGCTGCGCCGCCCCCCGGCCTGCGGTACATTGGGAGTCCTATGATGACCCGCGCTTCGTCCGAAGTCCGTAACTTCGTCTATGGCCGCTGGATTGCCCCTGCCAGTTCCCCGGGCCTTCCGCTCGCCAATCCCGCCACCGGGGAATCCCTCGGCCAGACCCCTGCCGGATCGGCAGACGATGTGGATGCGGCCGTCCGCGCCGCCCACGCCGCCTTTCCCGCCTGGCGCGCCGTTCCGCCCGGAGACCGCGTCCAGTTTCTCTTCAAGCTCAAGAACCTGCTCGAAGAGCACTTTGAAGACCTCGCCGGACTCATCACCATCGAAAACGGGAAGACCCTTGCGGAGTCCCGCGGCGAGCTTCGCCGAGGCATTGAGAACGTCGAGGTTGCCTGCGGCATTCCCATCCTCATGCAGGGTTACTCGCTCGAGAATGTCGCGCCCGGCATTGACGAGATCATGGTGCGCCAGCCGCTCGGCGTCTGCGCCATCATCACGCCTTTCAACTTTCCCCTCATGATTCCCCTCTGGTTCCTGCCGTATGCCATTGCCTGCGGCAACACCGTCGTCCTCAAGCCCAGTGACCGCGTGCCCTTTTCCGCCGCACTGCTTATGGACCTCATCACCCAAACCGGGCTGCCCCCTGGCGTCGTCAACCTGGTGAACGGCGGCAAGCCTACGGTGGATGCCCTGCTGGACCACCCGGCCGTCCGCGCCGTCAGCTTCGTCGGCTCCACGCCCATCGCCCGCTATGTGTACAGCCGCGGCTCGGCCTCAGGCAAGCGCGTCCAGTGCCAGGGCGGCGCCAAAAATCATGTCGTCGTGCTGCCGGATGCGGACCAGGAGACCACCACCCGCATTGTCGCGGACTCCGCCTTCGGCTGCGCCGGTCAGCGCTGCCTCGCCGTGAGCGTCACGGTCGCCGTGGGAGATGCGCAACACTGGTTCCCAGAGGCCATCGCCGCCGCCGCCGCCTCGCTCCGCGTGGGCGACGGCCTGGAACCGGAAACCCAGATGGGCCCGGTCATCACGCCCACCAGCCGCGACCGCATCTTATCTCTCATTGCCCAGGGAGCAGCCGATGGTGCCCGCCCCATCGTGGACGGACGCGCCCTTGCGGCCTCTGCCACCGGCTCGTTCGTGGGGCCCACCGTCCTGGACGGTCTGCCCGCGGACAGCACCCTGCTTGAAACCGAGATCTTCGGCCCCGTGCTCTCCGTCGTCCATGCGGCCTCGGTGGAGGAAGCTCTCCGCATCATCGACCGCTCCCCGTACGGCAACGCCAGCTCCATCTTCACCACCTCCGGCGTGGAAGCGCGGAAGTTTCGCAATGCCGTATCGACGGGCAATGTCGGCATCAACATCGGCGTTCCGGCGCCCATGGCCTACTTTCCCTTTTCCGGCTGGAAGGGCAGCTTTTTCGGCGTGATGCACGCGCAGGGCCGCGACGCCGTGGAGTTTTTTACGGACAAGAAGGTAATCGTCGAGCGCTGGCCCAGCGAGTGGTCGCGCAAGTTTTAAGGGCGAAGTTTCAGCAGGTTGTTGCGATTCGGATGGAATGGACTCGCTGTTGAAACGTCCGATTCATGCGCCGAGCAGGGCCGGCTTGTGCAGTGCGGTGCGGGATGTTCCGGCGGGCTCGGGTTCGGCTGCAGGCATGGGGATGCGGGCGAACTCCCAGGCGGAGCGATCTTTCAAGAGGCGAGAGACGAGCGCGGTGTGCATGGCGTGGCCTGCGCGCTCGGCCACCACGCGGCCTTCGATGCGGCGTCCGGCAAGAGCGAGATCGCCGATGAGATCGAGCACCTTG
>DATKTQ010000187.1:0-13366 GCA_035531055.1 Occallatibacter sp. | reverse complement strand
ATGCCCACCGGCGTCGCAAACAGGTCCTTCGCCCCCGGCAGCGCAAACACCACAAACGCCTGTCGGCTCCCGTGCTCAATTCCGTCATCCACCGTCGCCGGCACCGCCGCCTTCACAATCTTTTTCACGTCCAGCCGCTGCCCGGGCGGAATCAGTCCCATCTTCTTGTGGAAGTCCACGCGCCCGCCCCGGTACTCGAAATACGGCATCGTGTAGCCGTTCTTCATCCACACCGTCGTACCTTCCAGCCGCTGCAGATCTTCGTAGTGCTGCGGGAAAAACGCCCGCATCACCGCCAGCTGGTCCTTGCTCAGCGTGTCGCCCTCTTCCTGCTTCGCCGCCGTGCCGGGGTTCTGTCGCGCTTGCCAAACCGAGTGCAGATACAGCGCACCAATCCCCAGCGTCACCAGGGTCGGAATCACCACAATCTTCCACGCTTTCACGCCTTCGACTCTCCTTTCAGTCCACCGTTTCCTTCGTCCATTTCTCTCCGCGCAGGCCTTCCGACGTCAGCGTATCAGCCCGCCGCAGGTCCGGGAACATCGCCGCCCACGCCCCGGCCACCGCCAGGGCCGCCACGCCGCCCACCACCGTTGCCCGCACCGCGCCCCACCACTGCGCCGTCAGCCCGCTCTCAAACTCGCCCAGCTCATTGGACGCGCCAATAAACAGTGCGCCCACCGCACTCACCCGCCCGCGCATCTCCGGCGGCGTCGCCAGTTGCAGCAGAGACCCCCGGATAATCACGCTGATCATGTCCGCCGCCCCGCCAATCGCCAGCGCCGCCAGGCTCAGCCACAGGCTCCGCGATAGCCCGAAAATCGCCGTCGCCAACCCGAAAATCGCCACCCCGATAAACATCAGCTTCCCCGCCTTGCGCCCAATCGGAAACCGCGCCAGAAACAGCGACGTGACCAGCGCGCCCACCGCCGGCGCCGCCCGCAGCAGGCCCAGCCCCCGCGGCCCCGTGCGCAGAATGTCGCTCGCAAAAATCGGCATCAGCGCCACCGCGCCGCCCAGCAGCACCACAAACAGGTCCAGCGACAGCGCCCCCAGCAGCAGCGGCATCCGCCACACATACTTGAACCCCGCCAGCACCACGTCCAGCGACGCCGCCCGATGCTCCATCCGACCCAGCCGCACCGTAAGGCTGCTCACCAGCACCAGGAACCACACCAGCGTCACCAGCGTGAACACGAACACGATTCCCGCGCCGGCCAGATGATTCTCCATCCATCCCTGCGCCAGCGGCAGCGTGTAGAGCAGCCCGCCCATCGCCGGCCCCGTAAAATTCGCCATCTGGAAAATCGCGCCGCCCCACGTCACCGCGTTCACAAAATGCTCTTCCGGAACCAGGTGCGGCACCAAGGCACTGCTCGCCGGCCCGGAAAACGCGCGTCCTGTCCCAACAAAAAACAGCACCGCATAAATCGGCAGCACGCGGTGCATCCCGCCATACGCAAACCGGATCAGCGTCAGCGTGCAGAACACCTGCAGCGTGTAGCACGCCAGGATCACGTGCCGCCGGTCAAAGCGGTCCGCCACGTGTCCCGCCGGCAGCAGAAACAGCAGCCCCGGCAGAAACAGCGCCAGCCCCGTGAACCCCAGGTCCAGCGGCCGGTGCGTAATCGAGTACACCTGCCACGCAACCGCCACTGCCTGCGCCTCGGCTCCCAGAATCACCGCCACGCGCGCCAGTTGATACAGCCGAAAGTCTCGTGAGGCAAACGCCTCCATGCCGCGCCGCTGCGCCTTTGGGGAAGTGGATTGCATGTATTGCATAGCTTATATCGCTTTGCGGCACATGCGCCCGTCCCGCCACCCCTTCTGCCGTATCCTGAATCCTTGACCGCGCAGCTCCAATCCGATCCCGCCGCGCCCAGCCGCCGCGCCGTCGCGGCCGTTGCCCTCTGCGGCGTCTGCGCCTTTCTTGAGCTCTACTGCACCCAGCCGCTGCTGCCCATGCTCGCCGGCATCTTCCACGCCTCCAAAACCGGCGTCGGCATGACCGTCTCCGCCGCCACCGCCGGCGTCGCCCTCTCCGCCCCCGTCTTCGGCGCGCTCACTGAGCGGCTTCCTCGCAAGCACGTCATCGTCTCCTCGCTCCTCGGCATCTCCCTGCCCACCCTGCTCGCCGCCACCTCCACCTCGCTCGCCCAGCTCATCTTCTGGCGATTCCTGCAGGGCGTCACCGTCCCCGGCGTCATCGCCGTCCTCATCACGTACGTCGGCGAGGAGTGGCCACCGCAAAAGATTCCCCTCATCATGAGCTTTTACGTCAGCGGAACCGCACTCGGCGGCTTCACTGGCCGCATCCTCGCCGGCATTCTCGCAGACCGCTACTCCTGGCGCGTCAGCTTCGTCGTCCTCGGCGTCGCCGCGCTCATCGGCGCTTCCGCCGTCGCAGCCTGGCTGCCCCGCGGCCGGCCCCGCGGCGCATCCCAGGCCAATGCCGGCAAGCTCCCCGCCTTCCCTTATCAGGTGCAGGCCCTCTTCCGCCGCCGCAGCCTCGTCACCACCTTCGCCGTTGGTTTCAACAGCCTCTTCTCGCTCGTCGGCGTCTTCACCTGGATCACCTTCCGCCTCGCCGCCGCGCCCTTCCGCCTCTCCACCACCGCCCTCAGTTCGCTGTTCTTCGTTTACCTCATCGGACTCGTCGTCACCCCCCTCGGCGGATACATCATCACCCGCGTCGGTCTCCGCGCCGGCATCACCGGAGCCATCGGCATCGCCGTCTGCGGCGTCCTGCTCACCCTCGCACCCTCGCTGCCCGTCGTCATCGCCGGCCTCGCTCTGCTCTGCTCCGGCGTCTTCATCGCTCAAACCGTCAACAGCTCCAACCTCCGCCACGCCGCACCCGCCGGCGCCCGCGTCACCGCCGCCGGCCTCTACATCACCTGCTATTACCTCGGCGGAACCGCCGCCGGCGTCGTCCCCGGCATCTTCTGGGCCATCGGCAAGTGGCCCGCCTGCGTCGCATTCATCGTCTTCACGCAGCTCGTAGCCCTCAGCATCGCCCTCTTCGGCTGGCGAACCGCCCCCGATTCCTCCTCGCCGCTCTCGCCCCATCCCATCAATCCATGAACCCCGGCCGTCGCCTCCGTCATCTATTTCCAGTACAGCATTTTCCGGCACCGGCCTGAACCCACGGCCAAGCCGGGCTCCGGGTTCTCAACCATCCCGGTAAGCCTCAGTATTCAAACAGCTTCCGCCAGGCATCAGCTCAAGGAGCATCGTCTTTGTCCAGTCCGCAATCCCCATCTCCGGCCAGCCCGGCCGCCGGCGCTAGAACTGTCGTCAATCCCAACGCCGACGTCCATGCCAACTGGAAACCACGGGTAAACCCCTGGCTCATCGCTGCCACCGTCGCCATCGCCGCCTTCATGGAGGTGCTCGATACCTCCATCGCCAACGTCGCCCTCGAGCACATAGCAGGCTCCCTCGGCGCCAGCCCCAACCAGGCCACCTGGGTCCTCACCAGTTATCTCGTCGCCAATGCCATCGTCCTGCCCCTCGGCGGATGGGCCTCCAGTATTCTGGGACGCCGCAACTTCTTCGGCCTCTGCATTCTCATCTTCACCGCTGCCAGCTTCCTCTGCGGCGCCGCGCCCTCCCTCACCGCCCTGCTCATCTTCCGCATCATCCAGGGAGCCGGCGGCGGCGGCATGCAGCCCATGGCACAGGCCATCATGGCCGACTCCTTTGAGCCTCAAAAGCGCGGTCAGGCCTTCGCCCTCTACGGCATCGTCGCCGTCCTCGCACCCTCCATCGGCCCCACCCTCGGCGGATGGATTACCGACAACTACTCCTGGCGCTGGATCTTCTTCATTAACATCCCCGTCGGCATCCTCGCCTTCATCCTTCTCAACCGCCTCGTCGAAGATCCCCCGTGGATCAAGGCCGACCGCTCCCGCCTTCGCCACATGGACTACCTCGGCCTCGCCTTCCTCACCATCGGCATGGGCGCCCTCCAAATCATGCTCGACAAGGGCGAGGAGAACGACTGGTTCCATTCCAACTTCATCCGCATCTGCTGCTTCCTCTTTGTCGCCGGCATCATCAGCCTCGTCGTCTGGGAGTGGCGACAAAAACATCCCCTCATCAACCTGAAAATCTTCCGCTTTAAAAACTTCGCCATCTGTTGCTTCCTCATGATGCTGGTCGGCGGCGTGCTCAACGCCAACACCGTCCTCCAGCCCGAGTTCCTGCAGCAACTCCTCGGCTATGACGCCACCACCGCCGGACTCGCACTCACCGCCGGCGGCATCGCCCTCGTCATCGTCATGCCCATGGCCGGCATCGCCACCAGCAAGGTCTCCGCCCGATGGCTCGCCGTCACTGGCTTCATCATGTTCACCGTCACCTTCCGCATCGCCGCCGAGGTCAGCAACCTCCAGATGACCTTCGCCCAGGCCTCCTGGCTCCGCGTCATTCAGATGCTCCCGCTGCCCTTCTGCTTCATCTCCATCACCAATGCCGCCTACGTCGGCATGCCCAAGGAGGACAGCAACCAGGTTGCCGGGCTCATCAACTTCGTCCGCAACATCGGCGGCTCCATCCTCATCGCCGTCACCAACGCCCAGCTCACCACCCGTTCCCTCTGGCACCAGCAGCACCTGCAGAGCGCCATGCAGTCGGGCAGCATCGGCTTCCAGCTGCACCTCAATGCCCTCACCGGCTACTTCGACAGCAAGTTCGGCGCTGGCAACGGTCACGGCATCGCCCTCGGAGCCATTTACGCCCAGCTCAACCAGCAGGCCGCCATGCAGGGCTTCCAGGACGTCTACATGGAGCTCTCCTGGATGTCCGTCGTCCTCGTCTTCCTCGCCTTCATGCTCAGCAACAACAAACCCGGCGAGGGACCCAGCGGCGCCATCCATTAAGCAGCCATGCACCAGGCTGTATCCCCCATCCGCAGGAGAGTGGCGTGGGCAAATGTGGAGGAAGAAGCAATTGCCGAATAGCCGGTGATACGGGCACGACCAGCAACTCACCGAGGATGCACGATTAGCTCGAAGAAACGGAGGCCAGTTCGAGCGCGCGTTGAGTTCGCGCCGGTGCGCTCTCCACCATCAGCATCAGCGCAATCTGGCCGGCGGCTGCTGCGCCAAGCAGATACCAGGCCGGGGCCATGGCGCTGCCGGTGACGTGGATGAGCCAGGTGACGACCAATTGTGTGGTGCCGCCAAAGGTGGCGATGGAAAAGGAATAGAGAGTGCCGAAGCCACTGCCGCGAATGGTTTTGGGCAGGCTCTCAGCCAGCCCGGCATAAAACGAGCCCCAAATCAAACTGCTGGTCGCGGTCAATAGGGTCATGCCGGCGATGAGCGCAAACGAAGAGCGTGCGGCAACAATCCACGCGAAGACGGGGTAGATCATCAAGAGGAAGACAAAATTCCCCCAGACATTGACCAGTCGGCGGCCATACTTGTCGGACAGCCAGCCGCCCCACAGCGTGGCAGCAATCGCAAGGATGTTGCCTGCGGCTTCCGCGATGAAGCCGGCCCGGGCAGGCAGATGCAACGTTGCCTGCGCATAGGTGACGACGTAAGTGAAGATGTAATTGGCAATGGTGTTGGAGCCGAGCGCAACAATCGCCAGCACCATCACGCGCCAATGCTTACCTGCCTGTCGCAGGCGCGATTCCGTGGAGACCGGCGCAACAGTCACCGGCTCGGGCTCATGAAGCGTCTCAGGAAGGTTGGTGCGCAGCCACAAGCCGAAGGGCACCACAGCTGCGCCGAGGAGAAACGCAATGCGCCAACCATAGGCATCGAGCGCGTGGGCGGGCATCACCGCCGTGAGAAGAACGCCTACCAATCCTCCAGTGAGGAGTGCCAGATATTGGCTGGCACTCTGCATGGAGACGGTCCAGCCCCGCTTGTGCACCGGCGCAGCTTCCATCAGGTAGGCCGTGTTGGAGCCGATTTCCCCGCCGAGCGAGAAGCCCTGCAACAAGCGGGCAACCACGGCCAGAATGGGCGCGGCGATGCCGATCATGGCGTACGTGGGAGTGAGCGCAATGCCAACCATCGCGCAGCCGATGAGCACGAAGCATAGGATCATGGCCGGCCGGCGTCCCACGCGGTCTGCATAATTGCCAATGACGAGGGCGCCAATGGGACGGGTGGCGAAGCCGGCTCCGAACGTTGCCAGCGACAGCATCAGGCTGCCGTAAGCGCTCTGGGTTGGAAAGAACGCGTGGCCGATTTGAATCGCGAAGAATGCGTAGGTTAGAAAGTCGTAGAACTCAAGCGCATTGCCGAGTGTCACTGCGGCAACATGGTGCCCTCGAAGAGAGCTTCTACCTCGCACTTGTCCAGCGGCACTTTCCAATGGCACGTGCTTTCTCGAGATTCGCCCCCTGGCGAGACCCCATTTTGACAAGGAGATAACACCAGTTGTGACGAGGGCAGAAAACTGGCAGAACCACACACCGGGCCCGTTTAGCTATGTTTCTCTGGGTTCCTCCGGGGAGACGTCACCTGATTGGGAGAGGGTATCACGCAGGATGATCCGGTTAGCAGAAGAATCTCGGAATTGTCCTGCGCGGGTGCATTGTGGCCCTCCCGGAAATTTCAACTTCGACAACACTTCGCCGCAGGGGTCATATCCATTGGGCGCTGGCAAATACCCCGGTCCTTTTACGGATGGCGCGTCGTTGAAGGAGAGGCTGCAGGAGTGGCTGAGCTTTCGGCAATGTGGGGCGATCTACTGGAACTGCAAAGAACGCCCGTCATTGAGGACGCCGAGGCTGCAGGCGCCGTGGCCACGGTGCACAGAGAATAGCGCCGCAACCGCTAGCGGCTGGCCGGTTATCGGGCTACAAGCCTATCGCCCAGGCTTTTCGCTCGCCGTCCAATCCAGCGATCAACATGGGATTGGCTGCCTGATAATCCAGGCAACTTCTCTGCGAACTACTCTTCTTTATCCATTCGAGTTTGGATTTGTTTGTAATCTGCCGGCACCTCGAAGTGGGATGCGTCAATCGGGGCCGAAGAGAAGTTGGACGAAGTGGTCTGAGACTCCATAAGAATCGCGATTGTGGGCCCGGACGTATTGGAATCCTGTTCAACCGGCGGCGAAGCGCTCTTTTTCTTGTGGCCGAAGCCGCCGAAGCCACCCAGGCCAAAATGGCTGGTCAGCGCGGACGCCGCGCTCTGCTTGGCTATTTCGCCTCCACTGGGCATGGCTGGTGAGGAGTTGACGGGCAGAGGAGCCTCAGAGGCCGCGGGCAATGGCTGTCCATTGGTGGTAGTACCCATGCGCATCACCTGCATTACCGGCACTCCCTTGATCTTCTGCATCTCTTTGCCCATATCTTTCAGGGCCTGACTGGCGCCTGGGTTCTGGGCAAGAATCTTGCTCAGGTCCAATTCGCCTCCGCTAGTCATCCCCATTTTCGAGGCCATGCGCATGTAGAAATCGCGCACCTGTGTGTAGTCGGGAATTTCTGGCACGAGCCACATGTCGTTGGTGATGGCCATCGTCCCAGTCTCCTTCGTTTTCTCGTCGGTGGCGTTCATCACCATCGTCAATATGGCCTCACTCGTTGCAAGGCCGCTGACCTGCTTCTCCGCGCCGGTCTTGCGCACGTGAACGTCAAAGCTCATCTTGACATCGTCTGCGTTGGAATTGGGGGCGGCTGTGTCCGCGGAATGCTCGGCCCGCTTCTTTGCCATCTCCTGCTGGGCCTTCGCCATCTGCTCCTTCATCTGCTGAAAAGTGACGACGGTGTAGTTCCGCTTGACGGTATCGATGTTCGTGATCGTTTCATTGTCGAGGTCGATGATCTCGATGCTGTCGGGGGAAACATTGGCCATGCGGTTGCCTTTGAAATAGACGGTCGAGACAATAGGCTCACCCGCTTTGCGAGCCTGTTTGCTTAAGGCGCCGGCCATTTTGAGCACACTGAGAATCGAGCCGCCCGTAATCTGGGTAGTCTGCTCGTAACTGAAGTCTGCGAAAAGGACGGCTGGCATGGCCAGAACACACGCCAGAATTGTCAACTTCTGAACCTGAACCATGCGCATAAGGCACCTCCTGATTGGGAACGGCTCAAGGAAAGCCGACTGGCGCGGGGAGGGAGACATTCGTCGGCGCCTCGGAGTATAACCAGACCCGTGGTCAGGGTCAATCAAACACTCTGCATCGGTGGTGCGACATGGGTCCGACACCCGTGATCGATCCAGGCGCGAGTCCCAATCTGCCAGAATCTATGGATTCTGTCACGAGCCTGGATCTTGTCCCAAAGAGGCTCGGAAGCAGGCTTGCCACAAACTGTGAGGAGAGAATCTCACGAACGGTGCCGTCAGGAGCCCAGCTCAGCTTCTGCGATTTCTGCTGATTCATCTGTTCCGGCAGGAATCGTTGGTGAATCACCGGCCAACGACAGCGGCAAATCCGTCCGAAATTCTAACCCTGCGCAAAAAGTCCGCGCCTTGCCCGAATCCCTGCCCGAATCCTTGCCCGAAAAATCTTCGCCCTGCCCAAACCCTCGGACTCCTCAAGCAAAGCCCCCCGACGAAAATCATCCCTCCCCGCTCCGATGCGGAGCATCCAGCCCCATCACCACCGCCGGCTTCCACCCCTCAATTACACTTTCTTCAGTGTCCGCGCCTCTCTTAGCCCGCGCGCTGCTCACCGCCCTCGCCGCCGGCCAGGGCGTCGCGCCCCTCTTCATTGACCTCAACCGGACCCACGCCACCCACCCCCTCTGGCCCGGCCACGCCCGCTTCCACCTCGTCGCTCAAAACTTCGCCCAGCTCTTCACCGCCGCCGCCACGCTCGCCCTCCTCTGGTGGCCCGCTCCCGCTGCGTCTTTGCGGTTCCACCTCGCCCTCCTGCTCACCGCCGCGCCCGTCGCCGCCTTCCTGCTCGCCATCTTCGCCCGTCCGCTTTACCGCGGCACTCTCCATGACCCCGGCGGCATCCCGCCCGCGCGCCTCCGCCTCGGCGCCCGCACCCTTTCCGTCAACGTCAACGTCGTCCTCATCCTCGCCGCTGCCGTCCTGCTCCTCGCCGCCGCCGTTCTATACTGACGCCAGTCTTCCTCAAAAATCTGAATCCGCGCACCGGCAGCCCAACCCGCCCTCCGTGCGCGTCCATCGCCTCGGTCGTTATCCTGTTTGCGGTGTCTATCGGGCCGGGGGGCCACCATGTCACATCCCGTCAGCATCTTCGTTTCCGCCGGCGAGGCCAGCGGTGAGCACTACGGCGCCCTCCTCGTCGAATCTCTCCAGCGCCACCTCGCCGCCACCGGCCAGTCCGCCGAATTCTTCGGCATGGGCGGCCCCCGCATGGCGGCAGCCGGCCTTGAAAACGTCGTCCGCTCTGAAGACATGGCCGTCATGGGCATCACTGAGGTCGTGCGCCACCTCCCGCGCATCTATGGCGAATTCCGCAAGCTCAAAGCCGCCATCCGCGCCCGCCGTCCCGCCGTCGCCGTGCTCATTGACTTCCCTGACATCCACTTCCGCCTCGCCAAACAGCTCCACGCCCTCGGCATCCCCGTCATCTTCTTCGTCAGCCCCCAGCTCTGGGCCTGGAAAAAACACCGCATCAAGCTCGTCCAGAAATACATTCGCCAGATGCTCGTCATCTTCCCCTTCGAGCAGGAGTTCTACCATCGCCATGGCGTCGTCGCACAGTTCGTCGGCCATCCCCTCGCCGACCTGCCCTTGCCCTCCATCTCCCGCGCCGATTTCGCCCAGCAACACGACCTCGACCCCGACGCCACCTGGATTGGCCTCCTCCCCGGCAGCCGTGAAAAGGAAATCCGCGCCAACCTCCCCGAGATGCTCGCCGCCGCACGCATCCTCACCCTCCTCGCTCGGCCCGCCGAGTCGCCCCGCGCCCGCTTCCAGTTCGTCCTGCCTCTCGCCCCCACCCTTGGCCAGGCCCAATGCGACGCCGTGCAGGCCCTCGTCCGTGAGCATGGCCCGGACCTGCCCGTCCGCTTCACCCGCGATGCCCGCGCCGCCCTCCACCACGCCCGCGCCTCCATCGTCGCCAGCGGCACCGCCACCGTGGAGGCCGCCCTCATCGGCAACCCCTTCGTCGTCGTCTACCGCGTCTCCCCGCTCACTTATGCCATCGCACGCCGCATCGTCAAAGTTCCCCACGTCGCCATGCCCAACCTCATCGCCGGCCGCCGCGTCGTCCCCGAACTCATCCAGAGCGACTTCGTCGCAACGAATATCGTCCGCCAGCTCGCCCTCCTGCTACCCGATGGACCCGTCCGCCAGTCCATGATGCAGGAGCTCAGGAGCATCCGCGATCAGCTGAGCACCGGTTCAGACGAGCCAGGAACCACGGCTTACGGCGCCATCGAGCGCGTGGCGGCCATCACCCTCCGCCACCTCGCCCAGGATTCCTCGCTCCCCGAATCTGTGTCATCCTGATTTCGCCGTTTGCGTGCCGCACTGGCCGTCTTGGCCAGCGGCAACATGCGGTGCTGCCCCGGCTCAGCGGCTTGCATTTCCAGGAAGGAGTCTGCGAACCTCTCTATGCGTGCGATGATGACTGCTATGGTTTCGAGACCGCGACTTTTCCCCGGCAAATCTCCCAGGCTACGCTTTCTCTCCGCGCTCGGCACCGCGGCCCTCGGCCTCGCTGTTCCCCTCGCCGCGCCCCTCGCCGCCCAGTTTCCCGGCCGCCCCGCTCCAAAAGTCTCCGGCTACGTCATTGACGCCGAGCTGGACACCGCCACCCACCACATCGCCGCCAAAGCCGTCGTCACCTTCACCGCCCCGGCCGCCGCGGACGAAGTCACCTTCGGCTTCCATCCCGCCCTCAAAATCACCAGCATCACCGACGACTCCGGCAAGCTCCTCACCGGTGAGCGACTCGCCGACGGCTCCATCCGCATCACGCCCAACACCCCCTTCGCCTCCGACAAACCCGCAATCTGGACCTTCGTCTATGAAGGCACCCTCACCGGCAACGAGGACGGACCCGTCGAAGGACTCAAGCTCGCCGCCATCCAGGAGCCCATCACCTACCTGCTTTACCCCGCCCACTGGTTCCCCACCACCGGCTTCATGACAGATCGCTTCACCGCGGAAATGCACATCCGCGTGCCCCAGGGCATGAAAGTCTTCGCAAGCGGCGGCACCGGCGTCTCCCACCCCGTCACCCTCGCCAGCGGCAAGCCCGGAGACCAGTTCGACTTCAAGTGGACCCGCCCCGGCTTCCCCGGAACCGTCATCGCCGGCCGCTACCTCGGGCCCTTTACCGCCGGGCCCGGCAACGTCAAGGTTTACCTCACCGTCAGCCACCAGGCCAACGGCAACCAGCTCGCCCAAACCGCCGCAAGCGAGTACGACTTCTTCACCGAGGACTTCGGCCAGGCCGAAACCACCCACCTCAACGTCGTCGAGCTGCCCGATGACACCCTTCCCGCCGCCTATGCTCCGGAACTGGCCGCCATCATGGGCTCCCACGTCGGGGACAAAGCCGGCGTCCGACTCCTCGCCAACACCATCGCCCACCAGTGGTGGGGCCTCGAGGTCAGCCCTCGCTCCCTCAATGACGCCTGGATCACCAACGGCATGTCCCGCTACGGCGAGCTCATGTACCTTGAGGACGAAAGCGGTGAAAACGCCCTCAAGTCCGCCCTCGAAGACGTCTCCGCCGGTGCCCTCGCGTACGACACCATTCCCCTCTCCAGCGCCGCCCGCCTCGCCCCCTTCTCCCCGCAGTTCCAGTCCATGACCCTGGAAAAAGGCGCCATGATCTTCCACATGCTCCGCGGCGAAATCGGAGACAAGGCCTTCCTAGCCACCCTCAAGGGCACGCTCAGCCAGTTCACCGACGGCTCCATCCGCACCAGCGACCTCGAAAAAGTCGCCGAGGAGCAGAGCCAGCAGCAGCTCACGCCCTTCTTCGCCCAGTGGGTCGACGGCACCGGCGCGCCCGCCTTCGTCAACAAGTACTCCGTCTACCGCCTCGGCAACAACAAGGGCTTCCGCACCATCGGCGACATCACCCAGGACCTCGACCTCTTCCGCATGCCCGTCGACATCCGCGTCGAAACCGACGGCAAAACCGTCAACCAGAAAATCGACGTCGTCGGCACCGACTCCCAGTTCGTCATCGACACCTTCGGACGCCCCCGCCGCATCAGCATCGACCCCGGCGACTGGGTCCTCAAAACCAGCCCTGAACTCAAAGTCCGCGTCGCCATCCTCAAAGGCCAGCAGCTCGTCGCCCAGGGGGACCTCATCGGCGCACTCGGCGAGTACCAGAAAGCCCTTGCCGCCAACCCCCAAAGCTCACTCGCCAACTACCGCATCGGCGAAGTCCTCTTCTCCCAGCGCAACTACCAGGCCAGCGTCAACGCCTACCGCGACGCCCTCCGCGGCGACGACGAGCCCGCCTGGACCGAGGTCTGGAGCCACATCCAGATCGGCAAAATCTTTGACATCACCGGCCAGCGCGACCGCGCCGTCAACGAGTACCGCCTCGCAATCCAAACCAACGACAACACCCAGGGCGCCGTCAACGAGGCCCGCCTCCTCCTCCAGAAACCCTTCAAGCGCCCCGAAACCGACTAACCCCGCCCCAAAACGCCACCGGCCAGCCCTCTTCAGGCTGGCCGTCGTCGTTTCCCTTTCTCAAAAGTCTGCGGGGCCTCTGCCCCGGCGTCGTTTAGCGAGTGCCGTGCGCCTCGCCCAGTTGCAGCACCTCAATCTTCACCTGCGCCAGTCCCACCTTCGTCATGGCCAGCTTCTTCGCTGCTCCATACGAAAGGTCAAGAACCCGCTTGTGCGGCAGGTAGCCGCGATCCGTAATCCGAACCACCACCGACTTGTGGTTGGCCGTGTTCACCACCCGCACCTTCGTTCCAAAGGGTAGCGTCGACTGCGCGGCCGTCAAGCCGTACATGTCAAAGCGTTCCCCACTCGCCGTGGTCCGCCCGTCAAAGTGCGGGCCATACCAGGAGGCTACGCCGCGAAGCTCCGCCCCCGGCACCACGTCCTTCGTCTTGTCTGGCTGGGCCAGCGCAGGCGTCGGGCTTGTCACCCCACTCGCCGGCGCCGTTGCCGTCGGCACCGACAGAAGCGCATACGCCTGCACGGTCCCCGTCGTAAACGTCAGGGCCGCAAGTGCCAGCGCAACACAGGTACCCGCCACCAGAAGCCAGAACGGCACGGGCATACCAGGGTTCACGTTGCTTGCGTTTCGTCTGATTTGCATACCCCCCATTTTACTAGTTCGACACTAGTAACCTCAAGTGTTGGCAAGAGTGTCACGGGCATTTTCCACAGGAAAATTGAAGGGGGAGTCAAGCCATTCCGGTAAGTCAATCCTTTGCAATGACTTACAGTTTGCACCAAAAGTAGTGCAAAATGAGATTTTTTAG
>DATKTQ010000186.1:0-5240 GCA_035531055.1 Occallatibacter sp. | reverse complement strand
GGGCTTGGATCGACGCTGGCGGTGCGGCGCGAGGCGCTGGAAAAGATTGGCGGCTTTGCCGCGCTGGTGGATTATCTGGCGGACGACTACGAGCTGGGCGCGCGCGTGGCGCAGGCGGGCTACGACGTGGCGCTGTGCGCGGAGGTGGTGGAGACCGGCGTGCCGGCCTACGGCTGGCGCGGATTTGCCGATCACCAGTTGCGCTGGCTGCGGACGGTGCGAGATGCGCGGCCGGCGGGCTACGTGGGGCTGGTGTTTACGCACGGGCTGGGCTGGGCGCTGGTGAATGTGGTGGCGAGCGGGCTGAGCCCGGTGAGCGTGTGGCTGCTGGGGCTGAGCTTTTTTCTGCGGCTGACGCAGGCCATGATGGTGGGAGCGGAAGTGCTGGGCGACCACGCGGTGCTGCCGAACCTGTTGCTGCTGCCGCTGCGGGATGTGGTGGCGATGGGGCTGTGGGCGGCGGGGTTTGCGGGGAACACGATTGTGTGGCGCGGAGAGCGGTTTGAGGTGAAGGCGGGCAAGCTGACGCGGCACACGGAGACGGGAGCATGAGCGGCGGCGGAGCTGGCACGGGCGCGAGCCGGGATGCTATGGTGAGTGCCAAATGCCGCAAGTGACGACGAACGAGGCGGGCGCGCCGATACCGGGTACGAGTTTTGGAGGTCCGAGTTTTGGCGGGCCGACGGCCACGCTGATTTTTGACGACTGGTATCCGGCGCTGCGGACGGAGAAGCTGCGCGGGGGCAAGCTGGCGACGGCGATGCTGCTGGGGATTCCGCTGGTGCTGGGGCGGCGGGCGGACGGGCGTGTGTTTGCGATGCGCGACAGCTGCCCGCATCGCGGAATTCCGCTGAGTGAGGGCTGGTTTGACGGCAACCGCGTGACATGCCGCTACCACGGATGGGAGTTTGAGCCGTGCAGCGGGCGATGCGAGCTGATCCCCTCACTGACGACGCACGACCACCTGGACGCGACGCGGATTTTTGCGACGGCGTTCCCATGCAAGGAGCGCGACGGGCATGCGTGGGTGTATGTGCCGGGCCCGGGCAGCGGCAAGAAGAGCGGAAGTGCCGAGAGGCCGGTTCCAGAGCTGAAGAAATTTGGGCCAAAGTATCGCACGGCACATTTGATGGCAGAGCTGCCATGCAACGTGGACCACGGCATCATCGGCCTGATGGACCCGGCGCATGGGCCGTTTGTGCACCAGGCGTGGTGGTGGCGCAGCCGGGCAAGCATTCGCGAGAAGACGAAAAAATTTGAGCCAATTCCAGAAGGGTTCCGCATGAGCGCACATGCGCCGAGCGGCAACTCTGCGCCGTACAAGCTGCTGGGCGTGTATGGCGAGCCGGTGGAGACGACCATCGATTTTGTGCTGCCGAACCGTCGAACAGAGACGATCCGCTGCGGGAAAAAGTGGTTCAGCAGCCTGACGACGGTGACGCCGGTGACGGGCTCGACGTGCCGCATTGACGTGGTGGCGGCGTGGAACGTGTTTTACCGCGTGCCGCTGGTGACGCCGATTGCAAAGTTTTTTGGCGCGAAGTTTGTGCGGCAGGACCAGGTGACGATGATTCAGCAGGCGGAGGGGCTGAAGCATAACCCGAGCCTGATGCTGATTGACGACGCGGACAAGCCGGCGAAGTGGTACTTTGCGCTGAAGCAGGCGCGACTGGACGGGACAGGCAAGCACCCGATGGACGGGCCGGTGGAACTGCACTGGCGCAGCTGAACAGGAAAAGCTTAGCCCTCCTGGGGCGGCTCGATTCGACCCTCGCCCCCGTACTCGCCGCCTTCGCCTTCTTCGCCCTCAACGGAGATGCGCAGGGAGCGGAGGAAGTGGAGATCGTTGGGCGTGAATGCGCCGCCTTCGGCTGGGGCTTCCGCAGAGGCGTCGCCTTCCTCTGATTCCGCATTGACCTCATTGAGACCGATGGTGGCCTCGAGCATGAGCAGGACGTCAAAGCCGTGCTTGCGGATGTCCTGGACTACCCCGGCAATCTGCTCGCTCTCAATGACCGACTCATGGATGGCTTCGCCGAGTAGCTGGATGAGTTCGCGCAATCGAGTCGTCACGGGGATCCTCCGGAGGCAGCCCCCGGCCGGACGTGCCGGGAGCAGCTTGAGTTTCATCTACCTTACTGCCACGGAGCGCCGTGGGCAAATGCGGGCTGCCCAAGAAGTTGTGCAAAGCAGGGCTGTGACCGCCGCTGCTACCATCATATCGAAATGAAACCTAAGACCATTGGTCGAGTGCTGGGGACAGGATTGCGCGTGGCGGGGCGCATGGCAGGCCAGCGGCTGAGCGGCAGCACGCAGGCAGGCCCGGCAGCTGGCGCGGCCCGCCGTGGGCCAGCGCAGGCCCCTGTGGGCAAGCGGCTGGCGCGGGGTGTGGGCGGCTTTCTGCGGCCTTTTTCAAGGGTGGGCGGCATTGTTTGGCTCGAGGTGACGGGGCTTTTCTTTTTTCTTTTCGTGCTGGTGTTTATTCGCGCAATGTGGCAGATGCACACGAGCGCGCTGCAGGGAGAGGACCACTGGAAGTTTGTGGCCTCCGGCGCGATGGCGCTCACCTTCCTGTACCTGAGCGTGAGTTCGTTTTGGCGGGCGCGAAAAAAGTAGCACGTTAGGGGACGGCGGCGATTTGTTTCGGCTTGCGCCCTTTGACGACGCGCGGAAACGCCCAGACCAGGGTGCCAAAGAGGGCGACGCCGGTGAGCAGCCAGACGAAGCCTTCGTCGCGCCTGTCTCCGCGCAGGATCCGGGTTCCACCGAAGCGCATGAGCGCCAATGCATCCACAAATAAAGTAAGCATAAGACCTCTCTGGCGGCCAGCATGCGCGGTTGCCCCTTGCAAGAGCGTTAGACTGCGGAAGCGATGGAGAGGTTACCCGGGCGGATAGGGCGTGAAGCGTTGGCTACTTTTTGGGAAGAGCGGCGGCGAGAATGGAGCGGAGTTCCGTGCGTTGTGGCTCGGAAAGACCGGCTAGGCTGATTGTGTAATACGCGCCTGAGTGAAAGACCACCAGAAGCAAGTCCTTGCCTTCACGCCAGAAATCCAGAATGCTCCACGCGGACTGGGCCGAGAATCCTGCCGTGCTCCGCATCGATATGAAATCCGGTGTAATGTTCACGGTGAATTGGCCGTGCATGACAGGGTCTTTCTTATAAAGCCCCCGTACTTGCCTCGGTGCGTAGTACGCAAAGCGAAGAAAGATCACAAGAGCGACCGACACGACCAGAGGGAACGGATTTCCCCAGGATCCAACCGAAGAGGGGAACGAGGAGTCCGTTGGTGATCGCGCGTCCTGCAATAGAACCATCCAAAGTAAAACGAGGCAGAAAAGGATGAAGATCCAAAACAAGATGGTTTTGAGAATCGAGGATGGCGAAGCAGCTTTACACCGGAGTCTCCACGCGCTCACGTAGTCCGCTTCAGTGATGCGGTAGCTGAATTCCATTGCGCAAATCTACCATGAAGGGTGCACTCGGAGCAGTGCTGACTTTCCGATTCGATCCCATCAGCTTTTTCGCCACCACATGCGCGGAGCGATGGCGTAGTTGAGCTGGACGAGGACGATGGCGGCGATGCTGAGACCTGTGTGGATGAGGCAGAGGGCGGCTCCGGCGGCGTAAAGCGACTGCGCGATGAGGATGCGGCGGCAGATGCTCGAGCGGATTTCCTCGGGCGTGTCGGACTTAATGAGGTTCTGTCGAGTGGCGTGCGCCCAGCTCCAATAGAGCATTGCGCCGGGTGCGAGGATGTTGATCCAGTAGACGAGAAGCGCGGTGCGGAAGGTGATGAACTCGGCGAGCAGGCGCGTGGAGAGCGGCATGAGGGTGATGGTGAAGAGGAAGCCGAGGTGGATCCAGGTGAGGTCGCGGGTGCCGTGGTCTATGTGGTTGAGCTGGGTTTGCTGGCCAGCCCAGAAGATGCCGAGGGTGAGGAAGCTCATGGCGTAGGTGACCCACTGCGGGCCAAGGGCGCAGAGGGCGGCGAGGAAGCCGTGCTCGGTGTGGACCTGCGTGGCGGAGGGGATGTGGAGATCGAGGACGAGCAGCGTCATGGCGACGGCGAAGATGCCGTCACTGAGCGCGGCGAGGCGGTCAAGGTTGCGGCCCTGGATGCGGTTGTAGAGGGTGGACATGGTAGCTTTTCGCCTTTAAAGATACTTGCGAATGACGGAACTGAAGCGAGTGTAAAGGAATGAGACGGCGAGCAGGGCGAGTCCGAGGACGATGAGCGTGGTGTAACGGTCTGAGGGATCGAGCGCCCACACGTCCATGAGCAGGATTTTGACGACGCTGACCAGAAGCAGGCCGAGGCCGGCGAGGCGGTAACTACGCTGGCCGAGGGCGAGCGCGAAAAGGAAGACGCCGACACCCAGGAGGCTCCATGCGATGGTGATGTGGCCGGAGCTGAGTTTAGCGGCCAGGGCAATGACCATGAGGGCGAAGGGTACGAAGAAGAACCACTGTTCCGGGCGGCTGAGCGCGGCGTGGAGCGAGTTGGAGATGGGAATGCTGCTCCTGCTTTGAGGAGTCGCGGCCGCGCGGATGCGGAAGGCGAAGGGCAGCGCGGCAAGCAGCACAAGCGAGGCCATGCCGAGGTGGAAGAGCGGGCCGTGCCAGAAGGTTGCGGACGTCGCGCCGGGGAGGTCGACGACGAGGCCGCGGAAGAGCACGAGGACGGCGACGGCGATGGCCTGCGCACTGAGGGCGCGGCGGCCTAATAGGAGAGCGAGCGCGAGAATCGCGGTGGCGATGACGGCCCAGATGGGTGTGACCCACAGGGCCGCGCCGGGGATCGGCACCCAATTTGACGGGAAGCGGACTGCGAACCAGGCGAGGATGGCAAACGTGGCAAGGGCGGCCGCGAGGTGCGTGATGTAGCGCTCGAAGAGAATCGTGGGGTCGTTTTGGGCGCGGGTGCGTTCCGCAAGCCAGAAACCTAGGACGGCGAGGATGCAGACCTCAAGCAGGGCGGAGTGGACGAGGCTGAAGTGGGAGGCGGGATTGATGGGGCTGCTGTCGCGGGAGAGATCGTCCACGAAGTAAACGGCGAAGGCGAGGGCGGCGAGGGAGTACCCCTGCCAGCGGAGGAAGCCGGCGCGGAAATGGCGGCCGAGTTCAAAGAGCGCGAGCGCAAGCGCAGCGAGGACGGCGACGACCCATGCGTCCTGAATGATGTCAGAGGTGAGGATGGGAAGGAAGCAGGCCGCGACCCAGGAGTAGGCGACGGGCAC
>DATKTQ010000185.1:0-13066 GCA_035531055.1 Occallatibacter sp. | reverse complement strand
CTCCGCCCTCGCCTTGTACCATAAGGAGCGGGACCAACCCACAGGAGCGCCTCACCATGAAAATGCGCCCCGGCGCGCAAACCGGCTTTCTGCTTTGCGGCAAGGAATGGATTGACGGCGATGCGCTCGAAGTCCGCTCGCCCTGGGATCAGGGCCTGGTCGGCCGCGTCACCGTGGCCACCCGCGCAGACGCCCGCCAGGCCGTCAGCCACGCCGTCGCCAGCCTCCGCCGCACCCGCGCGCTGCCCCGCTGGAAGCGCCGCGAAATCCTGGAAGACGTCGCCGCCTCCCTCCTCCAGCAGCACGAGCGCTTCGCCCAGCTCATCGTCGCCGAAGCCGGCAAGCCCATCCGCCTGGCACGCGCGGAAGTCGACCGCGCCATCCTCACCTTCAAAACAGCCGCCGAAGAGGCAGCGCGCCTCGGCGGAGAATCCATCCCCCTAGACCTGACCGAAGGCAACGAGGGCCGCTGGGGGCTCGTCCAGCGTTTCCCCATCGGGCCCGTCCTCGCCATCACGCCCTTCAACTTCCCCCTCAATCTCGTCGCGCACAAGGCCGCGCCCGCCATGGCCTCCGGCTGCCCCATCCTCCTCAAGCCCGCGCCCCAAACCCCCTTCACCGCCCTCGCCCTCGGAGAAGTCATCCTCAAGGCAGGATGGCCCGAGGAAGCCCTCGCCGTCCTGCCCCTTTCCAATGCGGACACCGCATGGCTCGCCGAAAAAGAGGACCGCGTCAAGCTCGTCAGCTTCACCGGCTCGGCTCAGGTGGGCTGGCAGCTCAAAGCCCGCTCCGGCCGCAAGCGCGTTCTGCTCGAACTCGGCGGAAACGCCGCTCTCATCGTCCACAGTGATTGGCGCGACCTCGACGACGCCGCCACCCGCGCCGCGCATGCCGCCTTCAGTTACGCCGGCCAGTCCTGCATCTCCGTCCAGCGAATCTTTGTCGAGCGCTCCATCTTCCAGTCCTTCCTCTGGAAGTTCGTCGAGCGCACCGCCGCCCTCGTCGCCGGCAATCCCGCCAACGACGCGACCGAAGTCGGCCCCCTCGTTCGCCCCGCCGAGGCCGACCGCGTCCAGGCCTGGGTCAAGGAGGCCGTCGAAGGCGGCGCCAAGCTCATCGCCGGCGGCGAGCGCCAGGACTCCGTACTCACCCCCGTCATCCTCACCGGCACCCAGCCCGGCATGAAAATCCGCGACGAAGAAGTCTTCGGCCCCGTCGTCGTCATCGAGCCCTACGAGGACTTCGAGCAGGCCCTCGCCGACGTCAACCACTCCCGCTTTGGCCTGCAAACCGGCCTGCTCACACGCGACGCCGGACGCATCCTCACCGCCTTCCGCGAACTCGAGGTCGGCGCGCTCATCGTCGGCGACACGCCATCCTGGCGCCTCGACCCCATGCCCTACGGTGGCGTCAAAGACTCCGGCCTCGGCCGCGAGGGCATCCGCTCCGCCATAGAAGAAATGACCGAGCCGCGCATGCTCGTCATGGCCGGCATTAACTAATTACTGCAAGGAAGGGATTGTCATGGACCTCGGGCTTAAAGACAAACTCATCGTCGTCACCGGCGGCGGCGCCGGCATCGGCGGTGGCATCTCTCGCGCCTGCCTGCAGGAGGGCGCGCGCGTCGTCGTCCTCAGCCGACTATCTGACAACGTCCGCGCCTTCATCGCTGAAATGGACGCCACCCACGCCAACTGCCATCTCGTCGAAGCCCACCTCGACGACCTCGACCGCTGCCGCACCGCCATCGACGAGATTCAGCAGCAGCACGGCGACATCTACGCCCTCGTCAACAACGCCGGTGTCAACGACGGCGTCGGCCTGGAGAGCGGCTCCGTCGAAAAATTCCTCGCGAGCCTCAACAAAAATCTGCACCACTACTACGCCCTCGCCCACTACGCCCTGCCCGCGCTCAAGCGCACCCAGGGAGCCATCGTCAACATCAGCTCCAAGGTTGCGCTCACCGGCCAGGGCGGCACCTCCGGCTACGCCGCCAGCAAAGGCGCGCAGCTTGCCCTCACCCGCGAGTGGGCCGCCGAACTGCTCCCCTTCAACATCCGCGTCAACGCCGTCCTCCCCGCTGAAGTCATGACGCCCCTCTACCGCCGCTGGCTTGACACCCTCGGCGACCCCGACTCCGAACTCCGCCGCATCAACGCCAAAATTCCCCTCGGCCATCGCATGACCACTTCGGAAGAAATCGCCGCCGCCACCGTCTTCCTGCTCTCGCCCACCCAGTCCGGCCACACCACCGGCCAGCACCTCATCGTCGACGGCGGCTACGTCCACCTCGACCGCGCCCTCACTTAGCGCGCCGCGCAAAGCCCGCTCAATTCAAGGCTTCAACCGCAGCTCGGGAACGGGGTATAGTGCCAGTGAGCACTTTTCCCCCTGAGATGAGGTCCTCTCGCGTTGCGGCTCCTTCGTTTTCCTCTGCTGGTCCTGACCACGGTTCTGCTGGTTGCACCAGCATCGACTCCGCCGCTCTCGGCTGCCACCGGCGCGGCTCAGCCTGCATCGCATGCCGCCGCCGTGCCCGTGACTCTGGGCCAATCCGTCGTCGCCCTCACCGGTCCGTGGAAGTTTCACGTTGGCGACAATCCGAAGTGGGCCGACCCCAGCTACGACGACTCCGGCTGGCAACCCTACGAGCTCTTGCCCGGGCATTCGCCGCTCACTCCGGACGCGATAACCCAGTCCTCTGAACTGCCCGGATGGCAGCATCACGGCCATCCTGGATACGCCGGCTACGCGTGGTATCGCATCCGCCTGCGGCCGCCCCTGAACGCCCAATCCACGGCGTTGCTGATGCCGCGCTTTGTCGATGATGCGTATGAGGTGTATCTCAACGGTTCAAAGATAGGCAGCTTTGGCAAGCTGAATGGATGGCAACTCACTTATGCCGGACAATCGGAGCTCTTTTCCATCCCTGCCGCAGAGCTCGACGGCGACCGGCCTGTTACCCTCGCGCTCCGCTTCTGGAATCTTCGAGCCGAAGCGTCGGCCCGCGAACAGAATCTGGGCGGCGGCCTTCGTGGCGTGCCACTCCTCGGTCCGCCTGCGCAGCTTCGGGTTTTTCAACAGAGCATGCAGCAGCAAACGTGGCAGTCGCAAGGGGGGGCGCGGCAGGAGCTGGCGGTCGGCGCCCTGTATGGCGCGGTCGGCTTGATTTCGTTGTTTCTCTTCCTCTTCAGCCGCGGTCAGCAGGAGTATCTCTGGGCCGGAATCAGCCTGACGGGCCTTGGCACCATGCTCGCCTCCATCGTTGTTTCGGTGATGCAACAGACGATGATTCCCGGCCAGGTTTGTCAGTTGGCCGGCGCCGTGGGAGACCAGTGTGCTGTCTTTGCCATGCCATTGACCGCCATGTATCTGTTGAGCGTTCCCAGATTGCTCTGGCGCCGCGCCAACTACGTGGCATCCGCATTGAACCTGGCTTGGGTTCTGCAGAACGTGGGATTCGATCTCGGCCTGCTGCCGCCGACCGCCGCGATAAACCGTCTCCACGCCGTGACGGAGTGGCTGGCTATACCTCTCATGGGCTGTCTGCTGCTGGCGATTGCAGTCGACGGAGTGCGATCGATCGGAAATGAGGCGTGGCTGCCCATGACGCCGGGCCTGCTCTTCACCGTTTACTGCAATCTCTTTATGTTGTTTTCCCTGGGGATTCTCAAAGGCAGCTTTCTGTTTCCACGGATTATTTCCGCCTGTGTCCCACTTTCAGTCCTCATCATCTTCCTCATCCGATTCACTCGACAGCAGCGCGAGAACGTTCGCCTCGTCGATGACATGCTGCAGGCTCAGGAGGTGCAGAACCTCCTCATCCCCAGCGCGCTGCCCAACCTTCCCGGCTGGCTCATCGAAAGCGAATATCGCCCCGCGCGACAGGTCGGCGGAGACTTCTTCCAGGTCCTTCCCGACGATGACGGCTCTTTGCTCATTGTCGTCGGCGACGTCAGCGGCAAGGGCCTCAAAGCCGCCATGACCGTCAGCGCCATCGTGGGCGCACTGCGCGACGGCAACACACGCCAGCCCGCGCTGGTGCTGGCTCATCTCAACCGCGTCCTCTCGGGCCAGATTGACGGCTTTGTCACATGCTCCGCTGCTTTGATAGCCACCGGCGGCGCAATGACCCTCGCCAATGCCGGCCATCTTTCTCCCTATCGCAACGGTGAAGAGCTGCCCGTGCCCGGCGGCTTGCCGCTCGGACTCCTTGCCGAAGCAACCTACGACGAGATGCATTTCGAGCTGACTCCCGGCGATCGCCTCACCTTCGTCTCCGACGGCGTGGTGGAAGCTACCAACGCCAGGCGCGAACTCTTCGGCTTTGACCGCATGGCCGCGCTGACTGCCAAGCCCGCCGCCGAAATCGCCACAGCCGCCCAGCACTGGGGCCAGGAAGACGACATCACCGTGCTTTCCGTGACCCGCACCGTCGTCCCCGTCTCCGCTTAGCGCCGTTCCGCCGTCGTTACCAATGCAGGAGCATTCAGGCTCCCGACCATCACCGCTCCGGCGTCTCAGGCACAGCCTGCGCGGGACCCGTCACGATGCGCATCTCCGATCGGAAGACGTGGTAGTCCTTGAAAACCGCTTCGTTGATGGCGTTCACGCGCGAGAACTCCATCTCGGCCAGCGCCTTCTTCGCCGCCTTCTTGCTCTCGCCCTGGCTCATCGCCCGCTTCAGCGGTCCCTGCGGGCCCAGCGTCCACGACGTCATCACAGAGACCGTGCGCTCAGGGCAGATGTACCGTTTGCCCGCGATGTCGACCGCGCCATAGTCCACCAGCACGTCTGAGCGAAGCAGCGGACTCTGTTCCTGCTCAACGTGCAGCAGGGGATTGGGTCGGAGGTCTGCCTTCAGCACCAGCCGCAGAATCTCGCCGGTCTTCGGGTCGATGAACAACTCGCCGTGGTAGCCCGGCGTTGCAGCGTAGCTGGAGGGCAGGCCATCCTGCCCCAGGTAACAGCAAAAACGCACGCTGTAGTGGGAGCCGGCCTCGGGAACGGCATAGCGCAAGACGGCCAGCCGTCCCGCCGGCCTGACTTCCCAGTGGCCCCAGCCAATCCTGGCGTGAAGCACGTCGGCCATCACAATCTCCAGCAGCGGGCCGAACACACCCCATGTGTCCAGGCCGTACCGGAATGAGCCGGCATTCCCGACTTTGGTTGTCGGCTCCACCACTTCCTTGCCGTCGCGAAAATGCACCGTTCCTGTCGACTGGTCCACCAGCGCCAGCGGCTTTACCTCGGCCAGCAGCGGCTGCGGAACCCCGCGCACCACCTCAAGGTCTTCGAATCGCGTCAACTGGCGCGTTGCAAACAGGTCGGGCATCTTGTGCGTGATCCTGGCCACAAACTCGACCGCGCTCGTCAGAATCTTGCCCTGCGTGGCAAGATCGGGAGCGGGTTCCTTAGCCCCGTCGGTGGGGGGCAGGTCGTCGAACTCGGATTTGTCGTAGAGGGCTAACAGCGCATTTCTGGCTTCCTTGCCTGGGAGCCAGTCGCGCATGTGGATGTAGAGCTTTGCCGTGAGCCGCTGGGTCAGCTCAAGCTTCTCCAGCCGCTGCGCCGCTGCGCGGTCACTCACGCCGCCCAGGCCGTAGACGGTCTCCTCAAGCTGCTCCACGGTCACGCGCTCGCCCGTGATCTGTATGGCGTTGGCCAGGAACGCGGAGTCAATCCCCGCCGGCGGTTTCCGCTCGCCCGGCCGATAGCCCGTGAACTCCACATCCACAAGGTGAATGAGAGGCCGAATGTCAGGAGTTGCTTCCGGGTTCCATTTGTCGCTATTGAAATTGTAATAGCCCACAAGCGATTGGGTATCGCCGATGGTGACGGCCCTGAGAGGAGCGAGGGTTGCCTTGCCCCCGATTTCGACCGTGGCGAACTCCACCACCACATCGGCCCACGACACGTTTCGGTGCGGACCCAAATCGGCGCGCAGAACAAAGCGATGAACCGCGCCCGTCGCGGGATCCAGAACAATCTCGGCGTCATAGCCGGGGTGGCCATCGAAGCCTCGTCTGCGCGAAGGATCAATTACAGTCCGAATGAGCCAATGGGCGTGACCCTCCTCTACTTGAAAGCGGAAGACGGCCAGCTTGCCCGTCGGCCCCTGCGCCCAGCCTACCCACTCGGGCTGGGCCGATCGCATGTCGCCCAACACGCGGTCAAGCAGGGTGTATATGCCTTCCCAGTCGTCCGCGCCTGCGCGAAGGGAGTCGTCCGGAGCCCAGGCAAGGCTTTGCCGGGTGACGAAGAGACGGTTTTCGCGGTAGGAGACGACGGCGACTCCATGGCTAAAGGCGATGAGGTACGGTTCAACCAATGGAATTGGTGGCGGTCCCGGCATATGCGACGCTTGGGAAATCCCCAGGTACTTGAGACTGCGGAATCGCGTGGTGTCTGCCATGCAATCAAAGTCCGGCATCGCGCTGGCGGCAGGATTCTTCGGCGCGGCATCCGCCCGCGCCAGCATCTGCTGCTGTTCTCCCGCCGTCGGCGGAGGAGCCTTGGGAATCTCGCCCGGCGGCAGCTCCAGCACCTCTGCAAGGTCGGCCACCGCCACCAATGTGCTGCGTGACTCCTCGCCCGGAAGCCCAGCCTCCAGCGTCTCGAGCCGCGCGCTGCTCAGCCGCTGGGTCAGTTGCAGGTTCTCCAGGCGGTGAGCCAGATCCTTGTCGCTCCGCCCATGCTCGGCGGCAAGGTGCTGCGCAAGCCCGTCCACCGTAACCCGCTCCTGCGCGAAACCGGGAGCCGCAGCGGCAGCCAGGCAGATCGCGAGCGCAATCCTCCTCATTTCAGAACTCCCGCAAACCAAAACCAACTTCGGCAATCATCTTGTCACAAAGATCCGGCCAAGTGCCCAGGGACCCGCATTCAGACGTGGGGGTAGATTCCCCACATTCTTCACTCAACTCTCCCGCTGTCAATCTTTCCATCTTGCCTGCGCCCGCTAGCTCCCACATTCCACACGCGAATTTCCCGCCGGCGTTTTGCCGACAATTTCCCCCTCGCGCCGCATACTGGAAGTGGTCTCAGGCTCCTGACAATTGACAACTGGCAACTGGTACCGCACAGGGGGAGCCTCCCCCTCCCCCCCTATTGAAAATTTGCACTTTTCCACAGCCATTTTGCCGAAAATTTCGCGCCACAAACCTGACTCATTCGGTCCGCCATCCCTTCTGAGCCACGCGCAAAAAAACGCCCCTCGGCCGGTCCGCCTGGAAAACCCAGACAAATCCAGCCGTAGGGGCGAGGAGCCGCAATCACAAGAAAATGCGCGCTTTCGTGGGGGCTCATCGGCAGGAATCGCTTCCGGCCACACACCCACACGTCCAGCGCATCTCCTGGACCAGTTTCAGTGTAGGATTGCGCTCCTGCCGCCGTAAGGTTCCATCGGGTACCACCTCATTCTTCACGGCTTAAACCTCTCTCACGTCTCGCCTTATTCGGTTCTAGACAAGCTTGGAAAGCGCACGTATTATACGCAAGACAAGGAAGAGAATCCCAAAATCCACACGCAGGAATCCGCTTTTGCGTGTATTGATTCACGGTCGAATCGCGCTCTTTGGCCTACCTTTTCCTTTTACATTTTCCTCGCGGTCGGTCCCGCATCTCCGCCCTTTGTGGCGGCCCTGCGGTCCCTTCCTTGAGCTCTTTTCCCTTCGGGGTTGAATTGCATTCAGGAGTCCGCGCACCATGGCGCCAGCGCCAAAATCCTTGCTAGACGACGAGCCTTCCGTGTCCCTGCCGGAGAGCACGCTCATTCGTGAGCAGCTCAGCCGCCTGCTCGCGCACCCCCTTTTTGCCAACAGCAAACGTTATCCCGCCCTGCTCGCATTCGCCGTCGAGCAGACCCTCCTCGGGAATACCGCCGACCTAAAGGAACGCAGCATCGGCACCGAGGTCTTCGGACGAGCCCCCTCCTATGACGCCAACGCCGACCCCGTTGTCCGCATCACCGCCGGCGAGGTCCGCAAGCGCCTCTCGCAGTACTACTACGACTCAGCCCACGTGGGCGAACTCGTCATTGAGCTGCCCACCGGCTCCTACATTCCTGTCTTCCGCCTGCCGCAGCCTGCCGTTCAGCCCGCCGCACTCCTGCCGGCTCCGCCGCCGCAACTCAATCCAACAACCGCACGCCACTCTTCCCTCGGGGCCTGGCTCCGCGGCGTCGCCGTTGTCGCTCTGGTCGCCCTCGCCGCCACGGCTGGGGTCCTCATCGGCCGCAAGTACCCTCCGGTGCCACCGCCATCCAACTTTGACCGCTTCTGGGCCCCGGTCATCTCCAGCGAAAACCCCGCCACCTTCTGCCTGGGCGAGCCCGCAAAGGACATCAACGAAGTCTCCATCAACTCCATCGACGCGCCCATCCCCGAGACCAAGCCCGAGCCGCTCTACTTCCGCCTGCATTACGCCGGAGACCTCGCGCTCGCCGATGTCATCACCCTCACCCGCACCGCCGCCGCCCTGGAAATCCGCCACAAGGCCTTCCGCGTCGAGCCCGCATCCGAGGCCACCTTCGCCCAGCTCCGCGAGGGGCCGAGCGTCCTCATCGGCGCATTTGACAACATCTGGACCCTGCGCCTCACGCAGAACCTGCGCTTCGGCTTTGCCTCCAGAAACGGCGTCGCACTGCTCGTCGACCGCAAGTCGCCCAAGGCCACCGCATGGGCCACCGCATGGGCTCTGCCTTACCAGAAACTCTCCCGCGATTACGCCATCGTCGCGCGCATCCATGACAGCGTCACCGGCCAGCCCGTCATCATCGCCGCAGGCATCTCGGAGGAAGGCACCGAGGCCGCCGGAGAAATTCTCTATAACCCCGTCTATCTCGACTCCCTGATTGCCAAGGCGCCGCCCGACTGGGAAAACAAGAACCTTGAGGCCGTCATTGAGACGCAAGTCATCCAGGGCCACTCCGGCCCGCCCAACGTTCTAGCTGTCGAGGTCTGGTAACACCGCGCCACGCCGGAACACTCTTCGCCCGCGCAGCCGCACTCATCGTGCTGCACTTCCACTTCCCGTTCGGGTCGCCAGTTCCGCGTCTCCCTTGCGGTCCTGCGGATCAGCCCTGCTTCTTTGCCTTCACCTTGACCTTGACTTTCGCCTTGGCCTTCTTGTGCGCGGCCCATCGCCGGCGCTGCGCATCCGCAATGCGCTTGCGCGCCTCCGGGCTCAGCACGCGTTGCTTCCGAACCTTGCTCACTGCCTTCGTGGCCTTGCGGTTGATGATCATCTTGCTGGTTACTTCCCGGGAATTCGCCAGCAGCGCGTGCGCCTGCTTCAGTCGCTCAATCTCGGCATCCAGTTGGGCCAGAATCGTCTCAATGCTCATGCTGTCAGCATAAATCACTTCCGCACTTACTTCGAATAGGAAGTCTTCGTCGGGATGCAATCCGCGCACTCCGATTCCTGCTTCTACACACCGTCCACACAGCGCTTAGTCGACTCCACACTTCTCGCGTACCCGCATGCCGCATGCCTTTTTCGCAGACCTGCCCTCCTGCTTCTCGCCTCGTCCCCCTCACCGCGCGCTAACTCCACTCCATCCGCAAACAACAAAAGGACAGGCGCTTAGCCTGTCCTTATTTCTTCCCATCGCACGCGCGTCTATCTTGCCAAAATCCTGCGGCAGATAACTTCCGGTCCGCAAGTTAGCTGTCGGCATCAGTCGCGCTAAACCACCACTGCCGCCGGCGTCCTCCGCCAGGCATACAGAGGAAAGCGATTCGCCATCTCCGCCACTTCGCCGCGAATCCGCTCCAGCGCCGCATCGTCGTTGCGCTGCTCCAGCGCCTTCGCAATCCACGCGCCAATCTGCCCCATCTCCGCTTCCTTCATCCCGCGCGTCGTCAGCGCCGGCGTCCCGATCCGAATCCCAGAGGGCTTCATCGGCGGATTCGTGTCGTACGGAATCGCGTTCTTGTTCACCGTAATCCCCGCCTTGCCCAGCGCCAGCTCCGCCTCGGATCCCAAGATGCCTTTCTCGAACACGTCCACCAGAATCAGGTGGTTGTCCGTCCCGCCGGAAACCAGCCGGTAGCCCGCCGCCTGCAGGCTCACGGCCAGCGCCTTCGCATTGGCCACCGTCTGCGCCGAGTAAGCCTGGAACTCCGGCTTCAGCGCCTCGCCAAAAGCCACCGCCTTGGCCGCCACAATGTGCACCAGCGGCCCGCCCTGCTGCCCCGGAAACACCGCCTTGTCCACCGCCGCAGCCAGCTCCTTCCCGCACAGAATCATTCCCGCCCGCGGCCCCCGCAGCGTCTTATGCGTTGTCGTCGTGGTAATGTGCGCGTGCGGCACCGGCGAGGGGTGCGCGCCGCCCGCCACCAGCCCCGCAATGTGCGCCATGTCGAACACGTACACCGCGCCCACCTTATCGGCAATCTGACGCATCCGTGCAAAGTCCCACAGCCGCGGATACGCGCTCGCCCCGCCGATAATCATCTTCGGCTTCTCCCGCTCGGCAATCGTCTCCAGCTCGTCGTAGTCAATCCGCTCCGTGTCCCGCCGCACCGTGTAAAACGTCGGCCGGTAGAGCTTGCCGCTGAAACTCAGCTTGTGCCCGTGCGTCAGGTGTCCGCCGTGCGCCAGGTCCAGCCCCAGAATCGTATCGCCCGGCTGAATCACTGCCATGTATGCCGACGCATTCGCCTGCGAGCCGGAGTGCGGCTGCACGTTCGCATGCTCCGCCCCAAAGAGCGCCTTCGCCCGCTCCCGCGCCAGATTCTCCACCACGTCGGCATACTCGCACCCGCCGTAGTAGCGCCGTCCCGGATACCCCTCGGCATACTTGTTCGTAAACACGCTGCCCGCTGCTTCCAGCACCGCCTCGGACACAAAGTTCTCGCTGGCAATCATCTCCAGCCCTTCGTGCTGGCGCAGGGTTTCGTGGTCAATGGCGGCGGCCACCTCTGGGTCGGCATGGGCAAGCGAAAGGCTCATCGGGTCAGTCATACCTAAATTCTAGGACATTTCCGGCCTCTCGCGCCCGCTCATATTCGCCCGCTATCCTCAAAGCATGACCGGATCTCGCCTCACCCGGCTTGCCCTCTGCCTCGCTCTCCTCCCCGCCGCCGCCTCCGTCGCTCTCGCCCAGTCGCCGCCAGCCTCGCCCGCCGTCTCGCTCACGCCCGCCACCGTCGTCGCTGGTTCGCCGGAACTCCTTCGCGTCGACGCCCCTGCCACCGCCGCCATCACCGGCGATTGGCTCGGCCGATCCCTCCAGTTCTTCCGCGACCGCAATGCCTGGTTCGCCCTCGCCGGCGCAGATGTGGAAGCCCCCATCGGCCCTTCCATACTCACCCTCCGCGTCACTCTCGCCGACGGCACCATCCGCAGCCTCTCCCGTACCATCGACATCCTCCCCGCGCACTACCGCACCACCACCCTAAGCGTTGCGCCGCGCTTCACGGAACCAACTCCCGCGCAGCTCAAGCAAATCGAATCCGAAATCCAGCTCAAGAAGGAACTCTTCGCCACCAGCGCGCCCCGTCGCCTCTGGCACGGCAGCTTCCGCGCCCCCGTCCGCGCCACGCCCACCGCCAGCTTCGGCACCCGACGCCTCTTCAACGGCGAGCTCAAATCCGTCCACAAGGGCATGGACTTCCGCGCCCGCACCGGCACGCCCGTCCGCGCCAGCAACGCCGGCATCGTCATCCTGGCTCAGCCGCTCTATTTTGAAGGGAATTGCGTCGTCATCGACCACGGCCTCGGCCTTTACACCATCGCCATGCACTTGAGCCGCATCCGCGTCCGCCCCGGCCAGCACGTCGCCACCGGCCAGCTCCTCGGCCTCAGCGGAGCCACCGGCCGCGTCACCGGACCCCACCTGCACTGGGCCGTCCGCTGGCAGGGCGCTTACCTCGACCCCGCCAAGCTCCTCCGCATGAACCTCGCCGCCCTGCGCTAGCGCCCCACGGCCTCTTCTTCCGCCACGCTCTCTGCCGCCGGAGCACCGGCCAGCGCAGCCTTCTCCGCGCGCAGCGCCTTGAACGCCCGATACACAAACGAGCCCATGTACCACCCGTCGATATATTGGTACGGCGTTTCGCCCGTCGTGTAGTGTCCGCACGGCAGCACTCGCAGCTCAAAGTCCAGCCCGATCCGCCGGAACGCCTCCACCACCTGCAGCGAGTACTCCCGCGGAAACGTCAGGTCATAATCCGCATACACCAGCAGCGCCTTCTTCAGCGGCCCGCCCGCCTCTGCTCCGGCCACGCGGTCGTAGTAGCTCACCGGGCTCACCGCCGCCCACAGTGCGCGAATCCGCTCCTGCGACAGCCCCGCATCTTCCAGCGCCTGCCGAATGTGCCGCGTGCTCTGCCCCGACCACACCACGTCGCCAAACGACGTGGACGCATGGTTGAACGCATTCACGCGAATCCGCTTGTCATGCGCGCTGGCCAGGAACCCGTAGCACGATCCCAGGCTCGTCCCCAGCACTCCAAAGTGCTCGTAGCCCTGCTCCTCCAGCCAATCCAGGCAGCACCGAATGTCCACCACCGCCTGCCGGCATGCGGAAATCGTGCGCCCCACGTTCGCGCTCACCGCGTAGTCGCTGCGCTCCAGCTCAATCGGTCGCCGAATGTCGTGGTAGGGCTTCGACAGCCGCAGCGCGGAAATCCCCATGCGGTTGAAGATGCGGCAAAGCGCGTTGTGGCTGAAGGCGTCCGCGTTCCACTGCGGCATCACCACAATCGCCTGCTTTGGCCGCCTCGGGTCCTTGTGCGCAGGCGCCGGATACCACCGCGCATTCACCAGGTCGTTCTCCGGGTGCGGCGTCCGCTCCGGCGAGGTGAACCGCAGAAACTGTGCCGGCGGAATCTTTCCCTCCGCCGCTTGCCGCTTAATCTCCGCGTCCTTCTCCAGCGTCTCCGGCCGCACGTTGGTAGGGAACAGCTCCGGGTGCCGCTCCTCCAGCCGGAAATCCGTGGGCCGCTCGTAGCCGAAAAACTGGTCGCTGTGCCGAATCAGCAGCTCGTTGATGCGCACCATCGCCGCCTCGGCCGCTGCTTCGTCCCGCAGCACCTCCGGCCCCGGCACCGCCGCGCCAAAC
>DATKTQ010000184.1:0-6784 GCA_035531055.1 Occallatibacter sp. | reverse complement strand
GGCTTGATTGGTGTCCTGCGCGAAGAGCCACTTTCGGTTTCCTGTTCCCCACAGTTTGGAGAGTTGATCGTCGCTGAGGAAGATGTGGGGCGCGTCAGGGTAACAGGAACCCCAGAGGAGCGAGGAGCCGGCGCCGTGAGGCGAGCAGGGCTGGACGATGATGTCGGCGGGCTTGCGGAGGAAGTCGTGAGTGTAAAAGACGACGGAGGAGGCGTCGGACTGGTCGCCGTAGATGATGAAGGTGTCGGCGGGCGAGCCGTCACGGAGGATGACGTTGGCGAGTTGCTTGGAGCTGAGCATGGGCTCAAAGCGGGCGAAGGCAATGTGGGCGGCGATGAGGAAGAAGGACGCGGTGAGCGCGATGCTGACGGTGGCGGCGAGGTGTCGGCCACGGCGGCGCAGCACCCATCCGATGGCCGGACCGAGGAGCAGCGTGACGGCGGCGATGGAGGCAGGCAGGCGGAGAGCGGCAAAGGACGGGCCGGTGAGGTCAAAGAGGTGGGACATGGACAGGGTGTAGTTGCCCACGTCGCGGTGCGCGAGGAGGGTGCCGATGTCGGCCACGTACGGGAGATGGCGCGAGGTCCAGAGACCCCAGCCGAGCGCGATGGCGGAAATCACGCCGATGACGGCGAAGACAGCCTGAGCGCCGGTAAGCCATACGGTGGAGAGCACGGGCGCGGAGCTGTCGGACCGGCCTTCCTCAATGCCGGCAACGACGCCGCCAATGAGGATGAAGATGGGCGGCCAGGCCTCGAAGGTGTAGTACTCCTGATTGGTGGAGATGGAGAAGAAGAGCAGGATAAAGGCGACGAAAAGGCCGAGGAGCCAGATGGTGCGGACTCGGAATTTGAGGCGGGCGACGTAGGTGGCCACGTCCAGTCGGGCGGCGTGGTCGAGGTAGAAGTCCACGGTCTGGCCGGCGTCGCGGCGCAGGTGCTGTAGCCAGGAGCGTCGGGTCTTCCAGGCGAGCATGAGGACGGCGGGCAGGAAGAGGCTCCAGGGGAAGAGCCAGATGAGATGCCCGAGCCAGTACCAGAGGAAAGGCATTTTGTTGTAGTCGTGGGGGAAGCGCTCGCCAAGGAAGCGGAGGAAGTGCTCGTTGACGAAGTAGAAGTACCAGAAGCCGTGGACGTTTCCGGGGGTGGGGTGGTTGCCGATGGGGTGGCCCTGGTCGGGGTTGGCGAGGCCGCAGAGGATGTGCCAGGGCGCGGCGATGGCCAGGTACAGCAGGAATCCGGAGAATGGCTTGAACTGACGCCATCGGCGCCACTGGCCGCTGAGCAGAAGCAGGGGAAGGACGGCGCCGGCAAAGAAGACGGGAGCGATGAGGCCCTTGGTGAGCGTGGCCAGAGCGAGCACGGCCCACATGACGTAAAAGCGGAGGGGTCGCTGGGACTCCATGCCGGTGAGAAAACAATAGAGCGCAAGGAGAAAGAGAAAACTGAGCAGCGACTCGGGGATGGAAAAGCGCGTGAAGAGAAAAGGGCCGACCGAGGTGAGGACGCCGAGAGCCGCATAAAGGCCGGCGCGAGCACCCCAGGCGCGGAGAGCCCAGAGCCAGGCAAGCCAGGCGCAGCCGAGCATGGCGAGCGCGTTCTGCAGATGGGTGGCGAAGACGTTCTGGCCGAAGATGCGATAGAGGCCGGCGTCAATCCAGTAGGGCAGGGGCGGCTTTTCGAGGTACCGGATGCCGTCGATTTTGAGGGTGACGAGGTCGCCGGTTTCGGCCATGTGCTGGGCGGCCTGGGCGTGGCTTGCGTCGGCGTCGTCCAGCAGGGGTGGGGTGAAGAGCGAAGCGAACTGAACGGCAGCAAAGATGGCGAGCAGGAGGGTCCACACGGCCAGGGCGGACGGCGAAGGGCGAGGGCGGGCGGAGATGTAGGGCTCAGGGGTCATTTCTGCAGGAAAATACGATCCCCAGCAGGATATCAGCCGCGGAATGGTTGCGTGCCAACGAACGAGACGGGCGGGCGTGGTGCAGGGCGGCGGTTAGGCGCACAATGATGGTGCACAGAAAGGGGCGTGGACGATGCACTCCGGACTGATTGTGGACGAACGCGAAGAGGAAATGGCTGCAGGCGAGAGCCGGACGCAGCGCGTGAAGGCGTGGCAGAAGGCGCTGGAGAGATGCCGGCAGAAACCGAGCCGGAAGCGTGTGCATGGGCTGCGCGTGAGTACGCTGCGGCTGCAGGCTGAGCTGGAGCGATGGATGGAGAACGCGGACGCGGAGGACCCGGCGCGCGCGGCGGTAGAGCGGTGGATGCGCCAGGCGCAAGCGCTGCGCAAGGCGCTGAAACCGGTGCGCGAGGTGGACGTGCAATTGCAGATGTTGCTGGGACTGGAAGAAGAGGGCGATGCGCGCCGACTAACTGTGCCGGTGTGCAGCCGCACCTGCCGGCAGCAAACGAAGGAAATGGCGGAGAGGCTGAAAGAGAAAAGGAAGGATTTGGCGCATCAACTGACCAATGCGGTGGAGACAAGGCACCATAGGCTGACGCGACGCTGTGATGAGTTGCAACTGGCGCTGGGACCGGCGCCGGCGAGGTTTCCCGCCCCGGAAGAGGGGGCAGTGCAGCGGCTGCTGGCGCGCACGGCAGAGGAGTTTCCAGAGTTGAGTGCGGCCAACCTGCATGCCTTTCGCAAGCGAGTGAAACGGGCACGCTATGCGGCGGAGGGGGCGGCCGGCAACGAATTGGCGCAGCGGCAGGCGGCCTGCCTGGGACGGATGCAGACGGTGGCGGGTGAGTGGCACGACTGGCAGGCGCTGGCGAAGCGGGCAAGGCGCATGCTGGGCAAGAGGGATGCGGGGGACGGGCTGGCGACACTGCTGGAGACGGTGGAAGAGGCGGAGAGGTTGAAGGCGCTGAGCTATTGCCGCCGGACGATGGCGCGGCTGCTGCGGCACTTGCTGACGGAGGAACTGGAAGCTCTGCCGCCGAAGACGCCCGCGAAGCGAGCTGAGTCGAAACTGCCAAGCGAGCAGCGGCGCGCAGGCTGAGAGCGGCAGCGAAGTTCTGACAGGGAGCAGACGGCAGAGGAGGACTGCGCGGATGGGCGGCGGTGGTCGTGTATCTTGAGCGCAGGGGCCGAAGTCCACTTTCCGGAGGGTCCGCGAACGCCCTATGCCCATCTTTGCAGCGATTGATATCGGCTCGAACTCGTGCAGGCTGAAGATTGCGAAGGTGATGGCGCACCGGCTGAAGACGCTGCACGAGGATCGCGAAGTGACGCGGCTGGGGACGAGCGTGTTCGACTCGGGCCTTGTGTCGCCGGATGCGATGGCGGCGACGCTGCGGGCGCTGAAGCGCTTCCAGCGGGCGGTGCAGCAGCATGGAGTGGACCGGATTCGCGTGGTGGCCACCTCGGCCATGCGCGATGCGCGGAATGCGGCGGCTTTTCAGGCGTGGGTGAAGGCCGAAACCGGCTGGACGATGGAGATTATCTCCGGGTTGGAAGAAGGACGGCTGATTCATCGCGGGCTGATGAGCGCGGAGCCGGGCGTCGGCGGGCGGGTGCTGCTGGTGGACCTGGGCGGCGGCAGTTGCGAGATTACGCTAAGCGAACGCAAACGGATCCAGGAGACGATCAGCGTACCGCTTGGCGCGGTCCGGCTGACGGAAGAGTTTCTGCAGGCGGACCCGCCGACGGCCGAAGGGCTGAAGCAGATGCGGCAGCTGATTGCGCGGGAGATGCGGCGCGCGTACAGGCGGATTCGGCCGACCCGGATTTCAGCGGTGATTGCGACCTCAGGAACGGCGGCGGCGCTGGTGGAGGCGTGCCAGGCCGCGGGCAAAGCTGCAGGCAAGTCCCGACGGGCTGGTGGGGTGCGGCGGGTTGGCGGCGGGTTGGACGGCGTGGCTCCGGCGAGCCAGGTGCGGAAGCTGGCGGGAAAACTGGCGAAGATGACGCTGCCGGAGCGAGAGGCCGTGCCAGGCATCGGCCTGCGTCGGGCGGAAATTATTGTGGCCGGAGCTCAGGTGTTTGCGGAACTGATGGAACACTTCGCGCTGCCGGGTTTTCGCTATTCTCCGCTGGGGCTGCGCGACGGAATCCTGGCGCAGATGCTGGCCGAGCAGGATGCGCGCGCGCCGGCGCACCGGGAGTTTGAGCACGAGCGGTGGGAGAGCGTGCTGGCGACGGCGAAGCGCTACGGCGTGGATCCGCGGCAGAATGAGCCGGTGCGGGCGCACGCGGTGCAACTGTTTCGCGAGCTGAAGACGCTGCATAAGCTGCCGGAGGAGTATGAGAGCTGGCTGGCGGCGGCGGCGATGCTGCGGGATACGGGCAAGTTCGTCAATCACCAGGGGCACCACCGTCACGCGCAGTACATCATTTCCAGCTCTGAGATTTATGGGTATACGCAGGTGCAGCGGACGGTGGTGTCGGCGATTGCGCGCTACCTGGGCAAGAGCCGCCCGCAGCCGGGCGATCGTGCGCTGAGGAATATTCCGGCGGACAACCACAGGAACGTGCAGCGGGCCGTGGTTCTGCTGCGGTTGGCGGTGGCGCTGAACCAGGACCGGGCCAGCGATGTGCTGCGCGTGGCGGCAAAGGTGTATCCCAAGCGGGTGTACCTGGAGCTGCGGCCGGGACGCACGGGCGCGGAATTGGAGCTGTGGTCGCTGAGGAAAGAGGCGGACTACTTTCGCGAAGTCTTTGGGCGGGAGCTCTTTGCCACGCTGGCATAGATGTTGCGCGCCATGCGGGGTTCCACGAGCCACTGCAGCAGGGGCGGATGCTTGTCCATGTCAATGCGGGCCACGGAGCCCTTGCGCATGCGGACGCCAGCGCCGCCGTTGCCGGTGATGAGGCGGCCGAGGAACTTGAACAGGTTGGGGTTGTGTCCGACGAAGAGGACGTCTTCGCGATCAGAATACTTCTCAATGAGCTTTTGGAAGGCGGTGAAGTCGGCCTCCGGCGAGAGTGCCGGGCTGATTTCCACTTTGGCCTCGTAGCCCATTTCGGTGCCGACGAACTGGGCAGTCTGGAGGCTGCGCTTGAGCGGGCTGGAGACGATGACGTCCACCTGAACCTTGAGAGCACTGAGCAGGCGAGCCATCAGCATGCACTGGTCTTTTCCTTCTCTTACCAAGGCGCGTTTGGTATCAAGGGCCGGATTGTGCCGCCGAACGCCGGCGTTGGCGTGGCGCATGAGGTACAGGTTCATGGGGATGAATTTGGCTTTAACAGCAGGGACTTGCCAATGCCTCGAAGCCTTATTTTAACACGTTTGTAACAATTCGGCAGGGTTTTGAAGAGGGGCTCACGCAGGAGTGATCTGCCTCCGGCGTTCTTTCAAGTGACACTTTCAAATTGGACGGACTGGGGCCTGTCCATCCCAATAGGGAGGACAGGCCCTGATGGGTTCAGTTCGCCCATATGTTGAGTCAAAGAGCGATATTGTGAGTTGTCAATTCGAAGGATGTACGTAGCGTTTGCGGTGAATCCCTACCGTACTTGAAGATTCACAAGAGGCTGAACGGGAGAAGCTCCATGCAAGAATCGGCCAAGTCATTGCTCTTCAATCCGACGGTTGAAAAGATCATCTCCGCGACGATTGCGGTGATCATCGTTCTTAGTTCTTACGATTTCGTACTTTCTTCAGCGTTACGTTGCTCGATCCATTGCAGCCGCTGACACTCGCTACCGTGCGCGCAAGTTCATTAACCTGCTTGGTTAAGTGGTTGCTCTCTTCGCGATCACGATTGTGTTTCAAGACAAATTGCGAGGATTGACTGTTGCATTCGGCGTTGCCGGCGCCGGTGTCGCCTTTGCGCTGCAAGAGGTCATCGCCAGTGCGGCCGGGTGGGTGGCGATCTCCGTCGGCAAATTCTATTCGCCGGGTGACCGCATCCAGCTCGACGGAATCAAGGGCGATGTGATTGACATCACGATCTTGCGAACGACCCTGATGGAAGTTGGCGAGTGGGTGAACGGTGATCTTTACATGGTACGAATTGTTCGCATGACCAACAGCAATGTGTTCAAGGAGCCCGTATTCAACTATTCCGGAGACTTCCCGTTTCTATGGGACGAGATCACTCTTCCTGTCCGGTACGGATCGGACTGGAAGCTTGCCCGCACGATGCTGCGCGGACTGGTGAATGAAGTGCTGGTGGACAATGCGAATCAGGTGAAGGAATCCTGGAAGAAGATGGTGCGAGAGTATCGCGTGGAAGATGCCAATGTGGAATCAATGATCACGTTACGAGCGACGGACAACTGGATTGAGTTCACCGTTCGCTATGTTGTGGATTACCGGCGACGCCGCTGGATGAAGGACCATCTTTTTACTCGCATTCTGGAAGAGATTGACAAGTCCAACAACCAGATTCGCCTGGCGTCCGCGACGTTTGAAGTGGTACCGGGATCCACGCTCGATGTTCATCTTTCAGGCGAAAATTCGGCTGTCCGCTGATTCGTCCCGGCGGGAGAACGAGTGCAATGCGGAAGCAACGGGCTCGGGCTGCCAGAGTTCGCTGACGAGCAGGCCTCCGAGCCAGGTTTTCTGCCGGGCGAGGGTGAAACCGGCCAGGGCAAGAGCGCTGCGATGGTTGGGCAGGCTGCGTACGGTGAGCCCGGTGAGCAGGCCGAAGGAGTGGTAAAGGGCCGCGACAACGGGGCGGGCGACAAGGCGGCCGAACCAGCTCTCCGGGATGACGAACTCTGAGATAACCCATTTGGCAGAAGGGGAGACGGCGGTGCGCAGGCGGCAGGCAAGGTCGAGGACTTCGCCGGTGGTGAGGAAATCGAGAAAAAAGTGCGCAAGGACGAGGTCGTA
>DATKTQ010000183.1:0-2813 GCA_035531055.1 Occallatibacter sp. | reverse complement strand
CCATCGCCCTGAACCGCTCCATAGCCCTGTACGGCGGCGTCGTTGGCTACGCGCACGGGCTTTTTCCAGCGCTTTTCGAGTTCGGCCTGGAGGGGGAAGCCGACCCAGCCAGGATGCAGGTTGACGGCTGTGTAGGTGGTTCCACGCTTGATGACGCCGGGGAATCCTGCGGAGACGCGGTCGAAGCCGGGCAGGAGCTTGCGCAGCTCATCGAGCGCGGCCAGGACCAGCTCGGGTGTGGGGACCGCCGGGGTGACGACGCGCTGCCGTTCGCTGACAGGCTTGCCGGCCGGGTCAAGGAGCATGGCCTTGAGGCCGGAACCCCCGATGTCGATGGCGAGCGTGACAGGAGAAGACGCGGAGCGCGAGGCGCTGGATGTGGGAGCGGTGGACTTTGCGGCTTTGGTTGTCATCAGCAGGAATTGTAATGCGATTGGCCAGGAGCAGGCCCATAGAAACGAAATTTGCCGGGCGAGCGGCGTGAGAGCCGCATCCCCTACACTGATTCTTGTCTCCGATGCCTGCTTATTGCGAAGTCGCGCTGCCTGTGCCCCTGGACCGTACGTTTACCTATGCGTTGCGGAACGGGCAGCGACCACAGCGTGGAGCGCGGGTAATTGTGCCATTTCGCAACGAAAAGCTGATCGGCGTGGTGACGGGGCTGGACGCCAAGGCGCCCCCGGAGATGGAGATTCGCGCTCTGGAAGCGGTGCTGGACGACGAGCCGCTGCTGAGCGACGGGCTGCTGGAACTGGCCCAGTGGATGGCGCAGTATTATCTGGCTCCGCTGGGCGAGGTGCTGCGGGGCATGCTGCCGCTGATGGCCGAGGTGCGGTGCACGGTGTACTACCGGATTACGGACCTGGGGCGCGACGTGCTGGCTAGCAGTGTGGACGGGGACGGGGCACCCGGCTCGGGAGCACACGGCAAGCGGCGCGGCAAGCTATCGAGAGAAGAGCAGGATCTGGAGCGGCGGGTTCTGGTGCGGCTGGCTGAGGGCGAGGCGGTGAAGGTGTCCACGCTGCGCACGGCAACCGCCGCCACGCTGCCGGTGCTGGCGGCGATGGTACGCAAGAAGTGGATTGCGCGCGAGACGGCGGCGGTGGAGCGCGATGCGCGGCGCGTGGAGCGCTTTGCGGTGCTGGTCCCGGAGACGCGGTTGCCGACGCTGACGCAGAAGCAGCAGGCGATTCTGGCCGAGCTGGCGGCGTGCGGCGGCGAGCTGCCACTGGCTGAACTGCGGAGCAGGGATTTGCCCTCGTCGACGCTGCAGACGCTTGTGCGGCGGGGACTGGTGCGCATTGATGAGCGCGCGGCGGCGTTTCGGCTGGGGGGCATCGAGGCTTCGGACGAACCAATCCGGCTGAATGAGCCGCAGGTGGACGCGCTGGCCTCAGTGACGGGGGCGCTGGGTGCGTTCAAGGCGCTTTTACTGCATGGAGTCACTGGTTCCGGTAAGACTGCGGTTTATCTGGCGGCGATGCAGCGGGCGCTGGACATGGGGCTGGCATCGATCCTGCTGGTGCCGGAGATTGGGCTGACGCCGCAGATGGCGGGATTGCTGGACGCGGCATTTGGGGCGCGGGTGGCGCTGTTGCACTCGGCGCTGACGCCGGAGGAACGCAGCGAGCAGTGGCGGCGGATTCATCGCGGAGAAGCGCCGATTGTGGTGGGGACGCGGTCGGCGATCTTTGCGCCTGTGCCGAATCTTGGTTTGATTCTTGTGGATGAGGAACACGACCAGAGCTACAAGCAGGAGGAGACTCCGCGGTATAACGCGCGCGACGTGGCGGTGATGCGCGGCAAGCTGGCTGGGGCGGTGGTGGTGCTGGGCTCGGCTACGCCGTCGCTGGAGAGCTGGCAGAACTCGACGCAGCTCAAGTATGAGCTGATTAAGCTGCAGGATCGCGTGATGAACAGGCCGCTGCCGGATGTGGAGCTGATCGACATGCGGCGCGAGTTTCAGGAGACGGGCCAGGAACAGCTTTTTTCGCGGTCGCTGGTGGAGCAGACGCGCGCGACGCTGGAGCGGGGTGAGCAGGCGCTGATTCTGCTGAACCGGCGGGGGTATTCGTTTGCGGTGATCTGCCGGGCTTGCGGCGAAAAGCTGGAGTGCCAGAACTGCGCCATTGCGCTGACGCACCACAAGCCTCCGGCGGAGGACGCGGGCATGGCGCGCGAGGGACAGCGGCTGGAGTGCCACTACTGCGGCTACCGGCGCACGGTTCCGGCGCGCTGCCCCAAGTGCGACAGCGAGCACCTGTATTACCTGGGCGCAGGGTCGCAGCAGGGCGAGGAGCGGCTGGCGGAGATTTTTCCGGGCGCGCGGATTGGGCGGATGGACCGCGACACGGTGCGCGGGCGCTACGACCTGGAGCGGCTGCTGGCGCGACTGCACTCGGGCGAGATCAACCTGCTGGTGGGCACGCAGATGATCGCCAAGGGGCACGATATTCACGGCGTGACGCTGGTGGGCGTGGTGGGCTGCGATCACGCGCTGAGCATGCCGGACTTTCGCGCGGCGGAGCGGGTGTTTCAACTCATCACGCAGGTTTCAGGCCGCGCGGGCCGAGGCGAACTGCCGGGGCGCGTGGTGGTGCAAACTTACCACTCGGACCACTACGCGATTTTGGCGGCGCAGAAGCACGACTACGCCGCCTTTGCCGAGCGGGAGCTGAAGTTCCGGCGGTGGATGCACTATCCGCCGTTTGGGGTGCTGGCCAATGTGCTGGTGCAGTCGCCGAAGCTGGAAGAGGCCGCGGGCTGGTCGGCGACGCTGGGCAAGTATTTCATCCAGAATCAGAGCAGCGGAG
>DATKTQ010000182.1:0-10870 GCA_035531055.1 Occallatibacter sp. | reverse complement strand
CGAACGAAACGCAATCTTCGGGTTGTGCTTCGAAAGCACCTTCGTGATCGCCGCCGTCAACGTAGTCTTCCCGTGATCAATGTGACCAATCGTTCCCACGTTCACGTGCGGCTTCGAACGATCAAACTTTTCCTTCGCCATAAAAGCCCCAAATCCCTTTCGTAGCTCGTACTGCCGATTGCATCCCGGGGCGCCGGCTATCCGGCTCCAGCCCCAAAACCTTATCCCGTCTTACTTGCCCTGCGCGCGGCCGATAATCTCATCGGCAATCATGCGCGGCGCCTCTTCGTAGCGCGCAAACTGCATCGAGTACGATGCGCGGCCCTGTGTCGACGAACGAATGTCGTTCACATAGCCGAACATCTCCTTCAAGGGCACAATCGCCTTGATCACCTGCGAACCGGCGGCGTGCTCCATGCCTTCAATCCGCCCGCGGCGCGAGTTGATGTCGCCAATGATGGTACCCATGAACTCCTCCGGAACCGTGACTTCCACCGCCATCACCGGCTCCAGAAGCACCGGTGAAGCTCTCCTGGCTGCTTCCTTGAACGCGATCGAGCCGGCAAACTTGAAGGCCATTTCGTTCGAGTCCACTTCGTGGTAGCTGCCGTCGTACAGGAACACCTTCACGTCCACAATCGGGTAGCCGGCCAGGATGCCCAGCTCGAGCGCGCCCTGCACGCCCTGGTCGATCGGCTTGATGTATTCCCTGGGCACCACGCCGCCCTTGATTTCGTTCACAAACTCGTAGCCCTTGCCCGGCTCATTCGGCTCAATGCGCAGTTTGCAATGTCCGTAGTTGCCCGAGCCGCCGGTCTGGCGAATGTACTTGCCCTCAGCCTCAGCCGTCTTGCGAATGGTCTCGCGGAAGGCCACCTTGGGCTCGCCCACATTGGCTTCCACCTTGTGCTCGCGCTTCATGCGGTCCACGAGAATCTCAAGGTGCAGCTCGCCCATGCCGCTGATAATCGTCTGCCCCGAATCCTCGTCGGTCCGCACCTTGAAAGTAGGGTCCTCGTCGGCCAGACGTGACAACGCCAGTCCCATCTTCTCCTGGTCAGCCTTGGTCTTCGGCTCAATCGCCACCGAGATCACCGGCTCAGGGAACGTGATGGCGCCCAGCGCCACCGGCGCCAAGGGCGAGCACAGCGTATCGCCCGTCTTCAGGTCCTTCAGGCCCACGCACGCGCAGATGTCGCCGGCCATAATCTCGGTCACGTCCTCGCGCTTGTTGGCATGCATTTTCACCAGTCGGCCCACGCGCTCGGTCTTGTTGGTGCGCGGGTTCAGAACGGTGTCTCCGGTCTTCAGCGAGCCGGAGTAGACGCGCACGAACGACAACTTGCCGAACGGGTCGTTGATCAGCTTGAAGACCAGCGCCGACAGCGGCTCGCTGTCATCGGCCTTGCGTGTCACGGTATGGCTCAGGTCGGTGGGGTCGATACCCTCCACCGGAGGCTTGTCGAGCGGGCTCGGCAGATAATCCACCACCGCGTCCAGCAGCGTCTGCACGCCCTTGTTCTTGAAGGCGCTGCCACAGATTACCGGGAATACCTTCAGGTCGATGGTGGCCTGGCGGATGCCCTTCTTCAACTCTTCAATGGTCGGCGTCTCGCCTTCCAGAAACTTTTCCAGCAGCACGTCGTCGGTCTCGGCGATGATCTCGATCAGCTGCAAGCGGAAGGCCTCGGCCTTCTTCTGCAGTTCGGCCGGCACCGGCTCCACCGTGTACTTGGCGCCCATCGTCTCGTCGTGCCACACCATGGCCTTCATCTCGATCAGGTCCACGACGCCCTTGAAGTTGGCCTCGGCGCCGATCGGAATCTGCAGCGCAACGGGCCTCGCGCCCAGCCGCTTGCGGATGCTCTCCAGAACCAACTCGAAGTCCGCGCCGTTCTTGTCCATCTTGTTCACAAAACAGATGCGCGGAACCTTGTACTTGTCGCCCTGCCGCCACACCGTCTCGGTCTGGGGCTGCACGCCGCTCACGGAGTCAAACACCGCCACCGCGCCGTCCAGCACGCGCAGGGAGCGCTCCACCTCGGCCGTAAAGTCCACGTGGCCGGGCGTGTCAATAATGTTGATGCGGAAGTCGTGCCAGCTGCAGGTCGTCGCGGCCGACGTAATCGTGATGCCGCGCTCCTGCTCCTGCTCCATGTAGTCCATGGTCGCCGTGCCCTCATGCACTTCGCCAATGCGGTGCGTGATGCCCGTATAAAACAGGATGCGCTCTGTCGCTGTCGTCTTTCCGGCGTCGATGTGCGCCATGATTCCGATGTTCCGGCAACGGTTCAGAGGTACTAAGCGAGCCACGATTATTCTTCCTTGCAGGCCGTTGGGCCCGCGGTTAACTTTCCTGCCACTAAATTCACCCAGCCTGCCTGCGCCGGGACAATTTCATCCAGAGGTCCCGCTTCTACCAGCGGTAGTGGGCAAAGGCCTTGTTGGCCTCAGCCATGCGGTGCACGTCTTCCTTCTTCTTCATGGCCGCGCCGCGCCCGTTGGCCGCGTCCAGCAACTCATTGGCCAGCTTGTCCACCATGCCCTTTTCGCCGCGGCTGCGCCCGTAGGTAATCAGCCAGCGAATAGCCAGCGAGGTGCGCCGGTCCGGGTTCACTTCAATCGGCACCTGATAGTTGGCGCCGCCCACCCGGCGGGTCTTCACCTCAAGCAGCGGCTTGCAGTTCTCCACCGCTTTCTTGAACAGCTTGATGGCCTCTTCGCCGCCGCCCTTGGCCTCGACGTTCTGCATCGCCTCGTAGAAGATGCCCTGGGCCGTCGACTTCTTGCCGCCCCACATCATCGAGTTCACAAACTTGGTGACTAGCGTGGACCCGTAAACCGGATCCGGCGCTACTTCCCGCTTCGCAATGTGCCCTTTTCTCGGCATAATTCTCAACTTCCTCGGCGCTTACGCGCTGCTTCTCGTGCCCTAGTCCCGGTTCCAGCACTTCGCCCGGGAACCGTGAAACTACTTCTTGCCCGGCGCCGTGCCGCCCTTGGCCCGCTTGGTTCCGTACTTCGAACGGCTCTGCTTGCGGTTGGCCACGCCCACCGAATCCAGCGTGCCGCGCACCACGTGATAACGCACTCCAGGCAGATCCTTCACACGGCCCCCGCGGATCAGCACAATCGAGTGCTCCTGCAGGTTGTGTCCGATGCCCGGAATGTAGGTCGTCACTTCAATGCCGTTGGTCAGGCGCACGCGAGCCACTTTGCGCAGCGCCGAGTTCGGCTTCTTGGGCGTCTGGGTGTATACACGCGTACACACTCCGCGCCGCTGCGGAGAGGCCTGCAGGGCAGGCGACGCCGTCTTGTACCGCGGGGCCGTGCGCCCCTTGCGAACCAGCTGATTAAAAGTAGGCAAACTGAAACTCCTTACTGCAAAACCCTAAGCCGTCAAATCCAGCCGCCGCGAGCATAACTTTGGGGCCTCCCCTGCTGCGCTCCGCCACAATTGCCGGCGTGCGCGCGCACGGAAGCCCTTCGGTTGCTGCTTCGCGTCTGCCTTCGTTCCACTTCCAGACGAGAACCAGGACGGTGGCCGGTCGCTTCTCCTTGCAACTGCCTCAGGAAAGGTCGACTCCGTTTCGCCGGTTCCGGCTCGCATAGCCCTCCAAGGTGGAGAACGCGCGAGCTCCGATGCGATGTACCCCTGCCCTTCGCAAGAAAAGAGCCTGTCCGGGGCCTCCAGCCGGTGCCAACTTCCCCCGGCTCTGGGCTTCAGTCCGGCCTGTCTTTCCCTGCCGGGCTGCCCTTACGCTTCCATCCTTTGTCCCTTAGGGCACACGAATAGAGGCGTTCTTGCGGAACCTTCTTACAATAACAAGAAACGGGAAAGGGGTCAACGAATTCCACCCCGCGCGCACTTTTTTTGCCACACTGCGGTCCAAGCCTGATCCCTGCCAGATCCAAGCCCGGTCCAGGCTCTTTCACGCACGTACCGCCCGCTCCTTAATTAATGCCGTGCAGCACCCACTGCCCGTTTTCCAGCGCAAAATCCGCCTGCCGGCTCACGCTCAGCTGGTTGCCCGGATTCCGTGCAATGTCCTGGAGCGCCTGCGGCAACCCAGTCAGGTCCACCGACTCGTCAAACTGCGCCCCTTGCGAGGTTGCCACCCCCGGCAGCACCTCGCTCTGCGGCGTCTGCACGTCCCGCGCCTTCAGGTGGCTCGTCACCACTGTCTGAATCGTCACCGCGTAATTGGGACTGTTCGGGCTGTCGGGCCTCCACTGCATCACGATCCCGCCGCCCGGCACCTGGACGGCCTTTTTGCCCTCCTCGGTCAGCGTGTAGTCGGCCCAGTACTTGTTCGGATAGAGCTTGGTCAGCTTCCAATAGTCATCCGTGATGCCCATATTCATGCCCAGCTTGGTCACCTGGATGGAGATCGGTGTCGGAGTCCTCGCATCATATTTCGCCTGAAGCAGAGCCGTCGCCTGCGAAACCGTCAACGGAGGTGTTGACTTGCAACCGGCCACCCCCAGAATCCCTGCGCCTAACAGGGCAAGCGCGCCTAAAGTTTTCCAATGCAACGTAATCCTCACGTGTCCCCTTTCACCACTTGCGACGGTTCGATTTCCATCGACCCGCCATTTTTCTCCTACTTTCGCGTGCTGTCAATGGAACAGAAAGTGATGGACCTCACATCCCTTGGTTCACTTTCCCGCGGTCTGCCTCTCTTGCCTGCTTCGGGACGCCGCTTTCCCTGCCAGCTCTCGGCGGCCGGCCGGCCTTACTTGCCCGCCCCGCTGCCCACAATACGGTCCTTCAGCAGCTTCAGAAACCCCTGCTCGTTCGACTGCAGGCACACCGCCACATTGGGCTTGCCCGCCACAGGCCGCGTAAATCCCTTGTCGTCCACGGCAATCCGCATCGGCTTGGCCGGGCAAAGATCGGGCCGAAAGCTGTAGGTCACCGCCACCGGGTCAAACAAGGTCGGCGTTGGCCAGTGCGCCGGCGTTCCCGCCACCCACTCCCGGTAAAGCTCCGCCAGTTGCCGCCCCAGCACCCCGCCATCGGTAAAAATCCGCTTCCGCTCCGCCTCCTGCAGGTGGATTTGCGTCGAATCCAGCGGCATCAGGAAAATCGGCACACCCGCCGTTAGCAGCGCCCGCATCCCCGCCGGGTCCCGGTCGATATTCCACTCCGGCTCCGCCGGCCGCCGCTCCCCATGCGCCCCGTCATAGCCCCGATAAATGCTGCCGCCCATCATCACCACGCGCTTCAGCTTCCGGAACGTCGCCGGGTCCCGCTGGATGGCCGCCTGCACCGTAAACAGCGGCCCAATCGCAATCAGCGTCACCTCGCCGGGATGTCGCCGGATCGTTTCCAGCAGCTGCTCCACCCCGTCGCCGCGCGTCTTGCCGGCCCATCCCCGCGAATAGGCCGCCTGCGTCATCACGTTGTCGGTCTTGGTCTCCGGCCCCGCCGCCACCGGAATACCGACGCGCCCCACCGCCTTCAAATACCGCTCCACCAGCCGGGCACGCATCTCCGTATTCCCAAACGTCGTGGTCACGCCCAGGATCTTCAGCTCCGGACTCCGCAGCGCCAGCGCCAGCGCAAAGGCGTCGTCAATGTCGTCCCCAATATCCGTATCGATCATGACCAACTGAGGCTTTGCGGCGGAATCGCCCGCGGCCTTCGCCGCCCGCACCGCCTGCTGCCCTGCCGCTACCATCCCCGACATCAGCAGCGCCAGCGCCGCCCATCCCGCCACCATCTTCCAACCCATCCGCTTCTTCATGCCAACCACTTTAATCCCCTCCGCACCGCTCCCGCATCTGATGCACCGCCTTTCCCATTCCCGCCTGTCCTCAGTACCATGTTGGCTGTCATCGTCCGCCGTTCTCTTCAGGAGCCTGCCCGTGCCCTTCCGTTTTCGCCTCGCCTCCACCCGCCGCCAATTCCTCCGCCGCATCGGCCTCACCGGTCTCGCCTCCACCCTGCCCGCCGGCCGCCTGCTCCGCGCAGCAGACGCCGCCCCGCAGCCCGCCGCACCCCGGCCCGTCGTCCGCAGCCGCGCTCCGCTCGCCCCCGGCGTTTTTTCTCCGCTGCCCCTGGGCTCCATCCAGCCCACCGGCTGGCTCCGTAACCAACTTCAAATCCAGGCCAGCGGCCTAAGCGGCCACCTCGACGAAACCTGGGCCGACGTGGGCCCCAATAGCGGCTGGCTCGGCGGCACCGGCGAGAGCTGGGAGCGCGGACCCTACTTCCTCGACGGATTGCTCCCTCTCGCCTGGCTCCTCGACGACCCCCGCCTCAAGGCCAAAGCCCAGAAGCGCATCGATTGGACCCTCGACCACCCCTCCCCCGACGGCATGTTCGGCCCCGCCTCCAACAACGACTGGTGGCCCCGCATCGTCATGCTCAAGGCCCTCACCCAGTACCAGGAGCTCACCGCCGACACACGCGTTATCCCGTTGATGGACCGCTACTTCCGCCACCAGCTCGCCGCCCTGCCCGCCCGTCCCCTGCGCGACTGGGGCAAGTTCCGCTGGCAGGACGAAGCCCTCAGCGTCCTCTGGCTTTACAACCGCACCGGATCGCCCTATCTCCTTGATCTCGCGCGCCTTCTCCACCAGCAGGGCCACGACTGGGAGGCCGAATATGCCCACTTCCAGTACACCCAGCGCATCACCGCCGCCTTCCTCAAGCTCGACCAGGGTACCGGCCTCCAGGACCTCTCCCTCTCCACCCACGGCGTCAACAACGCCATGGCCATCAAAACCGGACCCGTCTGGTCGCTCGTCACCGGCGCGCCCGCGGACCGCGACGCCGCCGCCCACATGCTCGCCGAGCTGGACAAATACCACGGCCTGCCCAACGGCATGTTCTCCTGCGACGAGCACCTCTCCGGCCCCGATCCCACCCAGGGCTCCGAGCTCTGCTCCGTCGTCGAATCCATGTTTTCGCTCGAGCAGGCCCTCGCCATCACCGGCGATCCCGCCCTCGGCGACCGACTCGAGCGTCTCGCCTTCAACGCCCTCCCCGGCACCTTCAACGACGACATGTGGGCCCACCAGTACAACCAGGAACCCAACCAGGTGGAGTGCAGCCTCCACCACAAGCCCTGGGTCACCGACGGCCCCGAGTCCAACCTCTACGGCCTCGAACCCAACTTCGGCTGCTGCACCGCCAACTTCCATCAGGGCTGGCCCAAATTCGCCAACAGCCTCTGGATGCTCTCCTGCGAACCCGGCACCACCGACAAAGACGGCCTGGTCGCTGCCGCCTACGCCCCTTGTGAGGTCCACACCCTCCTGCGCGGCACCCCCGTCCACGTCGTGGAAGAAACCGACTACCCTTTCCGCGGCCTCGTCCGCCTCACCGTCTCGCCCGCCGCCCCGCTCGAATTCCCCCTCCAGCTCCGCATCCCCGCCTGGGCCGCCGGAACCGAAATCCTCGTCAACGGCCGCCATGAGCTCTCGCCCGCCCCCGGCGCCTTCGCCGGCATCCAGCGCACCTGGCGCCCCGGCGACCGCGTCGAAATCCGCTTCCCCATGGCTCCGCGCGTCTCCCGCTGGTTTCACGATTCCGTCGCCGTCGAACGCGGCCCCCTCGTCTTCTCCTATGGAATTGGCGAAAGCTGGGTCAAGCTCCGCGACCGCGGCCTCACCGCCGACTGGCAGGTCTTCCCCGCCACCCCGTGGAATTACGCGCTCGCCCTGAATCCCGATACTGACCCCACCGCCCCGGAAAAGAGCATCGAAGTCACCGAATCCCCCGTCACCGCCAACGTCTTCTCCCGCCGCAGCGCCCCCGTCCGCCTCCGCCTCCGGGCCCGCAAGCTCGACTCCTGGCGCGCCACCGACGGCGCAGCCGACCCCCTGCCACAAAGCCCCGTCGCCACCGCCGAACCAGAACAATCTATCGAACTCATCCCCTACGCCGCCGCCAAGCTGCGCATCACCGCATTCCCGCTGCTCAAGAGCTAGGGTCTACGCACCCAGCCCCGCTTTTCCCTCTCCGCCCTCGCGTGCCATACTCCCCTGTGGCCGTCCGCCCCACCTCGGCCCCGTTCCCAAACCCCATGCATCCGCTCTACCGCAAAATCACGCGCCGCATCGTTCCCTTCCTCATGGTGCTGTACCTCGTCGCGTTCCTTGACCGCGTCAACATCAGCTTTGCCGCTCTCACCATGAACCGCGACCTCGGCATCGGCCCCGACCTCTTCGGCCTCGCCGCCGGCATGTTCTTCCTCGGCTATTTCCTCCTCCAACTCCCCAGCAATCTCGCCCTGCTCCGCGTCGGCGCGCGCCGCTGGATCCTGATCCTCATGGTCGCCTGGGGCATCGTCTCGGTCGCCACCGCCTTCGTCCACGGACCCACCAGTTACATCCTGCTGCGCTTCCTGCTCGGCGCGGCGGAGGCCGGTTTCTACCCCGGCGTCATCCTCTATCTCACCTTCTGGCTGCCGCCCTCCGTCCGCTCCAGCGTCATGGCCATGTTCGTCACCGCCATCCCGCTCTCCAACCTCATCGGATCCCCCATCTCCGCGCAGATTCTCCTCCTCCATCACCTCCTCGGACTCAAAGGCTGGCAGTGGCTCTTCCTGCTCGAGGGCACCCCGGCCATCCTCCTCGGCCTGCTCGTCTACTTCGTCCTGCCCAACGGCCCGGAAGAAGTCCACTGGCTCTCCGCCGGCGAAAAGCAGACCCTCGCCCGCGACCTCGCCGAAGCCGCGCCCGCGCACCCCGTCAAAAAGCATTCGCTCCTCGACATCTTCACCGCGCAGCCCCAGGTTTACGGCTGGAGCCTCGCTTACTTTTTACTCATGCTTGGCCTCTACGGCCTCGGATTCTGGATTCCCACCGTGCTCCGCTCCCACGGCATGAGCCTCCGCTCCCTGGGCTGGGCCGCCGCGCTGCCATACCTCGCCGCCATCCTCGGCATGATCCTCTGGAGCGCCAGTTCCGACCACCACCGCGAGCGCCGCTGGCACCTGGCCATCGCGTATCTCGCCGCCGCCGCCGGATTCCTTCTCGCCGCGCTCGCGCCCAACGACGCCACCGCCATCGCCGGCTTCGCCCTCGCCGCCGTCGGCGTGCTCAGCGCCATGCCCGTCTTCTGGAGCGCCTCCACGGTCGAACTCGCAGGTCCCCTCGTCGCCGCCCACATCGCCGTCATCAACTCCATCGGAAACCTCGGCGGATTCGCCGGCCCCGTGCTCATGGGCAGCCTGCGCAAGTCCACGCACTCTTACCTCGCCGGCCTGGCCACCATCGCCGCCTGCCTCGTCCTCGGCGCAGTCGCCGCGCTGCTCACCTCGCGGCCTGCCGCGCCTGCGCGCACTGCCTGAGCCGCACCCACTTCGCCATTCGCGCTTACCGGCTCACCGTAAACGCGTGGGGCTCCTTCGGCGCCATTGCCACCGCCACCAGCGAGTCCGCGCACCCGTAATACAACAACCATTTCTTGTGGAAGTACACCAGCCCTTCGGCAAAGGTCGTCCCCGCCGCATACTGCCCCGTCTTCTCGTAGGGCAGCTCCGGCTTCAACACCGGCTCCTGCGTCTGCGCCAGCCGCAGCATCGGATTGTTCGCGTCAAACAGCGCCTCGCCCGCCGCATATGCGCCCGGCCCCAGCTTCGGGTCCCCACCTTCCATCGCGTTCTTGCCGTTGTAGAGCACCACAATCCCCGCCTTCGTCAGCACCGGCGGCGGACCCGTCTCAGGAAACGTGCTGTCGAAGTGCCCCGGCCTCGGCCGCAACAGCTCGACCGGGTTGCCGCGGTTGTCCTCCACCGGAATCCAGTGGATCAAATCGCCCGACGTCGCCAGGTGAATCGCGCCCTCGCCCCAGTACATCCAGTACCGCCCGTGAATCTTCGCCGCAATCAGCCGACCCTTTTCCAGCTCCGTCACAATCCCCGCCGACTTGTACTTCAGGTGCGCGAACCTGCCGCCCTCCGCATCCAGAAACGCCGGCCCATACTTGGTCCAGTGCCGCAAATCCCGCGACGTGGCAATGCCCACCGAATAGGTCTCGCGATTCCACTGCGTATACGTCAGCACGTACATCCTGTCCGGTGCTTCCACAATCCGCGGGTCTTCCACGCCACCCGGCCACTCCCGCGCCTTCTGCCCGTCGTCTGCCGGATAAAACACCGGCTCCGGCATGCGCTTGAAGTGGATGCCGTCCTTGCTCACCGCCATCCCCAGCCGCGACGTGTGCCCGCCAATCTCCATCGCGCCCGTGTTGTCCTCGGCGCGATACAGCACGTACACCTTTCCATCGCGCACAATGGCCGCCGGGTTAAACGTGTGCAGCGCCTCCCACGCAATCGGCTTGTGCAGAATCGGATCCTCAAACACCGACGCCGGCTGCGGCGTCACCACCGGATTGCCCACCGCCGGCCGTGTGAATGGCCCAATCCCCCACGGCCCACTGCCCAGCCCCAGCGGGCTCTGCCCGTTCTGCGCAGGCAACAAAGCAGCGCACAGCAGCACCGCCGAAAAAACAAATTGCTTTTTCATTTCTTATATGTCCCCGGCTGGCTTCGCAGGTCCGTGCGAGCCCTGCCCCGTGCGAACCCAGCCACCGGCACCATCTTAATCGCCCGCGCCCGCGCCAGTCTCCTCGTCACCCAGCCGATAAAAGCTCAGCGCCGCGTCGCCCTGCGTGAGCAACCGCGTGCGTTCCAGCCGCGCGTAGCACTCTTCCAGTTTTTCTTTCTTCCGGTGCTCGGCAATCACCACCGCGCCCTCGGCCAGCACTCCCATGGCCGCTCCGCCCAGCAACCCTAGCGTGCTCGCATACTCGTCGGCCGCGTCATACGGCGGGTCCAGAAACACCACGTCAAATCCCGTTCCATCCCGGCACGCAGCCTCGCGCCCGCGCCGCAAAAACGCCGCCACACCGCTC
>DATKTQ010000181.1:0-11385 GCA_035531055.1 Occallatibacter sp. | reverse complement strand
CCAGCGCCTCGCTTACCGCGCGCTCATGCGCAGGATGCGCAAAGGAAAACAGAAGCGACACCGCAATCGACTCCGCGCCGCACGCTCGAACCTTACGCCGCAACTCGCGCAGCGCTGCTTCACTGGGCGCGCGCAGTACCTTGCCCTCCGCGCTCACCCGCTCCGCAACGCCAAAGCAGCACTCGGCCTCAGCCAGCGATGCTGGCCTGTGCTCGGTCCAGTCGTAGAGGCTGGGCCGCGCCTGCCGCCCCAGCGCCAGCGTGTCCTCAAAGCCCTCCGTCGTCACAAACGCCACGCGCGCGCCCTTGCGCTCCAGCAGCGCGTTGGTGCCCACCGTGGTCCCGTGGCGAATCTCCACGGCCGCCGCGCCCACGCTCTCCACAATCTGCGCAATCGCCGCCAGAATCGCGCGTCCCGGGTCGTCCGGCGTCGAGGGAAGCTTCAGCACTTCCACGCGTCCGCCCACGCGATAGACGCAATCCGTGAACGTGCCTCCCGTGTCGATCGCGATTCGCAGCCGCTTCATTTTTTCTGCCATTGCAATGCCACCATATCAGTTGCGTGCCGTCTCTTTCCCACCGTATTCCGCTCTCTTTTTGTGGACCCCGCGCAACCACGCGTGAGAGAGTGAACTCACAGCACGCGCCCCCTTTGCATCCTTATGAGCCACTCCCTGCCGCCCACGCAATCCTTCCGCTGGAGCAGCGCCACCCCCGCACAGCGCCGCGTGGTTGTGGCCGCCGCGCTTGGCTGGATGCTCGACGCCTTCGACGTGATGCTCTACTCCATCGTGCTGGCCACGCTCATGCGCGCCTTCGCCATGAGCCGCACCACCGCCGGCCTGCTCAACGCGCTCACCCTCGTCGCATCGGCCATCGGCGGCCTGCTGTTCGGAGTGCTGGCAGACCGCTTCGGCCGCCGCCGCATGCTCAGCGCCAGCATCCTCGTCTACTCCGTCTTCACCTTCGCATGCGGACTTTCGACCAGCATCCTCACCCTCGGCGTCTTTCGCTTTCTTCTGGGCCTGGGCATGGGCGGCGAGTGGAACACCGGCGCCGCGCTGGTGGCCGAAACCTGGCCCGCCGCGCTGCGTGGCCGAGCTCTTGCGCTCGTCCAGAGCAGTTGGGCCGTCGGATACGCGCTCGCCGCTGTCGTGGCCGGCCTCATCCTCACCCACGCCGGCTGGCGATGGGTCTTCTTCGCCGGCCTGCTGCCCGCCGCTCTCGTCTTCTGGATCCAGTCCCATGTCCCCGAGCCGCCCGTCTGGCAAATGGCCCACGCCAAAGCCCGGCCCGGCGAAGGCCGCCGCGCCCTGCGCAGCTCCGTGCGGCCTCTCACCCTGCTCACCCTCGCCAACACCTTCGGCATGTTTGGCTGGTGGGGCCTGTTCACCTGGATTCCCGCCTACCTCGTCCTGCCCGCGGTCCAGGGCGGACGCGGCTTCAGCACCCTCAGCCTCACCGGCTTCCTGCTCGTGCTCAACCTCTGCGGAATGCTCCCCGGCTATCTGCTCTTCGGCTACGTGGCCGACCGCTTCGGCCGCCGCCCCGCTTTTGTCGGTTACCTGATCTGTGCCGCGCTGGCCGTGCCGCTCCTCGCCGCCGCGCACCAGCCCGCCTTCATCCTGCTCTTCGCCTCCATCGCCGCCTTCTTCGGCACCGGATTCTTCACCGGCTCCGGCATTCTGGGCAGCGAACTCTTTCCCACCGAAGCCCGCGCCACCGCCCTCGGCATCTCGTACAACGTGGCCCGCGGCCTCAGCGCCCTGGCCCCGCTCACCATTGGCGCGCTGAGTGAGCGCTACGGCCTGGCCGCCGCCTTCCTGGCCAGCGCACTGGCCTTTGCGTTGGCCGCCCTCGCCGGCCTCTTCCTGCCGGAAACGCTCGGCGCGCAAAGCTCCGAACTCAGCGCTGCCTGACGATCCGGCCTGACACTTCGCACTACTGCGCTCCGCCTGGCGCATCCTTTGCCGGTTTTGCCGCGTTCAGTTCCGCAGCCTTCGCCCGCTCCTGCGCCGCCTCCTCCGCGCGCCCCTGCCGCTCATAGGCAATCGCTAATTGTTTGTGCGGCTCAGCCCAGGTCGAGTCCGCCGCTACGGCCTGCTGATAGCGGCTGATGGCGTCGGCAATCTGTCCGTGCAGCATCAGGCTGTTGCCCGCATTCATGGCGAAGTTCGCCTGCTGGCGGCTCACCGCGGCCCGCGCCAACTCAGCGCCCTCGCGCCGCAGCGCAACCACCTGCCCGCGCAAATCCTTCATCTGCGCACGCAATTCGCCGGCCTTTTTTGTGTCGCCGCCGGCCTCGGCCGCATTGGTCTGTTCGGCCAGGTTCGCCGCCTGCTCCGCCAGCACGCCCGCCAGCGTCACCCGCGGTCCCGGCTGCCCGGGCAGCAGTGGAATCGCCTTCTTGAGCGCCTCAGCCGCCTCCGGCAGACGCGAATCCTGCTTGAGCGTGCTGCCCAGAATCGCCCACGCATCGCCGTTCTCCGGCCGCAGCGCCACCGCCTTCTTCAGCTCCGCCACCGCCGCGTCCAGCCGGCCCAGCTGCATCAGCAGAATCCCCAGCGTGTACGGCGGATCAGGCAGCTTCGGGTCCAGCTCGCCCGCCCGCGTCAGCTCGCGAATCGAATCGTCAAACCGGTCTTTGAACTTGTACGACAGGCCCAGGTCATAGTGCAGTTCCGGATCATTCGGGGCCAGCTTCAGCGCCTGCTCAAAGTTCCCAATCGCCTCGTCAAAGGCGGAGAGCTGCACGTGCGCCACGCCCAGGTCCTTGTAGACCACCGCATCGTTCGGGTCCAGCGCCAGCGCCTCCTGAAAACTGGTCAGCGCCTCCTTCGCCTTGCCCGTCAGAGTCAGCGCCAGTCCCAGGTTGGTCAGCGCGCTGGCATTCTTCGGGTCCACGGCCACTGCCTGCTCAAACCACGGAATCGCCTCCTGCTGCCGGCCCATCCGCTGCAGCACCATGGCCAGTTCCAGCGCGCCACCCGGCAACTTCGCGCTCCCTTTCAGTGCCGCTTCAAGCTCCACAGCCGCGTCTTCATCGCGCCCAGCGGCAGCCAGCGTACGCCCGTACTCCAGCAGCGCTTCGGCGTTCCTCGGGTCCTGCTTCGCCGCGGCTTCCAGCGTCGCCAGCGCGTCCGGCAGGTTGCGCTCCTCGCGATAGACAATCCCCAGATGCACGCGCGCCCGCACCAGTGTGCCGTCCATCGCCACGGCTTCGGCAAAATGCTCTCGCGCCTTCTCCCAGTCCTTCTGCTGCGCATAAAGCGAGCCAATCGCGTCTTCGAGCTCTGCGCTTTTGCCAGCCAGCTTCTCCTCGGCCTGCATCTGCATCAGCGCCGCACCGGGTTTGCCCGCCGCCGCCAGCGCGCGCCCATACGCGTCGTAAAACTGAGCATTCCTCACAGAGGCGCCAGCCTTGCCCGCCGCATCCTCAAGCCGCAGCGCCCTCTCAAAGTGCGGAAGCGCCTTCGCCGTCTGCCCCGCCTGCGCCAGCGCCTGCGCCAGGTTGGCCTCAATCCCCGCATCCTTCGGATTCAGCCGTGCCGCGGCCTCCAGCTCCGGAACCGCCTCCGCCGGCCGACCCAGTTCCACCAGCACGGCCCCCAGCGCCGCATGCCCCTCGGCAATCTTCGGCTCCAGTTGCACGACCTCGGCAAATTTCTTCCGCGCCAGCTCCAGCTGGCCGCTCTGCCGCGCCGCGTAGCCCTCGTGGAACGCCGCATCCGCCCGCTTGAGCGTGCGCGACTCCGGATGCGCCGCCACCTGCGCCGCGCCCGGCAGGCTGGCCGCCAGCAGCGCGGCCGCAAGCCATGCCCGCACGCCTCGCGAGTCCCGGCCCATCGCTTATTTCCCCGCAGGCTGCGGATCGCCCCGATGCTGCAGCGCCACCGCCATCTTGAATTCCTGGTTGGCCGCCTGCCGGTCTCCCACCGCCCTGTAGGCCTGCCCCAGCAGATTGTGCGTTACATAATTCGAGGGGTCCATTCGCTCCGCGTGCGCCAGATAATGCAGCGCCTGGATGGGATGGTTCAGCCGCAGGAATGTCTTGCCCAGCAGGATGAACGGCCCCGTCGAGTTCGGCTCCAGCAGTACCGCGCGGTCCAGCGCCTGCTGCGCGTGCGTGTACTCTCCGCTCCGCAGATACGCGTCGCCTAGCCTGTCATAGATGCTGGGCTCCATGGGATTGATGGTGCGCTCGGCCTCCAGCTCGCGGATGGCGCCTGCCACATCGCCGCGCGCCAGCGCCACCTCGCCCAGCAGCTCATGCGCCAGCGGCAAACGCGCATCCAGGGCCAGCGCCTTCTGCGCCTGCACCGCCGCCTCGTCTCTCAGCTCGCGCCGCAGAAACATGCGCCCCGCCAGCAGATAAGCCTGCGGCGACTCCGGCGGAAACCCGAACTGCGCCGCAAAGGCGTGCCGCGAGTCGTCATAGCGCTGCACGTCCGCATAGCACAGTGCCAGCACATAGTCCGGATCGATGTTCGCGCTCTGCACCGCCGCGCGTGCCCGCTCCAGAAATGGAATCGCCTCCGGAACTTGGCCCAGCCGGAACAGCGTCACGCCGTGCATCTCAATCGACTCGCGATCGTTCGGGTCCTGCGCCTCTGCCTTGGTAAAGGCCACAATCGCCTCAGGAAGCTGCTCCTGCTGATAAAGGATGATGCCCCGCAGCCGCTCCACTCCGGCCGGAACCGGCGTCTGCGCGGCCAGTTGGTTCAGCTGCGCCATCGCCTCCTGCAGCCGGCCCTTGCCGGCCAGCGCCTGCGCCGTGGCAAAGCTCACTGGAGCCGCCGCCTCGATGCCGACAGAAGGCTGGGGATTGGCGGCCTGCCCGACGCAGGCCAGCGCAAACGATGCCATCAAAGAAAAGATGCCAAACCAACGAAACATAAGGATTCCTGCGTTAGCAGTGTACGCCCCGCGCCGAATGCAACAACCGGCGCACGCGCACCCGCCACCCTGTTGGACGCGGCATGAAAAAGAGGGGAGCCGAAGCTCCCCTCTTTCCCCTTGCGGCCCTTCGCGCGAAGTTAGAACTGCAGGCGAAGGGAGAATTCGAGCTGGCGTGGAACCCCGCCCGGCGCTTCGCCGGTGATGGTGCCCGTCGACTCGATGCTGCCACCCGGATTACCCGGGTTGATGTGGTTGAACGCGTTGAACGCATCCATGCGGAACTTGGCGACGAGACTCTCGCGGATGGTGAACGCCTTGGTAATGGCAAGGTCCGTGTTAAAGAACCCGGGACCAAAGTAGGTGTTGCGGCCCGCGTTCCCAATGGTGTCCAGACCCGGGTTCTTGAAGACTCCCGTGCCGGGATCGGTAATCAGGTTCGTGGTCTGCTGCTGGTAGAACGTACGGCTTCCCGTTCCGTTGGAGTTCGGCACAAAGCCCGTAAGCTTGGTCTTCATGCGCGCGCCACCGTTGGTGCTCGGCCAGTTCGGGGCGCTTCCTGGAACGTTCGAGGAAGCCTCGTTATAGCTGACCGTGAAGGGCTGACCACTGGACAGGCTCAGCACGCCGGCCAACTGGTAGCCGCCGACCAGAGCATCGAGAAGCCCGTTGGCGCCCGGCAGGAACTCCTTGCCGTGTCCAAAGGGCAGGTCATAACTGCCGTACGCCGTCAACTGATGCTGGCGCGTGTTCTGGTCGCGTCCGTGGGTGATGTTGTGATCCCACGTGTAGTAGCCGCTCTGCTGGTCAAACGCGGCAGCCCACTGGTAGTTCACCGTGTAGGCCAGACCCTTTTTCATCTGCTGAGCCAGGGTAATCTGCAGCGCGTCGAACTCCGTGTTCTGGTTGTTGCCGTTGTACTGGATGCTGTTCGTCCAGCCGCAGCCGCCGATCGGCAGTGCCACGTTGTCGTAGCCCGAGCCCGGTGACGTGTAGTTCGGGTCTGAGCAGGCCATCAGCTGCGCCGCATAATAGCGCTGCAGCAGGTTGGTGGTGGCCACCGCGCCCGTGGTCTTATTCACGAGGGCAGCGTTCGGATCGTTGCTGGTCACCGTCGGATCATAGTGCAGGCTCTGGCCGTTGAAGCTGTTAGCCCCAGGCAGGTTGATGGCGGCCTCGTTCGGGTTGGTGTTGTTGCTGTTGCCATCGCCCAGCGTATGTGTGCCCTTGTTGCCCACATAGGCCAGGGTCAGCGTCATGGTCGACGTCAGTGCGCGCTGCACGCTCAGGTTCCATGCATCGATGGTCGGAAAGTTGAGCGGGTTCGGGCGAGCCTTGGACGATACCTGCGTGCCGGGGTTCGGCAGCAGGCCGTTCGAGGGAACCGCTACCGGCACCGCTGCCACAGGGCCCTGAGCCAAAGTGAAAGCCGGAGCGATGGTTTGCGAAGCGTTGATCTGCTGGTTGGCCAAAACCGGAAGGTTCTGCGTCACCGTGTGGCCAAAGATGGAGCCGAACACGCCAGTATCGAAGCTGCGCCCATAACCTGCGCGGATGACCGTCTTGTCGCCAAGCTGGTAAGTCACGCCCAGGCGCGGCGCAAACTGCTTCGTCTTGCGGATCGTCCAGCCCATGTTCGAGCCAATGCCGCCGACGCCGGCCACATGCAGATAGCCGTCCTGCAGGTTCAGCAGTGAGCCGTTGCCTGCGGCATTCACCGTCTCCGGGAAGTACAACTCCCAGCGGACCCCCATGTTGAGGGTCAGGTTGTGCGTTGCGCGCCAGGTGTCCTGCCCGTAGAAGAACGTGCGCTTCTGGAATTCCTTGGCGTTGGTCGACGTCGAGACGAAGCGATTGAAGCTGGTCACGTCGCCCAGCATGAACGTTGCAAAGCCCAGTCCACCCTGGGTCGCGGCCACAGGATCGGAAGTCGGCCCCGGTGCAAAGTGGAGAACACCCGCGCGGTCGTTGTCAGAGGGCACGCGGAGGTTGCGGCCGTAGCGAAGGTCCACGCCCACTTTCATCGTGTGGTTGCCTCTTATCTTCGTCCAGTTGTTGACAATCTGGAACTGGTCCTCGCGCTCGGTCAGCGGGCAGTTGCAGCGGTTGATGCCTAGACCGGCACCGTATACCCAGCCTGCAGTGCCTCCCGACGCAGCGTTGTTTTGGCCTCCGGGCACGAAGTTGATGATGAAGCCCGGGGAACCGTTCGTGAAGTAATCGCCCATGTTGATGCCCGGAATGCCCAGCGTATCCGCGAACGTCGTGTTCTGGTCATACTTCGAATCGATCACGTTGTAGCGGTAGTAGCCCAGGCGGAAGTCCGTCAGCAACGTCGGATTGATGGCAATGTCCATGCCCGAGGCAAGGCTGTCGTTCGCTCCCGTCGAGTTGCCACCGTAGTTGCTGATGCCGAAGCCCGGACCACCTGCGGCGCCAAACATCACCGCGCCGGACAGCGTGTCCGTAAACCGGGAGAAGCGCTCAAACGCATGCGCCTTCTCGTTGAGCGCGTAGTCCACGCGCTCAGTCCACTGGTTGCTGTTGAACAGGCCAGTGCCGGAATTGCTGAAGTTGCTGTCGAGGCCATTGACGCCGCCCGGACCGCCCAACTTCACGTCCTTGGTATAAGGCTCCAGATAGGTCAGCAGTGCCAATGCCTGCGGCGAGAGCATGCCTGACGGTATTACGTTGTTGGGGAAGGCCGCCGGCGTGCTGCCAGAGTTGTCGTAAATGGTGCCAGCCGCGCCCAGCTGCGTCTTGTACTCACTGAAGTCGCAACCGGCGATGCCGCCCGAGCCCGAGCCCAGCGTGTTGCCAAGGCACGATTCGGTCAGGTTGTTGGTCGGCAGCGTGTCGGTTGCCGAAGTGCCCACCTTCTGGCGCTGGCCTTCCCAGTTGAAGAAGAAGAACGCCTTGTCCCGGATGATCGGGCCGCCGATGGAAGCGCCCATGCGGTTCTTCAGCCCCGGAGGAATCGCGTTCGGCCCGGGAGCCTGCGAGAATGGATCGCGCGCAAGGTTTGCGTTGCCCGTGCGGAAGTCGTACACATCGCCATGGAAGCGATTCGTGCCCGAGCGCGTCTGCGCCGTCACCACCGCAGAAACCGCCTTGCCCAGTTCGGCGTCAAAGTTCTGCGTCGTGATCTTGGTCTCCGTCACCGCGTCCATCGTGGGGTTGATGACGATAATGCCGAGAATCGGATCCTGGTTGTCGGTGCCATCCAGCTCGAACGCCGTGCCACCAAAGGCCTGGCCATCTATCTGGATCTGCTTGGACCCCTGCGGGTTTTCGTCTGCCGCGTGCGACCAGCCAAGAAGCTGCGCGCCAGGAAGCAGAAGCTGAAGGTTCGTGAAGTTCTGGTCGCCCACCGGCAGGCTCGACACCTGCTGCTGGTTGAATACGGTCGAAACATCCGCGCGATCCGTCTTCAACATAGGCTGCGTATCCGCGTTCACGGTAATCGTAGTAGCCGCGCCGCCGACTTGCAGCGTTGGGTCGATGCGCGGAGCCGTGTCGGCCTGCACCGCAATCCCCGTCGCTTCAAAACTCTGGAATCCCTTCGCCGTGACCTTCAGGTCGTAGACGTCGGGAATAAGGTGAGGAACGCTGTAGTCGCCCGAAGCATTTGAGGTCGCGGTGACGATGGTGCCTTTGCTCTCGTCTTTTACCGTGATCATCGCGCCCGGAATTGCTGCTCCCGTGGAGTCCGTAACCGTGCCAAAAATCGATCCGTAGACCGATTGTGCCTTGGCAGGTGACAACCAGAGCAAACTCGCGCAGGCAAACATCGCCAGCACAAGGGCTGTACGCAATCTTCTGTTCATGCGGTCTCCTAAAAAAATGCCTTTGGTCCATCTTTGAACTTGTTTTAACTCTGCCGATTGGCAGGTGGTGACGCGGCGAATTGTCTTGCAACGCTCCCCTGCCGCTGCGACAGGTTCGCTCAGTATTCTCCGCTGTCGCTGCTCTCTAATTTGCAATCCAAAGAGAGCTCAAAGAGTAGACTGCGGAACCATCGCAAACCTTATCGAAAAGGAATAGCGACTGTCAATGATTCCTCGCAAGAAAAGTGCGCAAGGGAACCCGAAAACGACATGTCATTTGATTTGGAAACATTTACATTTCCTGCCGTCCTTACTGCAACCCACCTATTTTCTTGATTTCCACCAATGCGCGTTGAAATTAAAGCGATTTACTGAAATATTCTCCACGCTTCCCAATCCTTTCCCGGCCACGTATAACACTCGAACATACCTCCCCACGCCAGGCCATTCCAGGAAGTGGAATGAAGATTAGCCTCTTATTTTGTCTATGCATTTCTGAGACATTGCAACCAGCCTCTTCTCGCCCGGAAGACCGTATGGAACCCCCACGAGTTGCAGCCCACGCGCGAGGCTGCCTCGCCCTGCCGGCTTCTTCCTCCGGCTTGGAAATCTCTTTCTTTCAAAGGAGTTGTGCGTCTCCTGGAAGACTCGGCCGAGCTCCCCGGACCAATCGATTGCCTCACGGGCATCCTGAGCGCGCAACGCCTGGCTCGGCGTGTTTTCGCCTGCAGCCTGCCCTTTGGGAGCTCGGATGCGCGGCTGGTCGGTATAACATTCTGCTGGCTTTCCGCCCCGATCTGCGTCGCCGCCGGATCATCGGCCGCAATCCGCGAGGGCCCCGGTCCTTGAAAGGCCTCGGGGGAAAACGAAGAGGGGAAATCCTGGGGGAATCTCGCGTCGCTCCACCAGCAATTGCCGCAGCTTTCAGTCGCGCTGAAAAGAGAGACGCGCCGCGCCGGGAAAAGCAGGACAGCCGCTCAAACCTTCTTTGCCGGAGTCAGCGCTTCATTCTTCAAAATCCGGCCGCCCTCTTCCACCACGTAGAGCCGGTTCACATCCAGATTCTTCAGCGTGTCCACCTGCCCACTTGGCCAGCGGATCTCCACCGTGTCCACCTTCTTTGCCGTGCCTAGTCCAAAGTGCAGCCGCAGGTCGCTCGCCGAGTAGTACCCATTGCACGACCGCACTTCGTCCATCTGTATGAGCGGAGAGCCAGGCTTGGCCGCCGGCAGCGGCGTGCCCGTCTGCGCCGTCACCGTAATGCGCGCGCCAATCCCGGTGCGGTTGCTCTTCACACCCACAACACGAATCTTGATCCAGCTTCGCTTCAGTTGCGAGTCGCAGCGCAGCAGTTGCGGAATCGAATTCACGCAGTTCACCACCGCGTCCAGGTCGCCGTCGTTGTCAAAGTCGCCCACCGCAAAGCCGCGCGTCTTGGCCGGCGTCGTAATCCCCGGCCCACCCTTCAGGCTCATGTCCTCAAACTGCCCGTTGCGCAGGTTGCGATACAGATACTTTCGCTCGGCATAGGCCGCGTCCACCTGCGTCCCGTCCACCTCCGGATACACGTGCCCGTTGGCCACCAGAATGTCCAGCCAGCCATCGTTGTCGATATCCATGAAGCTGACGCCCCAGCCCAGCAGCCGCGTGTTGATGCCCAGCCCGGCCTGGTAAGTGCGATCGTCAAACGAGCCGTCGCCCAGATTCATGAACAGGGAATCCGTATCGCCGGCAAAATTCGTCTTCACAATGTCCAGCATGCCGTCGCGGTTGTAGTCTCCCAGGCTCACGCCCATCCCCGCCTGCGGCTTGCCGTCCGGCGAGTAGGCCACGCCCGCCTCAATCGCCTCATCCTTGAAGGTGCCGTCCTTCTGGTTCACGTAATACGTTGCCGAGGTCGAGTCGTTCGCTACATAAATGTTCGGCCAGCCCGTGTTGTCCAGGTCCGCCGCGCCGCAGCTCAGCGCATACGTGCCCAGCGTGCCCCACATTCCAGCCTTCTCGCTCACGTCCTTGAACGTGCCGTCACCGTTGTTGTGGTAGAGGATGTTCTTGCCGCCCTCCAGCCCCGGCGGCCCGCACGCCACCAGAATGCCTTTGTACGTGCAGTTGGCGTCCTCCGGCAGCGGCGCCGTCTTGATATCGAAATCAATATAGTTGCCTACAAAAAGATCGAGGTGCCCGTCCTTGTCGTAGTCCAGAAAGCTGCAGCCCGAGTTCCAGCGCAGCCGGTCCTGCAGCAGGCCCGCTTCCTTGGTCACCTCAGTAAACGTGCCGTTCCCGTTGTTGCGGAACAGCGCGTTCTGCCCGTAGTAGCTGACGAACAGGTCGTTCCACCCATCGTTGTTGTAGTCGCCCACGCAGCAGGCCTGTCCCCAGCCGGACCGCGCAAGGCCCGCCTTCCGCGTCACATCGGTAAACGTGCCGTCGCGATTGTTCTTGAACAGATGACACACCGGCTCGTCGCCTTTGGGAAAGCCCTCCAGCCGCCAGCCGTTCACCAGAAAAATATCCAGCCAGTCGTCCTGGTCGTAGTCAAAAAACGCCGCGCCGCAGCCGGTCGTCTCCAGCAGATATTTGTTGCGGTGTTCGCCGCCGTAGATGGTCTCCGCCGTCAGGCCCGACGCGCGCGCCACGTCCACAAACTCCACGCCCAGCGGCGT
>DATKTQ010000180.1:0-3471 GCA_035531055.1 Occallatibacter sp. | reverse complement strand
TAGAGTCGGGTCATCTGCGTGGTGACTCCGCTTTCGTCCAGATAGATCAGGCGTTCCGGCGAGATCGCGCGGATTTTCTCAAGGAACTCGATGCGCCGCTTTTGGTTGGCTTCGCTGTCGCGCTCGGCGGCATGGAGTGACTTTTTTTGAGCCGGAAGTTCATCCGCTTCAACCGCAGCCATACATAGGGTGCGCTGAAGCCAACCCCCGTCTGCTTTTTCAGCCCAGCCTGCAACTGGCGCAGCGTCCAATCGGGATGGTCGGTCAGCAATCGGGCCAACACTTCCGGGTTGAGCCGACTGCGCGGTCCAGGCCGGTACGGCTGCCGCTCTACTTGGCCGCTGCGCTTGCGGGCCGCCGAAATCTTCCATGCCCAGCCGCGGCTTACCCCGAAACGCAAAGCCAACTCGGCCAGGCTTGCCTGCCCCTGGTCGTGCGCCTCCAACAGCTTTCTTCGCAGATCGTCCGAATACGGTCGCGCCATCTCAGCTCATGTCGCGGATCATCGCCTCCCACTACTCTACACCATCAGACAAAATGCTTTAATCAATGCGGACGAGAGGAGAATCTGCAGTTTGCGGGGTGACTTTATACACCAGTTGCTTCTATCGTGGCCCCGATCATCGCGTCGAATCCCATACAAGAATTCAGCATCAGGTGGTAAATGCGGTAATCGTTCCATGCGGTGTGATAGAAGTGCTCAATATACTCTGCGCGCCGCTGGTCGGTTGCAGCCAGTTCTCGCTCCGCCAAGTGAGCCTTGTCGGGAAAGGCTTGCACAAACCACCTGACTTTGCGCAACGTCGAGGCATACACGAAGATATGAAAGCAGCCAGGAACTCCATGCAGCGCGCACGACGCACCGCGGCCGACGACGACGCAATTTCCGGCGCGCGCCTTCTCCTTCATCACTTCCTGAGCGAGCTCCGTCATTCGTGTGGTGTCCAGAATTTCCCGCTCCATCGTAATATCTGCTCGTTCATTGCTGCCGTGCCAGAAGGCGCGGCCGACCTTGCTATACCAGGGGTCCAGCCGTTCGTCGCGCCGCGTAGCTTCGGCGGCAGATACGCCGGCGCGCTGAGCTACCTCCTGCACCAGGGATTGGTCGACCAGTTCCCACTTGAGGTGCTGAGCCAGTAGGCGGGCAAATTCCCCCCCCAGACTTCCATATTCCCGTTCCACGGTAATCACTCGAACCATCGTTCTAATCCCGCGCTGAAGTTAGATGCTGACAAGTCTGGCCGCGCTGATGGTAGCACCGCTGCAGGGAGTTTTGCCAGAGGCTTGTTCGAAACGGAATGCTGTCACCCGACCCTCCCTCTATTGGCGCAGTTCCACGACCGTCGCGCCGGCGCCGCCCTCGTTCTGCGGCGGTTCACTTACTTTCTCCACCTGCGGATGTTGTACCAGATAGGCCCGCAACTCCTTGCGCAAAATGCCCATGCCGACGCCGTGCACGATGCGAATCCGCGTCAATCCCGCCATAAAAGCCCGATCCAGGAATTTCTCCACCTCGTCCGTGGCCTCTTCTACATTCCGGCCAATCACGTTGATCTCGCTTGGTCCGGCGCCGCTTTCCTTTGTCAACGCAACGCGAATTCCTTTGCTGCGCGCCGCGGCCACAGGTGTTGCCTGCCGTGCGCGCTCCGCCGCCGAGACTACCACCTCCGCTATATCGCCGCGATGAATCCTCATTTTCAGCTGCCCCACTGAAACCTCAAAGTTGTCTCCATCCACCTGCCGCTCCACCAGGGCGGCCTTTCCCAGTGAGCGTAACTTCACAGTATCCCCAACGCCAACTTGGCGAACAATGTGCGGTTGCGCGTTCGGATCGCCTCGGTCCGCGCCCGTCTGATGCGCCACCACGGTGGCATTCACCTGGTCGCGAAATTCCCGCCGCAGTTTGGCCAGCCCCCGCTCCGCCTGCTAGGCCACCTTCTGCTGCGCGCTGCGGTCCTCGATGCCTAGCAGAACTTCCCGCACCTGGGCCTCAAACGCTTTCAGCAGCGACGACAGTTTCGTCTCCATCTCCTGCACTTTACGCTGCTGCTCCTGCCGTCCCTCCCGCTCCAGCCGCTGACGTTCCTTGGCAATCTCTTCCTCGCGTCGTTGCAATTGCGCTCGTTCGGTGCTCACTGCGAGCAGGTCCGCGTGCAGTCGATCTAGAAATCGCCCGATCTCCACGGCTTGTTTGCCCAGCCTTTGCCGGGCGTCCGCCAGGATGGCAGCGTCCATGCCCAGACGCTCTGCGATGTGGATTCCCGCCGATACCCCCGGTACGCCGACGCGAATGTGATACGTGGGCGCAAAGGTCTCTTCCTCGAAGCCCGCGGCCGCGTTCCGCACTCCCGGCGTGTTGGCTGCGTATACCTTCAGCGAAGTGTGATGGGTGGAGATCAAACACCACGCGTGGCGCGCGGAAAAATGAGCTGCAGTTGCCGCCGCCAGCGCCGCGCCTTCTTCTGGATCGGTTGCCGAGCCCAATTCATCGAGCAGTACCAGGGAGTTTGCCGTAGCCAGCCCTGAAATCTCGTTCAAGCGAGTGATGTGCGCCGAGAAGCTGGAAAGATCCTGCTCGATCGATTGCGCGTCGCCGATATCCGCCAGCACCGCGTCAAACAGTGGCAGCTCGACCGCCTCCGCCGGAACGGGAATTCCGGCCTGCGCCATCAATGCTAGCAACCCGACAGTTTTCAGAGCCACGGTTTTGCCGCCCGTGTTTGGTCCGCTGATGATCAACTGCGGTGTGGCCGCGGGCAGCTCCAGGTCCAGCGGCACGATTGTTTTTGCTTCAGAACTCCGCCCGGCACCGGGTCGGCATAACAGCCTTGCAGCTTCTGCGGGGTGACCTCGTCTTTGAGGCTTCATCGCAAAGGGTGTAATTGAATCCGCCGCTACTTCGCCGCGCAGACGTTTTTCCAGCAGCGGGTGTCGTGCCGCTTTCAAAAAGATTCGCTCCGAATCCGGCGCGGAGAACACTGGTGCGATGCAGTGAAAATCCGCCGCAAATCGCGCTCGCGCAAACAGCGACTCCACTTCGGCAAGAATCTTCGCGCAGTCCGCAATCGCCTCCGCATGTTCGCCAACCTGGCGCGTCATAGCGGCCAGGATGCGGCGCTCCTCCGCCTGCTCTTCTTCCAACAGGCGCTGAAGTTCATTATTCTGCTCGATGGTTTCGATTGGCTCAATAAAATAGGTCTGCCCGCTGGAACTCGCGCCATGCATCACCCCTGGAACGCGCCGCTTCCACTCCGCTTTGACCGGCAGCACAAATCGTTCGCCCCGCACAGTAATCAAATCTTCCTGTAAGGAGCCTTCCGGACCCAGCCTTCGCAGCATGGTTCTCAAACTCTCTTCAATCGCGCGTTGCTGGCGCTCCATCTGGCGGCGAATCCGCGCCAGCTCCGGCGAGGCATGATCTGCAATCGATCCATCCGCTTCAAACTTTCCGTCGAGTGCCTGCACCAACCC
>DATKTQ010000179.1:0-19282 GCA_035531055.1 Occallatibacter sp. | reverse complement strand
CAGGCGGCTGATCTCCATCTGTTCGGCCGTCACGCCAGCCTTGCCGCTGACTTCCTTCAGCTTGCCTTCCCGGTTCGCCTTCACCCAGTTGGACAGGGTCTGCTCCACCACTCCCAGGCTGCGTGACACCTCGGCAATGCTCTGGCCCGACTCCACCAGACGCACCGCTTCCTGCTTGAACTCCAGCGTGTACCTACCCCGTTTACCGTTCCTCATCTGCCGTCCCTTTCGCTATTACAGCAGCTCAGCTAAGGGATACGTTTTACGCGGGCAAGATCAATATTTTGTGACAAAAGTCCGGAATTCGCCTTTACTTCATTCACAAAAGCCACCCCATTTGTTCCTCTCGCAATGGAATGCTGAGGAGGCAAGAAGCGAAGTTTTGGTACAAAAGCCTGGTTCTCACTTTTACTTCTTTCCCAAGACCGCTCTGCCGGTCTGTGTGGAGATTCCACGTGAAGTCTTGAATATTTTGTGACAAAAGACTGGTACGCGCTTTTACTTCATTCACATTTGCGCTCCAAGTTTGATCTCTTCCCAGTGGTACTCAAACAGAAGTCTGAGCCAGCCTGGCTCCAATTCGAGGCTTCAGTTTTGCTGCTGGGCGGTATTGGCTATTTGAGGAAACCCGTTTCCACCGCGCGGTGCTTGTGCCGCGCCATTTGTGGTCGAGGTGCCGACACTGCTCGGCTTTGCGAACACGATGTAGATCTCCGTGCCGGCGGGAACGCTGACGACGATGTGCTCCAGCGTCAGCATCTTCATAATCTGTTCATCCCCGGCATTTCCGATGTTGTTGGCGACCTGCATTCTCATCAGGTCATTTTCGCTAAAACCGCTGTTCGCGCCAGGCGCTCCTACGATCATTGCGGCCGTCTCGCCGATCCCTGACAGGGAACGAACCAGCATGCTCTTGCCTCTTTGCCTTCCGGTCACCTTGCCTTTGATGGCCTGGAGGCTCATGTCGGCGGCGACAGCGTCGATAGAGACCGTCGATCCATCCGGGTATTCGAGCGACGAGAAGGCGATGTTCACCAGACCGGACGGATCAGCCTGCGTAATCTTCCCCACGGCGCGAGCTCCGGCCGGAATGATGACTTGTCCATCACTCTCGTAGTTGTACTCGATCACGGCGACTACAGGGGCGTTGACTGCTGTCGTAGCCATTGATTCGATCCGCGCTGCCACATGATAGCCAGGGACAAGACCCAGATTGTCGATCACTGGCACTGCGTGGGGGCTCTCGGCGTGGACAGGGGACTGCTCATGTGCTGTAAAGACGAGAGAAGGTGCACTCAGCGCATCTTCCGCCTTCTTGGCCGCCTGTTGATTCTGGGAACTCTCACTTCCATACGGCGGAGGCGTCCATCTACTCTGTGCGTTCGGAGCAGTATCAGGCTCCTCAAATTTCCCGACCTCGCCGAGACTTCCAGGAGTGCGAGATGGCCTTGCTGCCAACTTTCCCTGGGACAGCGTCTGCGCAATCTGTGGCGATTTCGTCCGCTCGATGTCGGCTGCGTCCACCGTGCCAGCCGCTGGCGCGCCATTTGGAGTGGGCTTGACCTGGTCATTCGGAATAATATCTCCGCCAGGATTCGATGTGTGCGACTGTCCGAGATTCGGCTGCGTGGCCTCTTTAGGAAGCCCTTTCCTGACTGTGCCCTTGGTCGAAAGGAACACAACCATCCCGATCCCGAACACGACAATTGCCCCAAGGACAATCAGCATCAACGCAAGGTTTCCGCTGTTTGACCCGCGCCTCTTTTCGAGCACAAACGGCCGCCTGGTTACTGATCCCAATGAGGCTTGCTTCTCCTCGGCAGGACTTCCAGCGGATTCCATCTTCTCGATCGTTTCATTCTTCAGTGCAGTCTCTGTCTGACCCATAATCCACCTCGTCTCCTTAAATGCTGGCCCTGTTCTCACTGCCCGGGAGCGACGAACGGCAACTGCATCACGAGTGGATGATCCACTGCACTTGCCGTGGTCAGATCGAGGACCAGACGGTCCGCACTTTGCTTGAAACCTGGCCGCGGAAACTCGACAGCGCCATCCGCCCGCTCTCCAGGAGCAAGACGGCGAGCGGTCAACCGATAGTCCGAGACGGGCACCTCCTCCGCCAGAATCTGATCCTTCTTCTTTTTCTTTTTGCCTCCGTCGAGATTGGGACTTTTGAGTTCGATCTGCGGCGGAAGTACCTCGATCCAGCGATCGGAGGTGTTCACCACCGAATAAGCCACCAACATCCGCTGCCCTTGTTCTCGGACCTCGCCGAGGGCGCCAAGAATCGGCTTCCCGGGCGACGTTCGGTTCTGATCTTTCGTGTCCTTGCTCAGATCTGTCACCCAGTTCGGGCTTGCAAGATCAGCCTGCTGTTTCAGGGCAACATCGATGGCCGAAGGCTTCGCCGGGGGATCCGGAGCGCTTGCGGTGTTCCCGCCAATCTCGTCTGTCGATCCGATCAGAAAACTCTGCCTCGGCTCGTAATTTACGACGAAATCAACTGGGGCGCTGCCGCCGGCGTCTTCCGACAACAATCGCATGCTGATCTCCTCACCGGATTGAAGAGCGATAACCAGATTGCTTGTAGCAGCGTCATTGGTGGTCGGTTTGATGAAGACCAGCCGCGGTTCGTCGGCTGAGTGTTCGACCTTGAATAGGGAGGGCGCCCCAACCGCGACTGACGTTACCGCTTCGGGCAATCGGATCGTGGTGGTAAAGAGCGGACGGAGGTGCACGTCGGTTATAGTGCTGCCCGAAATCGGCAGGTCGATTACGGACGGGGCGACTTGCTGCACTGCGGTGCTCACTGGTGTCGGTTGCTGCGCTGACGCAAGACCCGCCACCGCTGCAAACACAATGGTGGGCCAGATAATGAATCGATTGGAATGCATGTCAGTGTTCTCCTGCCGGCCTAGAAATCCTCCGGCCAGTCCGATTGAGAAGATCGCGGTGGTATCGGTTCCGAACTGATTCAACGTACGCCACAACATCGGGATTGCTGTACGAAAGACCTCGTTGAAGAATGCGTCCGGGGCCGCAGTAATATGCCGCCACGGCAAGTCGCATATCGCCATGAAATTCGCTCAACAAATCCGCGAGATACCGAATCCCTCCGCTGAGGTTTTCTGAAACGGCATATCGGTTGCGGACACCGTACATTTCGGCCGTGTCCGGCATGAGTTGCATGAGGCCCTCGGCATCCTTCTTGGACTGTGCAAGAGGGTTCCAATCGGACTCCTGTGCGATGATGGCGTGAACAAGCGGACGCGGCACGCCATAATGATCCGCATAGGCGTCGGCGTAATATGTGGTCTCCCGATCTTGTGCTCGCGCCGCAGCAAACAATCCTGGCAAAAGCCCGAAGGTCACAAGCATCCGGCAAAGAGAGCGTCTCCTCATTGGCCCATCTCGCTTCCCGCAAGAGCCCGACTGCTTTCACCCCGAGTATGTTGCGTGATCTCTTCGGCATGTTTCGCCGCCATGCGGACGATTGATTCGAATGCCTCTTTCATCAGCAGGCGTTTACGGTCGCCCTCTGTTTTTGCAATCAGCGGCAGCATGATGTCCTTGTGCACCGGCAGCACTTGATCAATTCCCAAAAGCTCCATTGCCATCGCGACATCGTTCATCTCCGAGATCGAGGGCGGTTTCTCCAGCGTGTAGGCGCGAAGACTTTTGGCTAACCCCGCAATGAATCGATGAGTTGCCGTGCTTGCCTGTGGCGAGCGTTTTGCCACGATCGCCGCTTCCCGTTCAGCGTTCGGGTGTTCAACGACTAGATAAAAGCTTCGCCGTCGAAGCGGATCGCCCAGTCTGCGCTCCTGGTTGGAAGTGAGGAAGACGTAGGGAATGGAAGTTGCGCGTACTGTGCCCATTCTTGGAATCGACAGCGTCCACACGGACAGCAGTTCGAGCAGCATCGCTTCGAAGGCGTAATCGACTTTGTCGATTTCGTCGATGAGAAGGACGCAGCGCTCTTCCTGCTCGATCGCTTCAAGCAGAGGGCCAGCCATGAAATACGACCGGCTCGTGATTTCGCGTTTGATCTGCGCCCAGTCCGGCGATTGCCCGCTCTTGCTCATCAGCAGAACATAGAGTTCTTGCAGGCTTCTGTCGTACTGCCCAATGGCTTTCTCTTCGTTGATTCCCTGATAGCACTGCAGGCGCAACAACGGTACGTCATAGGAGCGTGCAACCGACTGAGCCAATTCTGTTTTGCCGGCACCAGCGGGTCCTTCCAGCAGGACAGGGCGATGAATCCTGCCCGCAAGGAAGACGGCAGTCGCAGTCTTTTTGTCGGTGAAGTAGCCTACGCTCTCTAGTGCGGCGAGGGTTTCGCCTGGTGATGCAAACATCCGGTCCGTCCTCCCAAACGTCTCTGACGTGGGGAGAGCGTAGGATGCATTCGGATTTCAGTCAAACCGGGATCGGTTCGAGTGCCAATGTCATTGCACTGGGTACACGTGATGGTCCGGGCCCATCCAGCCCTTTTCAGTCCACTGGAACGGAAAACTCCCTTGGTATCTATCGATCGTGCCCGGCGGGGAGTTGCCGAGTCGCACAACACTTTTCTCTTCCACCGCATAGTACAGCGTATAAACCTCAACGCCATTTGACTCTTGCATCTGGCCGTTTGTCTTCTTTAGATCAATCAAATCACTCAAGTGGGGGGTCGCATGCGCATTCTTCCAAACCGCAATTGCGTCTTGCTCGGTTGGAGGAGAGGGCGTGCGCTTGCAAGCGGTTAGATGCCAAGCGGCAACGCCAAATGCCACTAAGAAGAGGAGCGAGGGAATGAGTCTCTTCATTGGGGAGAAGGTCCTTTGCGAGATTTCATTCTTTCGAGCATCGGTTTCATCTGTTCGAGCGTGCTTTCGAGAGCGTCTCGTGCTTCGGCCATCCCCCGTTCCGGCCCATATCGAACGACCAGATGCACGATCAAAGCACGCGCCAAGGCAAGATCTGTCAATAAAGGGATGAATGGTTCAGGGCAGTTCTTTTCTAGCTCCTGCACAAACGCAAGGATGCGTTCCGTGTATTCGTCGCTACGCGACTTTCCCAATTCGGTGATCTTCTCGGATTCGATGTCGAATTTGTCGTCCATGATCCAATCCGAAGCGCCGCGAATTAGGGATAGACCCGCACCGGTCGCAACACTCTGTATCACCATTCTCTTCGGGAATCCCGGACTGTCAATATCCGTGGAAAACTAGGACCGATTATTCAAAAAACTGACAATCGGCTGCACCGATGAAGCAGGCAGAGAGACCTCGGCCTGCCGCATTCAACGCGGCCACTGCGCAAAATGCATATCCAACAACGCTTGCGAATGCGCCACCCGGTACTTCCGGCCACGCTCTAAGTATGGAATTTCAACAAGTTGGTGTCCATTCGGTCTCAAAAGGACATTTCCCTGAGATCGCTCCCCGCACGCACCTTTCGCGGACAGGTAGCTGGATGGTCCGTTCCACTACTGCTCTCACCTAACATCCTCTTGCAAGCATTGGGAGTGTCATTTGACCGAATTGGTGACTTGTTTTACACATAACTCTCGCGATTTCCACTGGCGCAGAGCGGCAGGCGACGTTGCCAGTGAAGATCGATTCGGCTCTTGTCCGGCACAATCCAGGAACCCGAGGTGATTTATGCCCAATGTGGCGATCAAACAACATGACCCTTCTGAAGATCACGCGATCTCTATGCATCCTTCTGGCACGGAAGTCTTTGACCAGACGACGGGGTCGGAAGCACGTGGCCAACTCCATATCCTCCAGAATCCAGCCCCAGGGTTCCATCCGGCGGCTCAGACGGAAATCGCGCACCGTTCGGTGGGACTCGATCTGGCCGGCGATCCACAGGCGCTGGTGCATCGTCCTCTACCTCAACCGCCCGGGGCAGGATCGTCTGCTGAATGCCCGTCAGGTGGCCGAAAATTGGGCGTTTCAGAACGCTGGGTGCGAGACCCTACTGCTAGACGATCTCCGAATATCCGAGCGGTTAGAACAGGATTACAGTTTCGATCACGCCTGTGACTGTTGAACAGAATCCATCGATGACAGGAGGGACTATGGCCCGGGAAGTCGAAAAGCTGCTTTATTCTCGGCGAGACGCGGCCCGCGCGTTGAGCCTCAGCGTACGTTCCATTGATTACCTGATCTGTGCGGGGCGAATTCCGACGCGGCGCGTTGGAGGAAAGATTCTCATTCATGTGACCGACGTCCGCCGCTTTGCGAAGACAGATCATCCGGGCTTTGTTCGTGTCCCACCGCGTAGCAGCGAGCCGGCATCTAATAACCGGAAGACTGCGTGACGCGCCGGCACGGGACCTTCATGTGAGGAATTTGATTTGCTTGCGGTACCCTCTTCGGGTTCGACTGACCCCAGAATGGGTACAACAAGCATCCTTTCCTCAATACCCTTCGGGCGCGAGTCGGGAGAATCATAAAAGATGCCAGCGGCTCGCCCGTTTGAGATGTCAAGTATCGGCTACTCCGCTCCAGGTCATTTCAGCGAACCCAGGTCATTCATCGATTCTCTCAATCAAGCCTTGTAACGCATCGCCCCGACTTGCCGGCGCAACTAGAGCAACGGATTTTGCGGTATCATCGGACTGGCTAGCCGGAGAACAAAGTAATGCCTCGCAAACCCAGACAAGAAAAACGCAAAGGCATCTTTGAGAGAGTAAAGGGCTCGAACATCTGGTGGATCCGCTATACCAATGAGCAGGGCAAGCGGGTTGCCGCCAAGGTCGGAACCTTCGCGGCGGCGGTACATGTCTACGAGCGGCGCACGGCAGCGATTCGACTGGGCGTGCTCCTTCCCAACTCGCCGCGCCGGGGCGCGAAATTTTCCGAACTGGTGGCGGATGCAATCAAGTTCTCCGAAAAGCATCATCGCGCCTCGAAAGACTTCAAGCAGCGGGTGAACCTGGCTCTTGACGAGTTCGGCGACCGTGTCGCCGAATCGATCACCACGCGCGAGCTGCAGGACTGGGTCGACGAAATGGCCGAGCAACGCGAGTGGACAGGGGGCACGCGGAATCGATTCAAGTCTTCACTGAGCACGGTGTTCCGAGAGGGCATGAGAGCTGGCAAGATCACCGTAAATCCGGCCCGACTGATCCGGCGCTCAAAGGAGTCTCTGGGCCGGGTCCGGTTTCTGTCCTATGAGGAAGAGGCCAAACTTCGGAAAGCCATCGCCGCCACTCTGCCTGGCCGGATTAAGGACGAGGGTGAGAGCGCCTTCGCTCAGCTCGATGTCGCCCTCCACACCGGGATGCGCAAGTCCGAGCAATTCACTGCCACATGGGACCAGGTAGATCTGGAACGGGGGTTCATCTATCTTTCGATGACCAAAAACGGCGCGGACCGCTTCGTCACACTCAACAGTGCTGCCGTACAGGTCCTCAGGCGCCTCCAGGAGCGTCACAAGCGACTCGGGCTACCTCCGGAGTCCACCTTGTTCCATTCCAAGCGTGACGGGCTGATTAAGAACCCTCGCAAATGGTTCGCCACTGCCCTCGAACAGGCGAAGATTAAGGGCGTGACCTGGCACACCCTCCGGCACACCTTCGCTAGCCGTCTGGTGATGGCTGGGGTAGACTTAAAAACAGTGCAGGAACTGATGGGACACAAGACGATCGCGATGACCGCCCGGTACGCCCACCTCGCCCCGACTCACAAGTTGCAGGCGCTGGAAACCCTGGTTCGTCCGGGGTCGGTTTCGGTACAAAGTGGCTACAAATTGGCTACCAACGCCAAAAGGTCACGTAGGACAGAAAAATTGAATAGCTTTCAACTTGTTGAATCTAAATAAGTTGAAACAGTTGTGAGCTCGTAGCTCAGTTGGTAGAGCAACGCCCTTTTAAGGCGTGGGTCCTGGGTTCGAGTCCCAGCGAGCTCACCACTCCGCCCGGCGGCCGCGCCGCCCCCCCCGCCCACGAGCATATCTAAAAATTTTGAATTGCTCCTAGCCCCGTGGCCAGAAGTGCTCTTCGCTGCACACCCGCAGCCGCTCCGCCGCGCTCTCTGCGGTAATGTCACGCTGCGGCATCCCCAGCATTTCAAAGCCCACCATGAACTTCCTCACCGTTGCCGACCTCAGCAGCGGCGGATAAAAGTGCGCATGGAAGTGCCACTCCTTGTGCTCGCCTCCGTCCGTCGGCGTCTGGTGGAAGCCCATCGTGTACGGAAAGCTTGTCTCGAACAGATTGTCGTAGCGCGTCGTCAGCCGCCGCAGCGCATCCGCCAGCCCGTCGCGCTCTTCCGTAGTCAACTCCGGCATTGCACCCAGGTGCCGCTTGCTCACCAGCAGCACCTCAAACGGCCACACCGCCCACCACGGAACCAGCGCCATAAAGTGCTCGTTCTCCAGCACCACGCGCTCGCCCGCCGCGCGTTCCGTTGCCACGTACTCGCACAGCAGGCAGCGGCCAGTCTTCTCCAGGTGCTCGCGCTGGGCCTTGCTCTCCGCGGCCGGTTCGTCTGGCACAAAGCCCGTGGACCAGATTTGCCCGTGCGGGTGCGGATTGCTCGCGCCCATCATCGCGCCGCGATTCTCAAAAATCTGTACGTACTCAATCCAGTCCAGCCCGCCCAGCTCCGCGTACTCGCCGGCCCAGGCATCCACCACCCGCCGAATCTCCTCGCGGGTCATCCGCGCCAGTGTCAGGCTATGGTCCGGATGAAAGCACAACACCTTGCACAATCCACGCGCAGCTTCCGCCGTCAGCAGCGGAGACTCCGGCTCATCCGTCGTTGCCGCTTCCGGCAGCAGCGCGGCGTAATCGTTTACAAATGTGAAAATCGACTCATACTTCGGGTTCCGCGCTCCCCCTGCCCGCACATTCCCAGGGCACAGATAGCACTCCGCGTCATACGTCAACGCAGAGGGCATCGTCTTCTGCGCCACTTCCCCTTGCCACGGCCGCTGCGTCCGGTGCGGTGACACCAGCACCCATGCCTGCCGCAGTGCGTTCCACCGCCGATGCGGATATTGCCACGCCTTGTTCATCCTGACTCCCCGCAAAAAACTCTTTCGCTCTTGAGTCCCGCGCCGTCACGCCGTCGGAATCAGGATCTCCGTGATCAGTTCTTCTTCCGGCGTGGTGTGCGGGTTGTTCACGTAGTTCTCAATCGCAAAATCCTCCCGCACCGGAATTCCATTCCGCTCCACCAGATCCCAAACCCGGCCCGAAGCCTCCCCTAGTTCGCTGTACGGCCCGGTCAACATGAAGCGGCAGTAGCGGCCTCCGCGGAACCGTTCATAGCGCAATCCCTCCGGCAGATCCAGAGGCATCGCTGCCACGGTAAATCCCGCCCGGTAGACTTGCTTGTTCGCGTCGTACAGGCTTGTGAAGCCCAGAATCTGGTTCTTCGCTGCCAAGGCTTTCAGGGTTGCGCGCGCCTCCTGCCAGGCCTGCGGCGCCGTCTGCGCAAACGGGCCCACCTTCTCTACAAACACATAGTGGCTCTCAGGCCAGTGCACAATATCTGCTGTCTCCGTCAAATTCACCTATAACTCCTCTTCCCCAGACTCGTCGGACCTGTCTCGTTGGCCCGCTCTCGTTTATGCCATCGGCTACTGCGACGGCGACGTTCGCGCCAGAAACCGCTCCGCAAACGCCACACTGTACTCTTCCACCAGCGTCCGCACACGTTCCGCATCCGCTGAGCGCACAATCAGTCCGGCATGGTGATCCTGCTTCATGCGCACCACGATCTCCGGAGCATCAAAGGCGCTCATATCCGGCTCAGCTGTCGTCGCCAGGCACAAGACGCTTCCTGCATACTGCTCCCGCGCTTTGGGCGCAGCATACACCTCGCCGCGAAGGTTGGTCACCTCCACCTTCGCCCACTCTCTCCAAAGGTTCACACCCGTCGCAACCTCCACCAGGTCGGAAATCAACCTTCCGCCCACCCGCGCCGCAATCTCCAAAAAGTAAAATCGCCCGTCCGCTTCCGCCTTGACGTATGCGGCATGGGTCACGCCCCGCGCCAGCCCCATGGACGGCGCCAGACGCGCGTTCAGCTTCGTCAGCTCCTGCCACTCCCCGCTCTTCCGGTCCACCGTGCGCGTGGAAAACACTCCGCCCTCGCGCATCCCCTGCGTCGGCGACTTGCCATACTGGTGCGCCGCCTGGAACACCACTTTCCCATCATTCAAAATCGCATCCACGTGGAAGATTTCGCCCGGCACAATCTGTTCCAGCACGTACCGGCTCTGCATATCGCCCAGCTCATCCAGCGCCCGCCACAGCTCTTCCGCGTCTTCAATCCGCCGAATTCCCAGGGCCGAGATCTCGGCTCGTGGCTTCAGCAGCCACGGCGGTTTCACCTCCGCCATGTAGGCGCGCAGCTCATCGTAGTTGAACACCCGACAAAATTTCGGCACCAGGAATCCGTCCTGGCTCGCGCTGGTCAGCATCGCCAGCTTGTCCCGGTAGTAGGCTGAAGTGGTCACGCCCATCCCCGGAATCCGCGCATGCTCCCGCACCGCTGCAGCCGCCTCCTGGTCAAACTCGTCCAGCGCAATCACGCGGTCAAACTGCCACCCGCGCATCATCCAGCTCACCGTATTCAGAATCTGTTCCTGCGTCAGGCCCTCCGGCATCGTCACCAACTCTTCCAGAGCCTCGCGTGGCCAGTCGCCGTTGCGCAGACGATCCACCGTCAGCAGCGTCGGTCTCACCCCCATCTCCGCGCACTGGCGCAGAAAATCCTGTCCCTCCTCGTAGCTGCTGATACAGAGGAACCGCTGCGCATTTTCCAACATCGCGTCTCCATCGGCTGGCTTCACGGTTGCGATAGTTCTACCATAGGGACTGCACCCTCGACTTCCCCGTTCCGTTTAAGATAGAGAACCATGATATCGGCCCAGGCCATCCTCCAGCTCCACGACCAGCTCACCCGCGTTTGGCACGAGGCTTCCGATGCGCCCTTCTCCCAGTCCGATCCCTTCCTCGCCCACGTCGCCCGCCAGCACCGAGCCAACTTCGACCTCTGGCACATTGAGGACGAAGCCCGCTCCCCCGACGCCACGGACGCGCAACTCGCCGCCGTAAAGCGCCGCATCGACCGCACCAACCAGCTCCGCAATGACCTCGCCGAGGAGCTTGACCGCGCCCTCCTCGAGTGGCTCTGTCCGCAGCAGTTGCCTGACCCCGCCGCTCCTCTCCACTCCGAGTCGCCCGGCCTCATCATCGACCGGCTCTCCATCCTCGCCCTCAAAATCTTCCACACCCGCGACGAGGCCGAGCGCTCCGACGCTCCCGAAGGGCACGCCCAGCGCAACCAAGCCCGGCTCGCCATCCTCCTCGAGCAGCGCTCCGACCTCGCCGCCTGTCTCGACGACCTTTGGCAGCACACCCTCGGCGGAGCACGCCGGTTCAAGCATTACCGCCAGCTCAAGATGTACAACGACCCGTCCCTCAACCCCGCAATCTACCGCAAAACTCCCTGATTACCCCTCGACTCGCGCACGCCCCACCCCCGCCCATTGACGGCGCGCGGCGTTCTGCGTATAAAAATGGCTCAAGCAGTGCATTGCCCGGGCTCCTGGTCTCAGCTTGCTCGCACCACGGCTCAGCTTAGCTCCCGGGCGAGCGGTCAATTCAAATTTCATGACGCAAGAGGCCCGATCCATAGTGGCAAGCCGCAAGAAATCGCCCTCCTTGGCTCCCAAACCTGGCGGCCACGCCGCAACAGCTAGCGGACCGGCCTTCCAGCATTACCAGGCCGCCATCGCCCTCGTGCAGCAGGGAAAATATGAAAAGGCGCTCACCGCCTTTGAGAAGCTCATGCTCACGGCGCCCATCGAGATCGTCGAGCGCTGCCATATGTACATCCACACCTGCCGCCGGCAGATGGACCGCCACGGCCTCGCCTTCCTTACGCCCGAGGAGCGCTTCGACTACGCCGTCTCCCAACTGAATTCCGGCTACTTTGAAGAGGCCGCCGATCAGTTTCGCGGCATTCTCACCGACCACCCAGCCGCCGACTACGCTTACTACGGCCTGGCCTTGCTTGACTCCATCACCGGCCGCGCCCAGAGTTGCCTCGATAACCTCTCTCGGGCCATCGAGATGAACCCCAAAAATCGCCTCCAGGCACGGTCCGACAACGACTTTCAGGCCATGCTCGATGACCCCCGCTTTACGGAATTGCTGTATCCTGAAATTCCGTAGAGAGGTGTCGTGACTCCTGTTCCCCATTCGGGTTCTGCAGCGCTCAACCCGGGCACTAACCAGACCTCCTCCAACAGCTCAACGCCCCCAGTCCATCCCCTCCGCGTGGTCGCCATCGGTGGCGGCACAGGCCTTTCCACTTTGCTGCGAGGCCTTCGCCGCCATGTCAGCGTTCCCGGCCAGCCGGCGCCGGATCCTCCGCAAATCGCCGACCTCGCTGCCGTCGTCACCGTCACCGACGATGGCGGCTCCTCCGGCCGACTCCGCAAGGACTTCAACATGCTTCCCCCCGGCGACCTCCGCAACTGCATGGTCGCCCTCAGCGAGGAGGAGGACGTTCTCGTCCGTCTCTTCTCGCACCGCTTCCGTTCCGGAGACGCGCTCGAAGGCCACAGCTTCGGCAACCTCTTCGTCGCCGCCCTCACTGAGGTCACCGGCGACTTCGCACACGCCATCCAGCTCGCGTCCAAAATTCTCGCCACCCGCGGCCGCATTTATCCCGTCACCACCGTCAACGCCACCCTCGTCGCCCGCATGGTCGATGGCTCCACAGTCCGCGGCGAAACCGACATCACCGCCAGCCACCAGCGCATCGCAGAGCTTTTGCTGGACCCGCCCGACGCCGCCGCAATGCCTGAGACGCTCGATGCCATCCAGCGCGCCGACCTCATCACCGTCGGTCCGGGCTCGCTCTACACCTCGCTCATTACCAACCTGCTCGTCAAAGGCATCCCCGATGCCCTCGCCCAGGCGCGCGGCACCCGCATCTTCATCTGCAACCTCATGACCCAGGCCAACGAGAGCCTCGGCCTCTCCGCATCCGAGCACATCGAGCGCATTTACGAGCACACCCGCGCGCCCATCTTCGACTACGCCATCGTCAACACCGCGCCCTTCTCGCCGCAGACTCTCGCCCGCTACGCCGCCGAGCAGGCCTGCCCCATCCCTGCCGACATCGAACGCATCGAGGCCTTGGGCGTCCGCTGCATCACCGGCGACTTCGCCAGCGAAGAAAGCGTCGTCCGCCACAACTCCACCCGCGTCACCGCCGCCCTGCTCGCCCTCGGCCAGGACATAACGCTTCACTAGCCCGCAATCTCGCCCGCGCAAATTCCCTTTCCCCAGCCCGCGCCTCCGTGTAAATTGGTTCCACGTCGGCAACCGCCCGTTTGCATGGAGGAATCATGCGCTTTCCTCGCGCCCTGTTCATCGCTGTCACCTGCCTTTTCGCTCTCACCCTCGTCGCCTCGGCCCAGACCCGCAAAGCAGGCCTCTGGCAGGTCACCAGCAACATGACATGGCAGCAGTCCCCGTTCCCCGCCGGCATGAGCCACATGGGCGGAGCGCACACCACCAGCGTCTGCGTCACCCAGGAGCAGATCGACAAGTACGGCACCGTTCCCCCGCATACCCAACGCGACTGCCAGGTCACACACGTCGTCAAAACTAGCCACGGCATGACCGCCGAAATGGTCTGCTCCGGGCACATGCAGGGCAAGGGCACCATACAGGCCTCGTGGTCCGACGAAACCCACGCCACCTCCAAGGTCCACTTCACCGGCAAGATGCAGATGGGCCCCGACTCCAAATCCTTCGAGTGGACCGTCGAAAGCACCTCTGTCTACTCGGGCCCCGACTGCGGCTCCGTCAAGCCCATCGAAGCCAAGTAGCGCACGCGGACCTAGCCCATCCCACCCCGCGACCAGCGTCGCCGGGGTGGGTTCACCCCTCCACCGTCCGCTTCAGCTGTCCGCACGCCGCATAAATATCTCGCCCCCGCGGCCGCCGCAGATACACCGGCACACCCTCAGCCACCAGCGTCCGCTTGAACGCCTCCACCGCATCCGTTTCCGGCATCGCATACCCAATCCCCGGCCCCGGATTCCACGCAATCAAATTCACCTTCACCGGCAGCCCCGTCCGCCGCACCAGCCGCGCCACCTCTCGCGCATGCTCCGGCCGGTCTGTCACGCCGCCCAGCAGTACATACTCAAATGTCACCCGCTCCCGCGACCGCAGCTGCACCTTCCGCACCGCATCCACCACCTCATCGATCGGCCATTTCCGATTGATCGGCATAATCTCGCTGCGCAACTCGTTGTTCGGCGCATTCAGGCTGATCGCCAGCTTCGGCCGCACCTCCACCGACTCTTCGGCCAGCCGTTCAATCCCCGGCACAATCCCCGACGTCGAAACCGTCATCCGCTGCGGGCTCAGCCCCACTTCCTCCACCAGCAGCCGCACCGCTGCCATCCACGCGTCATAGTTCAGCAGCGGCTCGCCCATCCCCATAAACACCAGGTTCACGCGATCCCGACCCACCTCCACGCCCTGCCGGTCCAGCACCGCCACCACCTGCCCGGCAATCTCGCCCGCCGTCAGGTTCCGCTGCAGGCCCAGCTTGGCCGTCAGGCAAAACTGGCAATTCACCGCGCAGCCCACCTGGCTCGACACGCAAATCGTCGCCCGCTCCCAGCCCTTCTCGTCCGGCCCGCTGCCGTCGCCGGCCTCGCCGCCATCCCCCTCCGGCATCCACACCGTCTCCACCGTCTGTCCGTCCCCACCCGCACCTTCCACCAGGTAACGCTCTGTCCCATCTTGCGAGACAAAGACCTGAGCAATCCGCGGCCGCCCCACCCGCCAGCCTTCCGACTCCAGCCGGCGTCGCAAGACCAGGGGCAACGTCGTCACCCCTTCCAGCTCCGTAATCCGCTGGCGATATAGCGCTTCGGCCAGTTGCCGTCCGCGCCAGCCCGGCTCGCCCAGCGCCGTCAACCGCGCCGTCAGCGCGACCGCATCCAGCCCAAAGAGCGCCTGCAGGCTTCCCTCGGCCTGCCGGTTGGTGTCTAATCGAACTAGCTGGTTGGGTTGTTTGGTCACGGCTGGGCCCAGAATAGAGCATTTCCCATTCCCTTGCAGCTTCGCCCCGCCGGCCCCGTTCCGCATCCTTTTTTTCCTGAGCCGCCGCTCCCGCTTGAGCCCGGCCCATCTTAAGCCGCATCCAAAGCAACAGGTCGTCTTTTATCTCCATGACAACGAACTCCACGGAACGCAATCTTCGCCGCACCGTCCTCCCCAACGGCCTCACCGTTCTCACCGAACGGATGGAGCATCTGCGTTCCGTCGCCATGGGCATCTGGGTCAAGTCCGGCTCCCGATGCGAGACCTCGGAAGTCAACGGCGTCTCCCACTTTGTCGAGCACATGGTCTTCAAGGGCACCCGCTCTCGATCCGCCCAGCACATCGCCCGGGAGATGGACTCCATCGGCGGCAACCTCGACGCCTTCACCGGCAAGGAGACCATCTGCTTCAACGTCAAGTCCCTCTCCGAGCACGTCCCCATCGCCCTCGACGTCCTCGCTGACCTGGTCCTCAATCCCACCTTTGCCTCGCCAGACATCGAACGCGAGCGCGGCGTCATTCTTGAAGAAATCAAGATCGATGAGGACAATCCCGACGTCCTCGTGCATGAACTCTTCACCCAGAATTTCTGGAAGGATCATCCCCTCGGCAAGCCCATCCTGGGCACCTCCGCCACTGTCGGCCGGCTGGCGCAGGAGGCGCTCTTTCAGTACCACGGCAGCCGCTTCCTCGGCGGCAACATGGTCTTTTCCGCCGCCGGTAACCTGGATCACGACAGCTTTGTCGAAGCCGTCGCGCAAAAATTTGCCGGCCTTCCCGCGGGAGAAGCCATGGAAGAAGAGCAGGCCCCGGAGCCCGGCGCACGCATCGTCCTGCGCAACAAGAAAGCCCTCGAACAGGTCCAGATCTGCCTCGGCGTTCCCTCTCCGCCCATCACCGACGACAACCGCTACACCACCCTCATCCTCAACACCGTCCTCGGCGGCGGCATGAGCTCACGCCTCTTCCAGACCATCCGCGAAGAGCGCGGTATGGCCTATTCCATCTATTCCGACGTCAGCCCTTACCGCGACACCGGCACTTTCTGCATTTTTGCCGGAACCTCCGCCGCAAAAGCCCTTGAAACCGTCGACCTCATCCTCGCCGAGTTCGCCAAGCTCAAGCAGATGCTGCTCAGCGAAGAGGAGCTCAAGCGCGCCAAGGACCAGGTCAAGGGCAATATCCTCATGGGTCTGGAAAGCTCCAACTCCCGCATGGCCAACATTGCCCGCCAGGAGATGTATTTCCAGCAGTTCTTTTCCGTGGAGGAAGTCATCACGCGCCTGGATGGCGTGGAGGCAGCCCAGGTGCAGGCCATGGCGCAGAAGCTCTTTGACCCCGACCGCATCGCCGTCACGCTCCTCGGACGACTGGATGGAATCAAACTCAATCGGAAGCGGCTTGTTTGCTAGTTTCTGCCCGCCCTCGGCTGAGCGTACCCTTTCCCTCTTGCGTCTAACCGTTGTAGCATTCTGCTGGGATGCTCTTGTACGCAGGCACGCATCCCTGTGAGGAACTGGAAACCCATGAAGCGCACGTCCCTTCTCCCAATTGCACGGCGCCGCAGCGCAAAGCCCAACGGCGCCCCGCTGCCCAATGGCTTCACCCTGATGGAATTGCTCATCGTCATTTCCATCATCCTGATCCTCATGTTGGTTGCCATCCCCACCGCGGGCAAAATCCGCCGCCACGCCAACGAGCTCTCGGCGCAAAAGTCCCTCCAGACCATCCAGGAAGCCGAAGGCATGTACGCGGACACCTATCCCACCAACGGCTATACCTGCAGCATCAAGGCCCTCGGCGGTGACCCCAAGACCGGTGCTTCCGGCCCCGAAAGCGCAGGTGTCATCAACGGCGAGCTGGCCACCGGCGTCAAGTCCGGATACATCTTCAACATCACCAACTGCACCAAGGTCAACGTCAACAACGGCGAGCGCATCACCGGCTATACGGCCACGGCTGTTCCCGCCACTCCGGGCAAAACCGGCGACCGCGGCTTCTGCCTTGAATCCGGCGGCGCCATGATGACGGACCCCACCGGCGGCACCAACTGCACCCAGATGGCGCAATGACCGCCCGCACCCTGGTTTGTCACGGCGCTCTGCTTGCCGCGCTGGTCTGCCTCCCCTCTCTCCGCGCACAGCAGCCTCTGCCCTCGGCGCACGTCATCGCCCAGCGTGTCGATAAGCACTACAACCACCTTCACTCTCTGCGCGCCGGCTTCACCCAGAGCTACCAGGGCCTCGGCATGAGCCGCACTGAGAGCGGAACCCTCCTGCTCCTCAAGCCCGGCCGCATGCGCTGGGATTATGACTCCCCGCCCGGAAAGCTCTTTCTCCTTGACGGCAAATACGCCTGGTCTTATACCCGCGGCGACGCACAGGTCCAGCGCATCCCCGTCAAAAATCTGGACGACTTCCGTTCGCCCCTCCGTTTCCTCCTCGGCCACACCCAGCTTGAGCGCGAGTTCAACCATCTTCGCCTCGCCCCCGCCCCCAACGGCCAGTTCACCCTAACCGGCCAACCCAAAGGCCAGGAACGCGCCATCCGGCAACTCACCCTCACCGTCACCCCGGAAGGCGTCATCACCGCCATTCAGATTGACGAAACCGACGGCGCTGTTACTCGCTTCACCTTCTCCGCCGAGCAGCCCGACATCCCCGTCCCACCCAACACCTTCCGCTTCACTCCGCCTCCCGGCATTCCCATCATCAACGCGCAATCCCCCGTGTAGCCCGTCCCGTCTGCCCTTCAGCCCCGATCTTTTAAAATAAGTTCGATGCCACTTCCCCTGGCCACTCCAACTCCACGAATCGAGGCCTGTCCTCGCACCATCGCCCTCTGGCGCGCGCCCACTGCTGCGCCCCGCAGCGCTTCCCGCCGTTTCAATGCACCCGCCTCGCTTCGTTTGTGGCATCTCGCCAGCCTGGACGCACCCACTGTCGCGGTCGTCTGGTCACTGGCCTTCGCCTGGTCGGTCGGAATCCGCTTGCCCCTCTGGGTCCCCATCCTCCTCGCCCTCGTCACCTGGTCCGTATACATCGGCGACCGCCTGCTGGACGCCCGCTCCGGTCTGCGTTCCGGCACCTTCCGCCAGTTGCGCCACCGCCACATCTTCCACTGGCGCCACCGCCGCGTTTTTCTCCCCGTCGCCGTTCTTGCCGCCCTCGCTGCGGCCCGCATGTTGCTGGCCCTGCTGCCTACCGCCTCTCGCGCGCCGGACTCGCTCCTCGCCGCTGCCACGCTCGCCTACTTCTCCGGCGTCCACTCCCGCCGCCGCGCTCCTGCCTGGCTCGCGCCCCTGCTCTCCAAGGAATTCCTCGTCGGCCTGCTCTTCACGCTCGGCTGCGCTCTGCCCGCCTGGTCCCGCCTCCGCATGGATACGCCTCGCCAGCTTTCTCTCTGGCCTTTCGCCGCCCTCATTGCCTTCTTCATCGCGCTCGCCTGGCTCAACTGCGTTTCCATTGCCCGATGGGAGGCCCATCCCTTTCACGCGCCCACCGGCATCCTGCCTCGCGCCATGTTCCTCGCCGGCGCCGGGCTCTTCATCGCCCTTCTCCTGCTCGCCCATCAACCGCGCATCGCCGCCGTCCTCTGCACCGGCGCCATCAGTGCTCTGCTGCTTGCTCTCCTGGACCGCCACCGCCGCCGTCTCTCGCCTCTCGCTCTCCGCGCCGCCGCGGACCTCGTCCTGCTCGCCCCGTCCATCCTCCTGCCGCTCGCGTGGATCCTCAAATGAACTCCCCGCCCGACCTGAACCGCCTCGCGCGTCTTTACCGTTGGATGGAGTGGTGCACCTTCGGCCCCGCGCTCCAGCGCTGCCGCCGCGCCTTTCTGCCCCAGCTGTCTTCTTCCCGCCGCGCCCTCGCCCTCGGCGACGGCGACGGCCGCTTCACCGCCTGCCTTCTCCGCGCAAATCCCCAAGTCCAGGTGGACGCCCTCGACGCAAGCTCAGCCATGCTTGAGGCCCTTGCCCGCCGCGCCGGCCCGCACCAAGTGCGCCTGCGCACCCTGTGCACCGACATTCGCTCCTGGCAGCCTTCCGGCCCGCCGTACGACCTCGTCCTTGCGCACTTTTTTCTCGATTTCCTCACCACCGGCGAAGTCCTCGACCTTGCCTGCCGCCTGCGCACCGCCGTCTCCCCTTCTGCCAAATGGGTTATCTCAGAGTTCGTCATCCCGGAGAGCTGGTTC
>DATKTQ010000178.1:0-10502 GCA_035531055.1 Occallatibacter sp. | reverse complement strand
CACTTGCATCCGCAGACGATTGCGTCGAGCGAGCTGGCGGCGAAGGCACTGGCAATCATGGAAGAGCGGAAGATTACGAGCCTGATTGTGGTGGATGCCGAGGAGCGCGTGGAAGGCGTTGTGCATCTGCATGATCTTTGGGGCGTGGAGCTGATTTAGAGACTAGGGGCTACGGACTAGGAACTTGCGGAATGAACATTGCGCTGAGAGTTCTCGCTGGAGTTGGCCTGTTCGTCGGCACTGTTTATCTGCTGCTCGATTCAAATGTTCCCGACCTTCTTGAAGGAACAAATCTTGACGGGTCCGTATCGATTACTTGGCATTCTTATATCGCGCTTGCGGGGTTGTTGCTGGCAAGCGAATTCCTCGCGTTTTGGGTGTTTCGTCGAAGAATTGCAGTGATGGCGTTCGGCGGCTTTGCTGCCAGCATCGCGATCTGGATGGGTCTGACGCAATCACGGTTTGCGTTTACGTGGGAACATCTGAATGCTCTTGGAATTGGACCGATTACATGGCGCACAGATTTGGTGCTACTTGGGGTTCTATCCCTCGCGCAAGGAACTGCATTTGCGGTTGGGGGGCTTGTCAGGCGAGTCCTGCGTGTTCGCGCTCCAGACTTTTCGACACCTGCGAATCATGTAGATTGAAGGCGGATTGAATCTGCGCTCGCGTCTGCGTCCCAAGTGGGAAGGGCTGCCCACGTGTCACCCCTTCCACAGCGTGTGGGCCTGCTGACACGGCTCCAACCGTAAGCCATTCCCGTACATCGTTTGTTTTCAGTATTAGGGGATTTGGCCCTTCCGCTGCACTGCATTGTGGGCAGAGGCAGTCGAGGAGGACGCGTGTCGATGGCAACTTCAGTGACAACGTGGATTGCTTTGGGAGGCACTGCGCAGGCGCCGCCCCTGCGCCTGGAAGCGCTTGAACAGTTAGAATGGGTTCTGGTTGATCCAAACGCCCTGCGTCCGTGTTCCAGCCGGCGGTCCGACGTTCCCCGGGGCCGCACGCACACGGGCGGGAAAGCAAGCACACCCTCTCTTATGCATCGTTGGTCGAAGCTCTTTGTTCCTACTCTTCGCGAGGCCCCGGCGGATGCCGAAGTGGCCAGTCACAAGTTCCTGCTGCGGGCGGGCTACATTCGCCAGCTCGGCGCGGGGATTTACAACTATCTGTTTCTGGGCCAGCGCGCGCTGAACAAGATCATCGCGATTGTGCGCGAGGAGATGGACGGGATCGGGCAGGAGTTTTATTTGCCGGCGATTTTGCCGCGCGAGCCGTGGGAGCAGAGCGGGCGCTGGACGGCAATGGGCGACAACATGTTTCGGCTGAAGGACCGCAAGGGCGCGGACCTGTGCCTGGGCATGACGCATGAAGAGATTATGACTTCGATTGCGCGGAGCGAGCTGCGCAGCTATAAGCAGTTGCCGCAGATCTGGTACCAGATTCAGACGAAGTTTCGCGATGAGCCGCGGCCGAAGTCGGGGCTGCTGCGGGTGCGCCAGTTCCTGATGAAGGACTCGTACTCGTTCGACCTGGACAAGACGGGACTGGACAAAAGTTTCGACCTGCACGACGAAGTGTATCGGCGGATTTTTACGCGCTGCGGACTGAAGTTTGTGGCCGTCGAGGCGGATTCGGGGGCGATGGGCGGGTCGCAGTCGCAGGAGTTTATGGTGTACACCGAGGCGGGCGAGGACCTGATTGCGAGCTGCCCGGTGTGCGGGTACGCGGCGAATCTGGAGAAGGCGACGTCGCGGCTGGAGCCGGTGACGGAGATGGAGCCGACGGGCGACGGGATACCGGAGCTGGTGGCGACGCCGGGCTGCGCTGCGATTGCCGACGTGGCGGAGTTCTTCAAGATTTCGCCGGCGAGCGACATCAAGTGTGTGGCGTATATGGCGCTGAAGCGCGGCGGCCCGGGCGGAAAAGATACGTGGCACGGCGTGGCGGCGTTTCTGCGCGGCGACCACCAGGTGAACGAGACCAAGCTGATGGGCGCGGTGGGCGCGGCGGAGCTGCGCACGATGCAGGCCGAGGAGTTGACGCAGTATATGAACGGGCCGGCGGGCTACCTGGGACCGGTGGGGCTGACGCATGATGCTGCGCCGCTGGGCGATGGGTTGACGGTTGTGGTGGACCGGTCCCTCGAGGGCCGCAAGAACCTGGTGGCGGGCGCGAACAAGGTGGACACGCACCTGCGCAACGTGACGCCGGGGCGGGACTTTACGTGGACGCTGCTGGCAGATATTCGCAGCGTGAACGAGGGCGAGGCATGCCCGACGGAGGGATGCGCGGGCCGGCTGGTGGTGGGCAAGGCCGTGGAAGTGGGGCACATCTTCAAGCTGGGCTACAAGTATTCCGAGAGCATGGGCTCGCGTGTGCTGGACGAGAACGGCAAGGAAGTGACGCCGATCATGGGCAGCTACGGGATTGGCATTGAGCGCATTTTGACGGCGGCGATTGAGCAGTCGAACGACAAGAACGGGTTCTGGCTGCCGGCGTCGATTGCGCCGTTTACCGTGGTGGTGACGGTGACGAACGCGAGCGACGAGCTGCTGCGCAGGACGGGCGAACAGCTGACGGCGGAGTTGGAAGCCGCAGGGCTGGACGTGCTGCTGGATGACAGAGACGAGCGTGCGGGAGTCAAATTCAAGGATGCTGACCTGGTGGGCATTCCCTACCGCGTGAATGTGGGCAAGAAAGCTGCGGCGGGGCAGGCGGAAGTGGTGACGCGAGCCACGGGCACCAGCGTGGACGTGGCCTTGAGCGAAGTGGCAGCGCATATGAAGGAACGCGTGCAGGAAGACGCGCTGCTGACGGAAGCGAGCGAGTAAGGGAGCGAGACAGGGAGCGGCGATGGCGTTGCGGACGCTGAAGATCAAGCTGGCAAGACCGAAGGGCAAACACCCGTGGACCATGTCCCTGGTGAAGATTGCACTGCTTGGCATAGTGGTGATTGGCTTGTCGGTGGCGGGCCTGTTTGGCTTCTACTACGCGAAGTACGGGGCGATTGTGAGCGCGCGGCTGGAGAAGCCGCTGTTTGCCAACACGGCGAAGATTTTTGCGGCGCCGCGCGAGGTGCGGCCCGGGCAGCGACTGGCGATTCAACTGATTGCATCTGAACTGAACTCAGCGGGCTATACCACGGCCGGCGCGGCACAGACCTCTCCGCTGGGCAGCTACAGCCGGACCCCGAACAGCATCACGGTGCAGCCGGGCCCGCAGTCGTATCACGCGGAAGACGCGGCGACGATCCACATCAACAACGGCGTGGTGGACTCGATTACCGACACGCATGGCCAGGCGCTCTCCAGCTATGAGCTGGAACCGATGCTGATTACGGGGCTGAGCGAAGACGCACATCGCACCAAGCGCCGGATCGTGACCTACAACGAGATGCCGAAGAACCTGGTGAACGCGGTGGTTGCGATTGAGGATCGCCGGTTTTTTGAGCACGGGGGTGTGGACTACATTCGCATTCTGGGCGCGCTGCGCAACGATCTGACGCCGGGGCACAAATGGACCGAGGGCGGATCGACGCTGACGATGCAACTGGCGCGGGGATTTTTTCTGACGCCGCAGCGGAAGATCAAGCGGAAGCTGAAGGAAATCGTGATTACCTTCCAGCTGGAGCACCGCTTCAGTAAACAGCAGATTTTTGCGATGTATGCCAACGAGATCAACCTGGGCCAGCGTGGGAGCTTTTCCATCGACGGCTTTGGCGAGGCGGCGCAGGCCTACTTTGGCAAGGATGTGCGACAGCTAAACCTGCCGGAGTGCGCGCTGCTGGCGGGGATGATTCAGAGTCCGAACCGGCTGAATCCATTCCGTCACCCGGCGCGGGCGATGGAGCGGCGGAACCTGGTGCTGGACTCGATGGTGGAAACGGGCGCGATTACCAAGGAGCAGGCGGAGCAGGCCAAGCAGCAGCCGCTGCACCTGGTGGCGGCCAGCGTGGACGCGAGCGAGGCGCCCTATTTTGTGGACCTGGTGCGGGACCAGCTGGTGCAGGCGCTGGGCGACCGCGACTTCAACCGCGAGGGACTTCGAATTTATACGTCACTGGACCCGGACCTGCAGCGGCTTGCCTCTGAAGCAGTGCAAGCGACGATACCGATGGTGGATGCGCAGGTGGACCGGCGGCACGCGCGGGACCGCAAACGAGGCATACCGTACAACTATCCGCAGGTGGCTCTGGTGGCGCTGAATCCGCACACCGGGCAGGTGCTGGCGCTGGTGGGCGGGCGGAACTATGGGGAGTCGCAACTGAACCATGCGGTGGCGAATCGACCCACGGGCTCCACCTTCAAGCCGTTTGTGTATGCGTCGGCCTTCCAGACGGCGGTGGAGGGCACGCTGCTGCCGGGGCAAACGAAGCTGTTTTCTCCGGTGACGATGCTGAACGACGAGCAGACCACCTATGAAGTGAATGGACAGAGCTATACGCCGCGCAACTTTGAGGGCGAGTATCACGACCAGGTGACGGCGCAGTATGCGCTGCTGCGCTCGCTGAACAATGCGACGATCGGACTGGCATCTATGGTGGGGTTTGACCGCGTGGCTGCGCTGGCGCGCGATGCCGGCATCAAGAACGCGCGCGGAACGCCCGCGATGGCCATTGGAGCCTATGATGCGTCTCCGCTGGATTTGGCGGGCGCGTACACGGTGTTTGCCAACAACGGGCTGCACCTGGAGCCGTGGATGCTAGCCAGCATCCGCACGCCTCGGGGCGACGTGATTGACGACTTTACGCCCGCGTCCAAGCAGGTGCTGGATCCGCGGGTGGCCTATCTGACGACGAGCATGATGGAGGCAGTTATGCAGGGCCACGGCACGGGCGCCGGAGTGCGGAACTTGGGCTTTACCGCGCCGGCCGCAGGCAAGACGGGCACGGAGCACGACTCCTGGTTTGCGGGCTACACCAGCAACCTGCTGTGCGTGGTGTGGGTGGGCAACGACGACTACACGGACATCCACATTGAAGGCGCGCACGCGGCTGCGCCCATCTGGGCGAACTTTATGAAGCAGGCGGTGACGCTGCCGCAGTACAGCGACACTCACGACTTTACGCCGCCGGACGGAGTGGACGTGGTATCGCTGGACACGGTGACGAACCTGCTGGCGGATGCGGCCTGTCCGGACGACTACCAGGCAGCTTTCCTGGCGGGTACGGCTCCCACGGACACGTGCGACCATCCGGGCGACCACCGGAATATTTTCCAGAAGATTTTCGGGCTGGGCAAGCCGGCGGATTAACCCCACCCCGAACTGCGCGCGCCCAGACCGGAGAGCAGACTGATGCCCCAACGAAGGGATTTTCTAAAATTCGCTGCGGGTGCGCTGACTACAACTCTGTTGGGGTCTGATTCCAGTATTGGGGAAAGCCTGGGGAGGAGAGAACCTTCGGGCTCGGTCCTGCCCCCGTGGAAACCCGGCATTCTTGAAATCCATCACATCGATACGGGCCGCGGCAATTCGACCGTGATTCTGGGACCGGACGGCACTTCCCTGCTTGTGGATGCCGGCGAGGCACACGGCGCGGAGAAGTTGATGGCTCCGGCGCGTCCGGACGCGCGACGTGCAGCCGGCGAGTGGATTGCGCGCTACGTGCGCCGCCAGCTCGACCGGATTGGCCAAACGGCGCTGGACAGCATGCTGCTCACGCACCTGCATGGAGATCATGTGGGCCAGGTTGCACCTTCGAGTCCGCCTGCCCTGCGCGGCAACTATCGATTAACCGGCGCGTCCTTTGTCGCCGAGAGGATCGAGGTTCATGCGCTGATCGACCGTGGCTGGCCCGATTACGCATACCCTGCTGTCCCAGAGGATCCGTCGGCACGGAACTACATCGCCTTTGCGCGCAGCATGTTTTCTCGGGGAGCGAAAGTTGAACGCGCACAGGCCGGTTCCCTGAGCCAGCTTGCCTTGCGCAGGCAACCCGCCGCGTATCCGGGATTCCAAGCTCGCATACTTTCGGTGAACGGTGAGGTATGGACGGGCGCCGGAGAAGCATCGAAGCCGCGATTTCCTGCTCTGGGCGGCCTGGCTGCAGAAGCAATGCCAAGCGAGAACATGTGCTGTATCTCAGTTGGTATGCAATACGGAAAATTTTGCTATTACACGGGCGGCGATCTTTGCAATGACACAGCCTACGGGCGCTACCCGTGGCACGACATTGAAACGCCAGTGGCTGCGATTGCAGGACCTGTTTCAGTCGCTGTCGCCAACCATCACGGATACTTTGACGCCTGCGGATCGGCAATGGTGCGGTCCTTGCGGCCGCGAGTGTGGATTGTGCCCACCTGGCATGTTTCTCATCCGGATATCAGCGTACTTGCGAATCTGTTCAGCGAAGAACTCTACTCCGGCGAGCGAGATGTGTTTGCCGCGGGAATGGCGCCGGCTGCGATGCTGACCACGGAACGCTTCTCAAGCAGACTTGCCAGCAGCGAAGGACACGTTGTGGTGCGAGTGGAAGAAGGTGGAGATACGTTCACTGTCCATGTGGTGGGGGCGGATGACGAGCGGGGAGAGGTCACCGCATCGTTCGGTCCATTTCAAGCCTGACCAGCGGTTCCGCCTCTCAATCCGATTCATCCACATCGCTGCCGTCCGGAATAGGCTGGCAGAGCGGGCACCAGAAGGTGACGCGCGCATCCGGGCCCTGCAAGCGGCGCTCGATGCAGGCTCCGCAGCGGCGGCAGGGCTGTTCCGCGCGGCCATAGACCCAGACGCTTTCGCCGGGGTCGGACTCGTGGGTGGTGCGGCGGTGCAGGCCGCGATAGGTGACGAGGGTGTCGCCGGAGTCCTCAAGAACATTGGCGCGGAGCAGGCGCTGGCAGGCGGCAACAAGCGCGGCGATTTGCTCGGCGGAGAGCGAGGCAACGCGCGCGAATGGGTTGACCGCGCAGACGAAACATATCTCCGACTTGAACTCATTGCCGACGCCGGCGAGAACGTGCTGGTCGAGGAGAACGTCGGCGATTTCGCGCTCGGCGTTGAGAGTGATGCAGGCGCAGGCGGCCTGGACGTCGAAGTCGGGGCTGAGCAGATCGAGAGTGACATTCGGGATGCGGAGTTCGCGGGCGAGCGACTGCGCGGTGTGCATGCGGGCCACGGGAACGTGGAAGCCGATGGCGAGGAGGTCCGCATTTTCAAGGATGATGCGCATGTGGCTGACGGGCTTTTGCCAGCGCTCGCCGGGGCGGTAAATGTGCCAGCTGCCGGACATGAGCATGTGCGTGGCAAGGGTTGCGCCGCCGGAAAAATGAATGAGCAGCCACTTGCCGCGCGACTCGACGAGGCGGACGAGCTGGCCGGTGAGGGGCGTGTCGTCGTGGAAGCGCGTGAGCAACGGATAGGTGGAACGGAAGCCTGTGACGGGCTTGCCGGCGAGAGCACGATGGAGCGTGCGCGCGGTGCGGAAGAGTGTGTCGCCTTCAGGCATGGCTACTGCAGCTCTCCGGATTGCTGGTCGTGTTGCACAAGCGGGAGCGGGATGCGACGCAGGTGCATGCCGAGCGGGCCGGAGTAGAAACCGGCGTCCATGAGGAAACGGGCGAGAGGATGCGCGGCGACGGGCAGGCCGTTGACGGTGGTGATGAGCACGCCGTGGTGGCCTGCGGCGTGCATGCGCTGCTGGCCGCGCTCGCAGAGGAAGTGGGCAAGGCCTGCGGCGGTCTGCGAGCGCTCGGGATCGTCGGCGGGCAGAAAGACGAGCAGGTTGGGATTGTTGCGGCGGAGCCAGGCGACGAGGCGGCCGTTGCGGAGAATGACTTCGGCGTAGGCGGCGCGGGTGGGAATGCGGGGTCCTGATTCGGTGTCTTCGGCATCGGCGGGAAGGTCGGGCCAGCGCAGGACGGAGCCGTAGGGATTGGCGGGATCGGCGGCGGCGAGCTGGACGAATTCGGGCTTTTCCTCGGGCGGCTCCGTGCGGAGCTGGCGAAGGAGATCGACGGCGGCAGGCAGCGCGAACTGGGTTGCACCGAGGCCGGCGACGAAGTAGCCTCGGCGGATGCGGCCGGATTCTTCGAGAGCCTTGAGCACGGGATAGACAGCGCTGAAGCCGCCGGGAAGATTCTCCGCGGCGACGGACTCGCGCAGCAGAATGCCGTAGCGGTGGAGAAGTTGGAGCGCGAGCGCGTGCCTGGCTTCGGTTGCGGTGGGCGTGCCTTCGGTTCCCTTTTGCGCGCGCACCGGCAGCAGGGACCAGCGGCCTTGGGCGTTGGGCGGCGTGGTGCGGCGGGAACGGAAGACACTTCCTGTTTGCAAGCGGCGCGGGGCGCGCGCGGAGTCGGGCCGGGCGATGTACGCGCGGAGGGCGTGGAGCGAGTCGTTGGTGACGAGGCCGCGCCAAACGAGGCTCCAGAGGGCATCGATGGATTCGCCGGGATAACCGCCGCCGACGGCCTGGTGGAGCGGATCAAAGAAGCTGGCGCCGGTGGACTGCAGCACGGCGAGCAGCTTTTCCTCGCGCTCGGTGAGCGGGTCAACTTGCGGGCGGGATTGTGCGAGCAGCGGGAGCTTGTCGGCAAGGAAGAGGGCGATGCGGCCGTCGCGCTCGCCGATGGGTTCGACGCCGGCCCAGGCTACTTCTCCGGCGGTGATGAGGGTATCGAGGCTGGCGGGCGCGTAGCCGGGGATGCGCGCGGGCAGGACGGAGGACTCGAGCAGCGAGGCGGGGATGGGTGCACCCTGGAGGCTTTCGACGGCGTCGAGAAGCGCGTCGAGCTGGGCGTTGGCGGTGCGGCGCGGCGCGAGGATGCCCTGCCAGTGGGTGAGGAAGCGGGCGAGGGTGTGGGGTTCGACGGGTTCGACCTGACGGCGGAGTTTGGCGAGGGATTTGCGGCGAATCTGGCGGAGGATTTCCGCGTCGCACCACTCGCGATGGAGGCCGCCGGGACGGAAACCGCCTTCGAGGATGCGGCCTTCGACGGCGAGCTGGTGGAGCGCGGTTTCGGCGATGGCGGCATCGAGGGCGAAGCGGTCCGCGGCCTCGCGGAGGGTGAAGGGGCCGTGGGTGCGGGCGAAGCGGCGGAGGAGCTCAAGCACGGGCTGGGCAACGGGTTCAAGCAGGGAGACGGGCAGGCCGGGCGGCAACGGAATGCCGAGTGCATCGCGGTAGCGGGCGGCGTCTTCGACGGCAACGAAGCGGCGCTGGCCGGCGATGCGCAGCTCCAGCAGGCGGCGGGCGCGGATGAGGCGCGGAAGATGATCGAGCAGCGCGGGGTCCGCGACGCGGAGGGCGAACTCGTCGTGGGTCAGGTCGCCGAGGCGCAGGCAGAGATCGTGCAGGCCGTCGGGCGTGCGGGCGCGATGCGATTCGGCGAGGCATTGTGCGGCGTCTTCCACGTCGGCGATGGCGTTGGGGTCGAGCAGTTCGCGGAGGTCAGCCTCGCCGAGCAGTTCGCGCAGCTGATCCTGATCGATGGTGAGGGCCTGGGCGCGGCGCTCGGCCAGGGGCGCGTCGCCGTCATAGAGAAAATTGGCGACGTAACTGAAGAGCAGCGAGGAGGCGAAGGGCGAGGGCTTGCGGGTTTCGACCACATGGACGCGGAGCTTGCGCTGTTCGATTTCTCTGAGGATTTCAATGAGTGCGGGCATGTCGAAGACGTCGCGGAGACATTCGCGATAGGCCTCGAGCAGCAGCGGAAACGACGGGTAGCGCGAGGCAACGCTGAGCAGATCGTAGGAGCGTTTGCGAAGCTGCCAAAGCGGCGTGCGCTGGTCTGCCCGGCGGCGCGGCAGCAGGAGGGCGCGGCCGGCGGCCTCGCGGAAACGGCCGGCAAAGAGCGCGGTGGAGCCGAGTTGGCGCAGGACGAGCTGCATGACCAAGGCGGACTCGACGAGGAACCAGTCGGGGTCGGGCGGCTCGTCGGTGTCTGGAAAGCGCAGGACGAAGCCGTCGTCGCCCCAGAGGGTTTCGACTTCCGGCCCACCGGCGGCGCGGATGCGGGCAGTAACAGCCATGGCCCAGGGAATGTGGATGCGGCTGCCGAAGGGCGTAAGGACGCAGACGCGCCAGTCGCCCAGCTCGTCCCGGACGCGCTCGAGGACGATGGTGCGGTCGTCAGGAACCTGTCCGGTGGCGTCGGCCTGGTCTGTGAGGAATTGAAGGAGATTTTCGGCGGCGTTGGGGTCGAGGTCGTGCTCAGCGACGAGGCGGGTGAGCGCGGCGGGTTTGGGCACAGCGCGCAGCTCGCGGACGAGCGCGCCGATGCGGCGGCCGAATTCCAGCGGGCGGCCGGGACCGTCACCTTTCCAGAAGGGCATTTTGCCGGGCTCGCCGGGCGCGGGAGTGACGAGGACGCGGTCGTGGGTGATGTCCACGATGCGCCAGGTGGAGGCGCCGAGGATGAAGGTTTCGTTGGGGTGGGACTCGAAGACCATTTCCTCATCGAGCTCGCCGACGCGAATGGATTTGCCCTCAGTGTGGGCAAGGAAGACGCCGTAGAGGCCGCGATCGGGGATGGTTCCGGCGTTGAGGATGGCGAGGCGGGCGG
>DATKTQ010000177.1:0-21528 GCA_035531055.1 Occallatibacter sp. | reverse complement strand
GAATACGGGGAAGGAACTGAACCCGAAGGAGATTGTGCTGGGGCTCCGCGGATACCTGAATGAGTTCGGACCACGGTCAGACCAGCCGCTGCTGGGCAAGTACAACTCTCAAGAGGCTGCGTTCCAGTGCACCACGTGCGGTGCCTGTGAATTTCAGTGCCCGGTTGGGATTGAGCATCTTCCCATCCTGATTGGCCTGCGGCGCGGCGCGGTGAACACGGGTGCGTGGGAGGACGAGCACGGCGCGAAGCTGTTTCTGGCCCTGGAGCGTGGCTCCAACGCGCTGGGCATGGGAGCGGCGGAGCGGGACAAGTTTGTCCAGAAGCAGCAGTTCCCTATCTTTGACGGCACGCAGGACTACTGCCTCTGGCTTGGCTGCATGGGGGGATATGATCCGAAGGGCCGCGAGATTGTGACGGACTTTGCACGCGTCATGACCTACCTGGGCGCCAGTTTTGGCGTGCTGCGGAAAGAGAAATGCACGGGCGATCCGGTTCGCCGCCTGGGCAACGACCTGCTTTTCCAGCAACTGGCTGAGGCCAACCTGGAGGCTCTGGCGCAGAACAAAGTGAAAAAGATTGTGACCATCTGCCCGCACTGCGTGCGGACCATCCAAGAGGACTGGAAGGAATACGGCACGCCGCCTGAGGTGGAGCACCATAGCGAGTTTCTCGCGCGGCATGCGGCGCAGCTTCCGAAACAGGCCAATGAGGACACAATTGTGTATCACGACCCCTGTTATCTGGGCCGCTACCGTGATGTGTATGAGGAGCCACGAGCGGTTGCCGCGCTGGCTGGCCGGGTGGTGGAGGCGGAACGCAACCACGAGCGCAGTTTTTGCTGCGGCGCGGGCGGCGGGCTGGCGTTTCTGGGCGAGGAGACCGGCGAGCGGGTGAGCCACGTGCGGGCGGCCGAGCTGGTGGCCACCGGAGCAACGACCGTGGGCACCGCATGCCCATTCTGCAACAGCATGTTTCGCGATGCACTTGCCGAGAAAGGCGAGAACGCGCCGCAACTGCTGGACATTGCCCAACTGACGGCACGCGGACTGCCGAAGGGCTGATCCGGTTACCATGAACACGAGTGAAGAAATATGAAAATTCTTGTCGCCATTAAACAAGTACCAGAACGCGATGCGGCGGTGCGCATCAACTCCTCCGCCAAATGGATGGAAGAGGACCAGCTGGAGTGGACGCTGAATGAGTCTGATGCCTATGCGCTGGAAGAGGCGCTGCAACTGAAGGAGCGGGCCGGAGGAGAAGTAATTGTGCTGAGCGCCGGCCCGGAGCGCGTGGGATCCACAATTCGTGAGGCGCTGGCCAAGGGTGCCGACCGCGCCATTCATTTAATCTGCGATGACCTGGCTACGCGTGATGCGCTGGGCGTGGCGAGCCTGCTGGCGGAGGCCATTCGCCCGGAGAGCCCGGACCTGGTGCTGACCGGCCTGCAATCGGATGACCTGGGTTACGGGCAGACGGGCGTCATTCTGGCAGAGCTGTTGGGGCTGCCGCACGCGACGCTCATCTTGCATGTGGAAACGACAGACTCCGGAATTCAAGTGAAACGCGAGTTGGAAGAGGGCTGGTTCCAGACGATTGAAATGCCGGTGCCTGCCGCGTTGAGCATCCAGTCCGGCGGGAACAAGCTGCGCTATGCCACGCTGATGGGCATTAAGCGCGCAAAGACGAAGGAAGTGCGTCGCGTGGCGGCTGCAGAATTAGCGCAAAGCCCCGCGCCGACTGCGGTGCTGGAGCAGATTGCGCTGCCCCGCAAGCAGAAGAGCACGCAGCTGCTGCAGGGCTCGCCGGACGAGGCCGCTGCGGCGCTGGTGGAGAAGCTGAAATTTGAGGTGCGAGTGCTATGAGTGCCGTTTGGGTAGTGATGGAAGAGCGGGATGGCCGCATGGGCCGCATAAGTTGGGAAGCGCTGGCCGCGGGGCAGCGGCTGGCGGCACAGACCGGACTGCCAGTGCATGCGATTGTTCCCGGCGCGCAGACCGAGAAGGCGGCTGCAGAGGTTGCCGCCAAGGCCGTGGCCCGCGTGGTCCGGGTGGAACACGCTCTGCTTGCCGACTACACGGCGGACGGATTCACACTTGCGCTGGAGCAGCTGATTCGCTCCGGGCAGCCGGCATACGTCGTGTTTCCGCACACGTACCAGGTGCGCGACTTTGCGCCCAAGCTGGCCGCACGGCTCGGACAGTCGCTGATTGGCGATGTAACCGGCGTCGAGGACGGGCCGGTGTTTCTGCGTCAGCTGATGCAGGGCCGTTTGATCGGCAGCTATCGTCATTCCGGCGCAGGTCCCTGCTTTGTGTCGGTACAGTCCGGCGCGTTCCGCGCGGATTCGCTGGGTGCGGGTGCAGCCCCGGTGGAGGTTTTCCAGCCTGCAATCGAGGCTGGCCAGATTCGCACCAAGCCGGGTCCCCGGTTTCGTGACGCCGCTCAGTCGGTTGACCTGGGCGCCGCACAATGCATTGTGAGCGTGGGCCGCGGCATCAAAGACGAGAGCAACCTTCCCATGGTTCAGGAACTGGCCACGGCGCTGGGCGCGGAGCTGGCAGCTTCGCGACCGATCTGCGACAACGGCTGGCTGCCGCTGGAGCGCCAGGTGGGCAGCTCCGGCCAGACGGTCGCTCCCAAGCTGTACGTGGCCGTCGGCATCTCGGGAGCCATCCAACACCTTGTGGGGATGAAGGGCTCGCAATGCGTTGTCGCCATCAACAGGGATCCGGATGCGCCTATCTTCGAGGTGGCTGATTATGGCATTGTGGGGGACCTCTTCGAGGTGGTTCCGGCGCTGACACGAGCCGTAAACGCGACACGATCCTGAGTTTGACGGCCTGAGTATCTCTGCGGATACCCTGCATTTGCGCGAGGCAGGGCGCGGACGTTATGGTTCCCTCATCGCGGCGCATCCACGCGCACGAGGGGGCAATCTGGATGTTTCTTCCTGAATCTTATGCGGCCGCGCTGTTTCTGATGGTCCTGAGTATGCTCTGCTGGGGATCGTGGGCGAACACGCTGAAGCTCTGCCCGCGATTCCGTTTTCAGCTGTTTTATTGGGATTATGCGCTGGGGCTGGCGGCAGGAGCGGTGGCCCTGGGCCTGACGGCCGGCAGCCTTGGCCACGACGGCGCGCACTTTGTGGCCGCAGTGCGCCATGCTCCCCTGCATACCATGCTTTGGGCTGCGGCGGGCGGCGTAATTTTCAATGTAGCCAACCTGCTGCTGGTGGCGGCGATTGATGTCGCCGGCCTTGCGGTGGCCTTTCCAGTGGGCATCGGGCTGGCGCTGGTGGTCGGCGCTGTTTCCAGTTATCTGGTGAACCCTGCGGGCAATCCCCTGCTGCTGTTCGGGGGCGTAGCGCTGGTTGCCGTCGCCATTGTGACGGATGCGGCCGCTTATCGCAAACGAGAGAGCGGCGCAAAGGCCACGACGACGCGGGGCATTGTGTTGAGCCTGGTGGCGGGATTGCTGATGGGCAGCTTTTATCCGCTGGTGGCCCATGCCATGACCACCAAACCGGCCTCGGGTCCGTATGCCATTGCATTCTTCTTTGCCATTGGGGTGCTTGTCTCCACAGTGCCGGCGAATCTGCTACTGATGGCCAAACCTCTGGATGGTAAGCCTCGGGTGCTGGGGAGCGACTACTGGCATGCGCCGCTGGGCTGGCACCTGGCAGGCGCGTTGGGCGGCGCTGTGTGGTGTGTGGGAGCGGTGGCCAACTTTGTGGCGTCCGGAGCGCACCTGGTAGGCCCCGCGGTTTCTTACTCCATTGGCCAGGGAGCCACCATGATCTCCGCGTGCTGGGGCGTTTTTGTCTGGCGCGAGTTTGCGGGCGCGCCGCGGGCGGCACACCTGCTGCTGGTGCTGATGTTTGCCTTCTTTCTGCTGGGTCTGGGTGCGATTGCGCTGGCCCCGCTTTATTAATTTGAGGTCGATAGAATGAGTCCTTCCTCAGGTCCCATCGTCGTTGTCGGCAGCGTCACCATGGACATGGTTTCCCGCGCGCCGGAGATTCCCCGGGTTGGGCAAACAGTGATTGGAACCAGCTTCCAAACCACGCCCGGCGGCAAAGGGGCCAACCAGGCGGTTGCGGCTGCGCGGCTCGGCTACCCGGTGCGGATGATTGGCATGGTGGGTGACGACGTCTACGGACCTGCGCTGCTGCGCAACCTGGCCGAGGCCGGAGTAGATACCGCGCAGATGGGGCTGGCGCACGGCTCGTCGGGGCTGGCACCGATTTTTCTTTCCGCAGCGGGAGAAAACAGCATTATCGTGATTCCCGGCGCCAACGGGCATGTCACTCCGGCTTTTGTGGACGAGCACCGGGAGGTGCTGGCAACGGCGGGCTTGGTTCTGTGCCAGTTGGAGCTGCCGATGGCGACGCTGAACCATACGCTTGCCGTGTGCGCGGAACTGGGTGTGCCGGTGATGCTGGACCCAGCGCCGGCGGCTGAGTTGGAGAATGCCGTCTGGGGTCGGGTGGCATGGTTTACGCCGAATGAAACCGAGGCGTCGTTCTATCTGAAGGACGGAGCCGATGCTGCGGAGGCCGCGCAAGAGTTGCTGGAGCGCGGGCTGGGCGGCGTGGTGCTGAAGCGCGGCGCGGAAGGCGCTTATGTGGCGGGTTCCGGCGGAGAGGCACGGTTGGTGCCGGGGTTTGCCGTGGACGCCATCGACACCGTGGGTGCGGGAGACTGCTTTAACGGGGCCTTTGCCGTGGCCCTGCTGGAGGGGCGCGACCCATGGGAGGCGGCACGCTTTGCCAACGCCGCCGCTGCATTATCGGTTACGCGGAGCGGGGCGCAGGCGGCCATGCCGACAAGGCAACAGGTGGAGGCGCTGCTCGCCGGGGAAATCGTCCGCAGCTCCGCGTCAGACTAGTCGCACCACTCCACAAAATTGCCTTCGCGCACTGCCGCTGCAAGCGCTTCCATGTCCGGGGCAAGCACGCGATCCTTCTCCAGGCGCGGCAGGACGCGGCGCACGGCCTCGAAGGCCGCCTCCACTTGACGGCCGGAGCGCAGGGGCCTGCGGAACTCGAGGCCTTGCGCGGCACACATCAGCTCAATGGCCACGACGCGCTCAACGTGCTCCACAATCTGCCGGAGCTTGAGGGCGCCGGTCATGCCCATCGACACGTGGTCTTCCTTGCCTCCGTCGGTGGGGATGCTGCCCGTCGAAGAGGGATGCGACAGCACCTGGCATTCATTGATGAGGGCTGCGGCAACGATTTGCGCAATCATGAAGCCGGACGAGAGGCCCGGGTCGCCGGAGAGAAAGGCCGGAAGCCCTTCATTGATGTCTGGGTTGAGGAGGCGATCAATGCGGCGCTCGGTGATGCCAGCCAAATCGGTGATGGCAATCGCGGCGTAGTCAAACGCATAAGAAAGCGGCGCGCCGTGGAAGTTGCCGCCGGAGAGAACCGCGCCGGAAGGTGCGTCGCCCCGCGCTTCTTCGGGAAAGATGAGCGGATTGTCGGTGGCGGAACCTGACTCCACCTCCAGCACGCCCGTCACGTGGTCCAGCACGTCTCGCACGGCGCCGTGCACCTGCGGCATGCAGCGCAGGCAGTAGGCATCCTGCACGCGCGTGTCGCCCTCGCGGTGCGACTCACGAATCTGGGAGCCGGCCAGCAGCCGGAGCAGGTGCTCGGCCGCGGAAATTTGCCCGGCATGGGGCCGGGCCTGGTGAATGCGCGGGTCGAAGGCCGCGGGGGTTCCCATCAGCGCCTCCAGAGACATGGCTCCGGCCACGTCGGCCAGTTGCGCCGCACGCCTGGCTCGCGTCACGGCCAACGATCCAACAGCGGTCATGGCCTGTGTGCCATTCAGCAGTGCGAGGCCTTCTTTGGCGGTCAAGTGGACCGGTTGCAGACCGGCACGCTGGAGGGCCTGGGCTCCGGGCATGCGCTCACCCTGGAAGAATGCCTCTCCCTCGCCGATGACCACCAATGCGAGGTGTGCGAGGGGCGCGAGATCTCCGCTGGCGCCGACGGAACCTTTTTCTGGAATTACAGGGTGAACGCCGGTGTTGAGCATGGAGACGAGCTGCTCCACCACGGCGGGGCGAACTCCGCTGAAGCCCTTGGCTAGCACGTTGGCACGCAGAAGGAGCATGGTGCGCGCCTCGGGCTCAGAGAGAGGCTGGCCCAGACCACCGGCGTGGCTGCGCACCAGGTTGGCCTGCAGCTCCGCCAGCTTCTCCCGGGGGATACGCACGTCAGAGAGCTTGCCGAAGCCGGTGTTGACGCCATAGACCGTCTGGTCGGTCTCGACGATCTGTTCAATGAGCGAGCGGCTCTGCACGACTCGCCTCATCGCGTCGGAGTCGATTGAAACAGAAGCCCTTCCCTGTGCCACGTTTTCCATCTGAGCCAGCGTGAGGGGCTGGCCCTTCAAAACCACCTTGTCCATAGGAGTTATGCTAGGCCTGGCTGGCGCGCGGGTACAGAGGAATTCTGATGTGCAGCCTCACCAGATGCCGGAAATCCTCTATGCTGACTGTATATGGCAATGGATTCCACTACGCTGCTGGACAACTACGGCAGAAAGATGCTGGACGAGCTGCAGACCAATGCTCGCATGAGCCTGGCCGAACTGGGGCGACGCATTGGTCTGTCTCCCACGGCGACGGCGGAGCGGCTGAAGCAGATGGAAGAAGTGGGAATTCTGCAAGGCTACACGGTGCAGGTGGACCGGGAGTCGCTGGGCCTGGGAGTGATGGCCTTTATCCGGATGAGTTGCAACGGGCAGAGTTACCATCGGCTGCTGGAGTACGTGCAGACGCTGGAAGAGGTGCGTGAGTGCCACCACCTGACGGGCGGCGACGACCTGCTGCTGAAGGTGACGACCACCAGCATGGCCGACCTGGAAGCGTTGATTGAGGCGCTGCTGCCCTACGGTAATCCGGTGACGAGCCTGGTGCTGTCTTCGCCGGTGGAGCATCGGAAATTTGCCGTGACTGGCAAGCTGACCACGGTGACACGGAAGGCTACGCGCAGACGGCGCTGAGCCGCGCAGGATTTCCAACCGAGAGCGGGGATTGCGACGGGTTGGGGCGGCGGCGGCTAAATGCCCGGGTCCGGCTCCGACTGCGGCGGCTGCCAGTAACCGGCATCGGGATCCGGCTCCGGCTGCGGGAGAGGATCGAGTCCCAGTATTCTGCGGTTCGTGCGCTCGTCGGCCGTGCCGCCGGCGAAATCGTCGAAGGCGTGGTCCGTAACCTGAATGATGTGGTCGCGGATGAAGATGGCACCCTCGGTGGCTCCGGCCTTGGGATGCTTGAGGCAGCACTCCCACTCGAGCACCGCCCAGCCGGGGTAGTCATATTGCGCCATCTTGCTGAAGATTGCGCGGAAGTCTACCTGGCCATCGCCGAGAGAACGGAAGCGGCCGGGGCGGTCGATCCAGTTCTGGTATCCGCCGTACACGCCTGAGCGGCCGGTGGGGCGGAACTCGGCATCCTTGACGTGGAAGGCGCGCACGCGCTCGTGGTAGATGTCCAGGAATGCCAAATAGTCCATCTGCTGCAGGACCATGTGGCTGGGATCGTAGAGGATGTTGGCGCGGGGATGCTCTTTGACCTCGGTCAGGAAGCGCTCAAAGGTGGCGCCGTCGTGGAGGTCCTCGCCGGGGTGGAGTTCAAAACAAACATCGACGTCGCATTCGTCGAAGGTGTCGAGAATCGGCTGCCAGCGGCGGGCCAGCTCACGGAAGGCCTGGTCGATGAGCCCGGCGGGGCGCTGGGGCCAGGGATAAAAGAAGGGCCATGCAAGCGCGCCGGAGAATGTGGCGTGAGCGGTGAGATTCATGCGTCGGCTGGCCTGTGCCGCCCACTGCAGCTGTTGCGTGGCCCACTGCTGGCGCGCGGCTGAGTCGCCCTCCAGTCCGGAGGGAGCAAAGCCCTCCAGCATCACGTCATAGACCTGATGGCTTGCGACGAGTTGGCCCTGAAGATGGGTGGAAAGCTCCGTTAGCTGGACGCCGGCGTGACTGAGAACGCCGAGAATCTCATCGCAATAGTCCTGGCTTTCCGCCGCGGACTTCAGGTCAAAGAGGCGACTGTCCCAGGTGGGAATCTGCACGCCGACAAAGCCCAGCCGAGAGGCCCAGTGCGCCAGCCCTTCGAGGCTGTTGAACGGCGACTCATTTGCGGCGAATTGCGCCAGGAAAACTCCCGGCCCTTGGATGGTTTTCATTGCAGGTTGGTCCCTTCTTTGGACTCGGATTGCGTTAGAAGTCGATCCAGGATTTCTGGCCGCTGCTCTCGATGGCCCGCTGGATGAACTGCATGCCGCGCACGCCGGCGCGAATGCCGGGAAGCGTGGGCGGCAAGGGATTCTTTTGGCCGGCCTTCCAGGCTTCCAAACCGTCGGCGAATTCGCGGTAGAGAATGGCGAAGGCTTCGAGGTATCCCTCGGGATGGCCGCCGGGCAGGCGGGTGATGGAGAGAGCTTCGGGGCTCAAGTAAGTGCCGCCGGCATGGCGAATCTCCTCCGGGCCGTCGAGCCAGCGGAGGCGCAGACGGTTGGGGTCCTCCTGCCGCCAGTCGAGCGAGCCGGTTTCTCCATAAATGCGCATGCGGAAGCCATTGCCCTCACCGGCGGCCACCTGGGAGGCGATGAGGACGACGCCCGCTCCGTTGTTCAGCTCAAGGACCGCGGTGCAATCGTCGTCGACGCGCCGACCGGGGACGACGGACTGCAACGTGGCCTGCATGCGCGTGACCTCAAGGCCGGTGACATATTCCAGCAGATGAAAGGCATGGACGCCGATGTCGCCGGTGCATCCGCCGGGGCCGTTGCGGGCCGGGTCCGCGCGCCAGGCGGCCTGTTTGTGGCCGGTGGTTTCAAGCGGGCGGCTGAGCCAACCCTGCAGGTATTCGACGACGACCTTGCGGATGCGGCCCAGTGCCCCGCTGGCGCAGAGGGCGCGGGCCTCGCGCACGAGCGGGTAGCCGGCGTAAGTGTGGGTGAGCCCGTAGGGCAGGCCGGACGACGCGACGAGCTGCTCGAGTTCCAGCGCTTCGGCATACGTGGCCGTGGCGGGCTTGTCGCTCATGACGGCAAAGCCCGCGGCAAAGGCTGCGGCTGTGACGGGGAGGTGCAGATGGTTGGGCGTGACAATGGCGACGAAATCGATTGCGTCGGGCCGGCTTCGTTCGGCTTCCATCATCTGGTGGAAGTCGGCATAGGCGCGGGCGGGATCGATGCGATACATGTCCGCAGCGGCGTGGGAACGCTCAGGGGATTGAGAGAATGCGCCGGCGACGAGTTCGATGCGGCCGTCCAGCTCTGCCGCGATGCGGTGCACGGGGCCGATGAAAGCTCCCGGACCGCCGCCGACCATGCCCATGCGCCATTTGCGTGCCGAAGTCATTGTGATTCCCTTTCTGATTTTTCCGGGTGGAATTCCGGAGTTGGGTTGCGCGTGCGCGCTGAGTTCTCCGCTACTGACCCAAGGTACATCCACGACTGGAACTGTGCCTATGCCCCGGAGGCAATCCGAGGAAGTTGATTCTGCGGAGGGTTGGACGTTACCAGTCGGTTAATGTGCCGTCGAGTTTACGGTTGATGGGTAAATAGGCACGCTGATAGGGATAGTTGGCAGCGAGCGCCTCATCGAGATCGACGCCGAGGCCGGGAGCGTCGCCGGGAACCATTGAGCCGTTCTGGAAGGTGTATGCGTGGGGGAAGACGGCGTCGGTTTCCGGAGTGTGCGGCATGTGCTCCTGGATGCCGAAGTTGTGCACGGCGAGGCCGAAGTGGAGCGCGGCGGCCATGCAGACGGGAGACAGATCCGTGGCGCCGTGGCAGCCGGTGCGAACGTGATAGATTTCCGCGAAGTCTGCGACTTTTTTGAGGTGGGTGAAGCCGCCTCCGTGGACCAGGGTCATGCGGAGATAGTCAATCCACTGGTTGCGGATGAGGTCGTGCGCGTCCCAGAGAGAGTTGAAGACCTCGCCGACGGCGATGGGCGTGGTGGTGTGCTGGCGGATAATGCCGAAGCCCTGCTGCAATTCGGCGGGCGTGGGGTCTTCCATCCAGAAAAGATGGAAAGGTTCAAGTTCCTTGCCGAGGCGCGCGGCTTCAATGGGTGTGAGGCGATGGTGACAGTCGTGGAGCAAATGGAGGTCGTCGCCGAAGGTTTCGCGGACGCGCGCGAAGAGGCGGGGAACGTGGCGCAGATACGGCTCGGTGGCCCAGGCAGCCTGAGTGGGCAGGCCGCGCTGCGCGGGCTCGTAGGGGCCGGAACCCTTGGGCACGCCGTACGTGACGGGGACGCCGGGAATGCCGCTTTGCACACGAATGGCTTTGTATCCCCGTTCGACGTGCCGTGCGACATCGTCGAGAGCATGGTCGATGTCCTTGCCGTTGGCGTGGGCGTAGACGAGCACACCCTCGCGGCTCTTTCCGCCGAGCAAGTTGTAGACCGGAGTGCCGAGGGCTTTTCCCTTGATGTCCCACAGGGCCAGGTCGACGGCGGAGATGGCGGACATGGTGACGGGGCCGCGACGCCAGTAGGCCCCGCGATAGAGATATTGCCAGATGTCCTCGGTCTGGAAGGGATCGCGGCCGACGAGGCAGGGGATAACGTGCTCGCCAAGATAGGCGGCGACGGCCATTTCCCGCCCATTGAGGGTGCCATCGCCGAGGCCGTAGATGCCTTCGTCGGTTTCGATTTTGAGGGTGACGAAATTTCGGCCGGGTGAAGTGAGAATCACGTTGGCTTTGGTGATTTTCATCGCGTCCGCTTCCCTGCTTTCCCCTGCACGGTGTGGATTGGTGGCTTGACGGAGTTACTGATTGACGCCGCTGGCAAGAAAGCCGCCATCGACCGCGAGGATTTCTCCGGTGACGAAAGAGGCCGCCTCTGAGGCGAGAAAGATGGCTGCGCCGGCGAGCTCACGGGCTTCTCCGAAGCGTCGCATGGGCGTGCGCAGCAGCAGCTCCTCGCCACGCGGAGTGCCCTGGATGAGCGAAGCGTTGAGGGGTGTGGGAAAGACGCCGGGGGCGATGGCGTTGACGTTGACGCCGGTCTGCGCCAGCTCAACGGCGAGCACGCGGGTGAGCCCGGCGACGGCGGCCTTGCTGGCGGCGTAGGCGGCCACGCGATAGAACCCGACGAAGGACGTGAGCGAGGCGATGTTGACGATGCGGCCGTAACCGGCGCGAGCCATGGTGGCGCCGAAGATCTGGCAGGCGCGGAGGGTGCCGTTGAGGTTGACGTCGAGCACGCGCTTCCAATCGGCTTCGTCGGCCTCGAGGGTGGGCGCCTTATGGGTGATGCCGGCTGCGTTGACGAGGATGTCGACCTTGCCGAAGGCCCGGAGGACGGCGTCGTGCAGCGCCTGAATGGATTCGCGCTGCTGCACGTCGGTGGCGATGCGCAGGGTGCGTCGGCCTTTGGCTTCGATTTCGGCGGCAACCTGGTCGACGAGGTCCTGCCGGCGCGAGGTGGCAACCACGTCTGCGCCTGCGCCTGCGAGACCCAATGCGATGGCGTGGCCGAGCCCGTTGGTGCCGCCGGTGACCACGGCAACCCTGCCTGTTAAATCGAATAGGTTCTCACTCATTCTTCCCTGCCTCTTCCTGTTGGCGATCCGCTGGCGGCGCGTGGTCTGGAGCGCGGCCCGCACGCAATTCAGTCTTCCCAAGCAATCTAAATCATGCGGGGCACGGCGCGCACCGCGACAGGCCGGTGTCACATGTGGATGCAATGCGATAGAGTGTCAAGGGACCTCTTGGGCAGCAAAGATGGAAACGATTTCTCTTTCGACGACGAATCGGCGCTGGGAATGCGTGAGCCTCGGCGAAGTGATGCTCCGGCTGGACCCGGGCGAGGGCCGCATCCACACCACGCGGCAGTTCCAGGTGTGGGAAGGCGGCGGCGAGTACAACGTGGCACGCGGACTGCGACGGTGCTTCGGACTGAAAACGGCCGTGGCAACAGCGCTGGCGGACAACGCGGTGGGCCGGCTGGTGGAGGACCTGATCCTGCAGGGCGGCGTGGATACGGACTTGATCCGGTGGGTGCCGTTTGACGGAGTGGGCCGCGCGGCGCGCAATGGGCTGAACTTTACCGAGCGCGGCTTTGGACTGCGGGCGGCTGCCGGCTGCAGCGACCGGGGGCAGACGGCGATCAGCCAGGTGAAGCCGGGCGAGTTCGACTGGAACGCCATTTTCGGCGCGGAGAACGGAGCGCGCTGGCTGCACACGGGCGGCATCTTCGCGGCGCTCTCGGCTTCGACGGCGGAAGTGGCCTCCGAGGCGATGCACGTGGCGCGCAGGCACGGCACGCCGGTCTCGTTCGACCTGAACTATCGCGAATCGCTTTGGAAGTCGATTGGCGGCAAGGCGAAGGCGCAGGCCGTGAACCGGGAACTGGTACGGAAGGTAGATGTGCTGTTTGGCAACGAGGAGGATTTTTCCGCGATGCTGGGAGTGCAGATTCCGGGTGTGGATGAGGAGTTTGATGAGCTCCCGATTGCGGGCTACGAGACGATGCTGCGTGAGGTGGCCACGGCGTATCCGAATCTGAAGCTGATTGCGAGCACTCTGCGCACGGCGCAGACGGCAAGCCGCAATGCATGGGGCGCGATTGCCCTTTATGAGGACAAGGTGGTGCATGTGGCGCAGCGCGAGGTGGACATTCTGGACCGCGTAGGCGGAGGCGACAGCTTTGCCTCAGGTCTGATTTACGGGCTGCTGGCGGGCAAGCCGATCGACTGGGCGGTGCGCTGCGGCGTGGCGCACGGCGCGCTGGCCATGACGACTCCGGGCGACACGAGCATGGCCACGCTGGCCGAGGTGGAGCGCGCGATGAAGGGCGGCTCCGCGCGCATTGCGCGATGAAGGAAAGAACATGACGGAAACGACAGAGGCGTGGCTAGAGCGGGTGGGACTGATTCCGGTGCTGCGCGCGCGCAACGCGACACAGGCGCATGCGGTGGTGAAGGCGATGCTGGCCGGCGGCGTGACGGTGGTGGAAGTGACGATGACGGTGCCGGGCGCGGTGGATCTGCTGCGCGAACTGAAGGCGGAGTATCCGAAGCTGCTGTTGGGCTCTGGCACGGTGACGACGGCAGCCGAAGCGGAGGCAACGATTGCGGCGGGGGCGGAGTTTGTGGTGAGTCCGAGCCTGCACGCGGACGTGATTGCGGCGACGAAGGCGGCGGGCAAGGTTTCGATTCCTGGCGCGCTGACGCCCACTGAGGTGATTACGGCGGAGCGCGCGGGTGCCGACTATGTGAAGATTTTTCCCTGCTCAGCGGTGGGCGGCGCGAGTTATTTGAAGTCGCTGCTGGCTCCTTTTCCGCACCTGAAGCTGATTCCGACGGGCGGCGTGACGCTGCAAACGGCGGAGAGCTTCCTGAAGGCTGGCGCGCGGGCGCTGGGCGTGGGCAGTGACCTGGTGGACCTGGCCGCGATTGACGCGGGAGATCCGGAAAAGATAACCAAGACAGCACGCGCCTATCTGCAGACGCTGGCGGACGTGCGTGGCCAGACACGATGACAACGCTGCGGATCGCACTGCGAAACTACGCCGACTTTGAGCATGCGCTGGAAGAAGAGGCGCGCATGTTCGAGGCGGCACACGCGGACACGCGCGTGGAGTTGGTTTCCGTGGGCATTCATGAGCTGCATGCGAGCGCACTGACTGACGGCGGACTGCGTGACGGGCGATTTGACCTGGCGTTGCTGGTGACTGACTGGCTTGCCGAGGGGATGGCTGTTGGAGCGCTTGAAGATTTACAGGCGTGGCAGCGAAAGACGCCGATTCCGGACTGGCCAGATGGGTGGCCGCGCTCGCTGGTGCGGCCGCTGATGTTTGGCGAACGGCTGAGCGCGCTGCCCTGGCATGACGGGCCGGAGTGCCTGGTGTATCGCAAGGATCTGTTTGAAGACGCAGCGACGCGGAAGCGCTTTCAGGCTCAGTTTGGACGCGAACTGGAGCCGCCGAAGACCTGGGCGGAGTTTGCGCAGACGGCGCGGTTTTTTACCGATGCGGCAAAGGATTTATACGGCACGGTGTTTGCGGCGTTTCCGGACGGGCACAACACGCTTTACGACTTTGCTCTGCAGGTGTGGAGCCGCGGCGGCGAACTGCTGGATGCGGCGGGAGTGCCACAGTTGACGGCGCCGGAGGCTGCGGCCGCTGTGGAGTTTTATCGGCGCGTGGTGCGCGATGCGGAGGTCTGTCATCCGCGTTCGCCGGAGCTGGATTCGACGCAATCCGGTGACCTGTTTCTGGCGGGCGAGGTGGCGATGATGGCGAACTGGTTCGGCTTTGCGGCGCGTGCGGGGCGCGCGGGTTCGCCGCTGGCGGGCAAAGTGGCCATTGCGCCGATTCCGGCGGAGGCGGGCTGCGCGGCGGTTTCGCTTTCCGTATCCTGGGCGCTGGCGATGGGTTCGGGCGCGCGGAACAAGGCGCTGGCGTGGGAGTTTCTGCGCTTTGTGGCCGGACCGGAGCGCGACCTGGGCATTACGCGGCACGGCGCAGTGGCGGTGCGGCTTTCCAGCTGGCGCAATGCGGCGCTGCGCGCGGAGATTCCGGTGTACGCGGAGGTGGAGGAGATTTCTCTGGGGGCACGGCAGCTGCCCACAGGCCCGCAGATGGCGGCGTTTGCGTCGATTGTGGACAGCGTGGTGACGCGCGCGCTGGGCACTGACGAAGCCACAGAGGCTATTCTGGATGCGGCGCAGCAACAGGTGGAGCGCCTGAAATTGAGGTTTCGATGAGCAAGAAAGAACAGCCTACGACGGATGCGTTCCGGCTGGACGGGCGGCACGCATTGGTGACTGGCGGTGCGAGCGGGATTGGTGAGGCTACGGTGCGCGAGCTGGTGCGCGCGGGCGCTTTTGTGTGGATTGCCGACATTAACCTGGCTGCTGCGGAAGCGCTGGCGGCGGAAGTGGGATCGGCGCAGATGCTGCACCTGGACGTGACGAGCGAGGAGTCGATTGCAGCGGCAGTGACGCACACCGGGCGGTTGGACATTCTGGTGAACAACGCCGGCATTGGGCACGTGGGCTCGATTGATGCGACGGAGCCGGCGGACTTTGACCGGCTGATGAATGTGAATGTGCGCGCGGTGTACCTGGTGACGCGCGGGTTTCTGCCGCTGCTGCTGGAGTGCGAAAAGAGCGCGGGGCGGAGTGGCGCGATTGTAAATATCGCGTCGGTCGCGGGCCTGGTGGGCATCAAACAGCGGTTCGCCTACTGCACGAGCAAGGGCGCGATTGTGGCCATGACGCGGCAGCTTGCGGTGGAATATGCGAAGACGCTGCGGGTGAATGCGATTTGCCCGGGCACGGTGGAGACACCGTTTGTGGAGGGCTACCTGGAGAAGTTTCACAAGCACAACAAGGAAGAAATGCGCGCGGAGTTGCGGGCGCGGCAGCCGGTGGGGCGGCTGGGCCGGCCGGAGGAAGTGGCCAGCATGGTGCGGTATCTGGCCAGCGATGAAGCCGGGTTTGTGAGCGGATCGCTGATGACGATTGACGGCGGATGGACCGCGGCCTGACGAACACAAAGACAGGACGGAGTAGACGATGAAGCTGATTTCCTTTTCGACGGATGGGGGCGCGGCTCGCCCCGGCGTACTGCTGGAAGACGCAGGCACGGTTATGGACCTTTCTGCGAGCGGCTATGGCAGCGTGCTGGATGTGATTTCGCGCGGGCTACCTGTAGCGCTCCCGGCGGCGAAGCTTGCGCTGAAGGACGTGCGCCTGCATGCTCCGCTGGCGAACCCGCCGCGGGTGTTTGCGATTGGGCTTAACTATCGCGACCACGCGAAGGAATCGGGCATGTCGATTCCGGAGACGCCGGTGGTGTTTCTGAAGCTGACGACGGCAATTATCGGGCCGGGCGAAGCGATTGTGTTGCCGAAGAACTCGAGCGAGCCGGATTACGAGGCGGAGTTTGCGTTTGTGATTGGCAAGGGCGGCTACCGGATTCCGGCGGCGGCTTGGCGCGAGCATGTGTTCGGCTACACGATGGTGAACGACGTGAGCGCGCGCGATGTGCAACTGGCGACTTCGCAGTGGACGCTGGGCAAGAGCTTTCCGACGTTTTGCCCGCTGGGGCCGACGATTGTGACGGCGGATGAGATTGCCGATCCGCATGCGCTGGACGTGAAGCTGACGATTGACGGCGTGCTGATGCAGAGCTCGAATACGCGGGAGCTGGTCTTCAAGGTGCCGGAGTTGATTGAATTTTTGTCGTCGATTACGCCGCTGCTGCCGGGCGATATTGTTTCGACGGGCACGCCGTACGGAGTTGGGTTGGGGCGGACGCCGAAGCGGTGGCTGAAGCCGGGCGAGACGGTGACGGTGTCTGTGAGCGGACTGGGCGAGCTGACGAATCCGGTGGTGGCGGAGTGAGGACAGTTGTCCGTCGTCAGCTTCCAGACTTCGGTTGGCGGCGAGGCGAAGATGGAGTGAATTGGACCTCCTAATTTTCGGCAAAACTGCTGTGGAAAACTCCAAATTTTCAATAGGGGGGGAGGGGGGTACCTCCCTGCCAGTTGTCAGAGATCAGAGATCCGTTGTCAGGCGATCCCTGGCTGGGATACGGTCTGGTCTATTTCCAGTGTGACGGATTCGGCGAAATAATCCGCAAAAGTTGGCAGAATTTCTTTGGGCGAGTTGGCGGGTCAGCGAGCTTGCTGGTCAGCGAAAAGCAGCCGCGGATCTTTCGACTCGCTGCGCGTTGTGCAGCTCGCTCAAGATGACAGTGTTTGTTGCTTAATTTCTGAGGCTAGAGGACGCGCGCCAAGTAGTGGCCGGTGTGGGAGTGGAGGTTGGAGGCGATTTCTTCCGGAGTGCCTTCGGCTACTAGAAGGCCGCCGGCGTTGCCGCCTTCGGGGCCGAGGTCGATGACCCAGTCGGCGGACTTGATGACGTCCAGGTTGTGTTCGATGACGAGGAGGGAGCCGCCGCCGTCGATGAGTTTGCGGAAGGCGGTGAGGAGCTTGGAGACGTCGTCGAAGTGGAGGCCGGTGGTGGGCTCGTCGAGGATGTAGAGGACGCGGCTGGCCTGGGAGGGTTTGGCGCTGGCGTTGGCGGAGCGGACCTGGGCAAGATGGGCGGCGAGCTTGACGCGCTGGGCTTCGCCGCCGGAGAGGGTGGTGGCGGACTGGCCGAGGCGGAGGTAGCCGAGGCCGACTTCGTCGAGGACGGCGAGCTTTTCCAGCAGGCGGTTTTGGCCGGTGAAGAAGCGGAGGGCCTCTTTGACGGTTGACTGCAGCACGTCGTGGATGCTTTTGCCTCTGTACTGCACCTGAAGGATGCGGGCCTGGTAACGGGTGCCGTTGCAGTCCTCGCAGGGAAGTTCGACGTCGGCGAGGAACTGCATTTCAACGGTGACGGTACCGTCACCCTCGCAAGTGGTGCATCGGCCGCCGGGGACGTTGAAGGAAAAGTGGCCGGGAGTGAGGGCGAGGCGCCTGGCCTCGGGCTGGGAGGCGAAGAGCTCGCGGACGAGGTCGAAGGCTTTGATGTACGTGATGGGGTTGGAACGCGGGGTGCGGCCGATGGCTGTCTGGTCGACGAGGACCACGTCATTGAGCCGCTCGGTGCCGGAGAGGGATTTGTAGATGCCGGTGGGGTCGGCGCCGTCGGTTTGGCCGAGGGCGCGGGCGACGGCGCGGTAGAGCACCTGATGGACGAGGGTGGACTTGCCGGATCCGGAGACGCCGGTGACGGCGACGAGCATGCCGAGAGGAATTTCGACGTCGAGGCCGCGGAGGTTGTTGGCCTGAGCGCCGCGGAGGACGAGCCTTTCGCGGCCGGGGGCGCGGCGGCGGGTGGGAACGGGGATGGAGATTTGGCCGGAGAGGTAGCGGCCGGTGAGGGATTGGGGATTGGCCTCAATTTCCGCGAGGACACCCTCGGCGAGGAGCTTTCCGCCGAACTCGCCGGCGCCGGGGCCGAGGTCGAGGAGATGGTCGGCGGCGCGGAGGACGTCGGCATCGTGCTCGACGACGATGATGGTGTTGCCGAGGTCGCGGAGGTCCTTGAGGATGCGGATGAGGCGATCGGTGTCGCGGGTGTGGAGGCCGATGGAGGGTTCGTCGAGGACGTAGAGCGCGCCGACGAGTTGCGAGCCGAGTGAGGTGGCGAGCTGGATGCGTTGCGCCTCGCCGCCGGAGAGCGTGGAGGCGAGGCGGTCGAGGGTGAGGTACTCCAGGCCGACGGCGTTGAGGAAGGTGAGGCGCTGGCGGACTTCGTGGAGGATCTGGCCGGCGATTTCCTGCTGCATGGGCGAGAGCGAGAGATTGGAAAAGAACTGGTGCGCCTGGGCGATGGTGAGGGCGGCGGCCTGGCAGATGTTGAGGCCGCTGATGCGTACGGCGCGGGCCTCGGCGCGGAGACGCTGGCCACGGCAGTCGGGGCACTCGGCGTAGCCGCGGTATTTGCTGAGCATGACGCGGACGTGGAGCTTGTATTTTTTGCGCTCGAGCTGCGTGAAGAAGCCGAAGACGCCGGCGAAGTCGCCGTTGCCGCGGAGGACGGTCTCGCGGGCGGCATCTGGGAGATCGCGCCAGGGCACATCGAGCGGAACGTGGAGCGCGGCGGCCTGGCGCTTGAGGTCGGTGAACCAGGGGCGGTATTTGGGGCGGTTCCAGGGGTCGATGGCGCCATCGGCGAGCGAGAGGGATTTGTCGGGGATGACGAGGTTGAGGTCGTAGTCGACGGTGTTGCCGAAGCCCTGGCAGCGGGGGCAGGCACCGAAGGGGTTGTTGAAGCTGAAGAGGCGCGGCTCGGGTTCGCGGCCGGGGCGATGGCAGACGGTGCATTCGTACTCGCCGGAGAAGCGGTGGCGCGAGCGGGGTGCGGATTCGTCGCGGGGGAGGACTTCAAAGAGGACTTCGCTGGTTTCGCGATAGGCGATTTCGGCGGCGTCCACGATGCGTGCGCGGTTGTCGGCGCTGACGACGATGCGGTCGAGCAGGATGAAGAGAGGCTGGGTGAAGTCGACGTCGAGGAGCGACTCGGGCGTGGAGAACTCGAAGATTTGGCCGCGCTGATATAGGCGATTGAAGCCGGATTTGCGGAGGTCGACGAGGCGGGCTTTCATGGCTTCGTTGAGCGGTTCAAACGTGGCATGCGTGGCCGCGGCGGTTTTGGCGGCGGATTTTGCGTGCGACTTGGCGGCTTTGCTGGAACGGAGCGCGGGCTTGACGGGCGCGGGCGCGGGTTCCTGGTGGCGAACGGGAAAGAGGGCGTGGAGGCGTGTGCCTTCGCCGAGGGCCAGGATGGATTCCGCAACCTCGTCGATGGAGTCGCGCTTGACGAGGCCGTCGCAATGAATGCAGTGCACCTGACCGCAGCGGGCGTAGAGCAGGCGCATGTAGTCGTAAATCTCAGTGGCGGTGGCAACGGTGGAGCGGGGATTGCGGGTGGTGTTTTTCTGCTTGATGGCGATGGCGGGGGCGAGGCCGTCAATCTCGTCGACGTCGGGTTTTTCCATGCGCTCGAGGAACTGGCGCGCGTAGGAGGAGAGGGACTCTACGTAGCGGCGCTGGCCTTCGGCGTAAATGGTGTCAAAGGCGAGCGAGGACTTGCCTGAGCCTGAGACGCCGCTGATGACGGTCAACTTTCCGTGCGGAATCTCGCAGGAGATGTTCTTCAGGTTGTGAGTACGCGCGCCGCGGATGATGATGGCATCGTTCAAAGGAAGAGCACCTGAAAGAAGTCGTGCGGCCGCTTGTATGTCCCCACAGAGAGGGTCAGGACGAGGCAGGCCATTCTTTATTATAGGGCGCGGGGCAACGGTTGGCAGTGTGGGGGTTGGCAGTGCGGGGGTTGGCGGAGCGCGCAGGGAGATCTGAAAAAGACCCTGGGAAAGCGACGCTGGCGAGTAGATGGAACGAGGCCACGCCGAATGGAGCCGGGGAGCGTCCAAACTTCATCCGCCCGTTACACTGGAAGATGTGAGGTTTTCTGTGCGCCGTCTTGTCGTTTCGCTTGTCCTGCTTGCTCCATTTGCCGCTGCTGCACAGAATGCGCCGGGGAACCCTCCGCGGCAGGCTGTCGCGCCGGCCCAGGCTGCCGCACCGGGTCAGGCTGCCGCGCCGGGTGAGGCCGTGGCGCCGGTGCCAGCGGCGGATGCGCAAGGGGCCTCGCTGGCCGAGCCGGTGGCGAAGGCGGAGGCGGCGATTGTGAAGTCAGACTGGGACACGGCGGCGGCCACGCTGGATACCTGGCTGGCGGCACATCCGAAGGATGCGCGGGGGCTGTTTGACGCAGGATACGTGGCCGACCAGCAGGACCGTGCTGCGGCTGCCGAGGCGTTCTATCGCCGGGCGACGAAGGCGGACCCGCACTCCTTCCAGGCGCACCTGATGCTGGGGCTGCTGCTGGCGCGGGAGAACAAGCTGACGGAGGCGCGTCCGGAGCTGCAGGCGGCGACGACGCTGGACCCCGGCAGTGCCGGAGCGGCGCTGAAGGCTCGCGCGTGGCGGGCGCTGGCGCGGATTGATGCGCCGGGACCGGACAATGCAGGCAATGCCGTGGAGGCCTCGAACGACCTGCTGCAGGCGCTGAAGCTGAGCCCGGAGACGCCGGAGGACACGCTGATGGCGGCGCGGATTGCGGAGGCCTCAGGGCAGACGGATGCGGCTGTGGCGGCCTACCGGCGGCTGCTGACCAAGGACCCGAAATCGCAACCGGGCAACTCCGAGCTGGCGCATCTGTTGATAGGACAGAAGAAATATGCCGAGGCCGAGACGCTGCTGCGGACGGCGCTGGCGGGGAACCCGGGGAACCCGGCGCTGACCGCGCAACTGGCCACGGCGCTGGCGGCGGAAGATAATCCGGAAGCGGTGCCGCTGCTGAGAAAGCTGCACGCAGCGCATCCGGAGGACCCGGCGATTACGCGGATGCTGGCCGACCTGCTGGCGCAGGCGGGAGACGCGGCGGGATCGGATGCGCTGGACGTGGAGCTGCTGAAGAAGGAACCGGACAATCCGGATCTGCTGCTGGCACATGGGCAGAACCTGATCCAGCAGAAGAAATATGCCGAAGCCTACACGGCGTTTGACAAGGCTACACAGGCGGCTCCGGCGGACGGCAACGCGTGGAGCGGACTTGCCTTTGCGGCGCTGCGCGTGGGCAAGCCGGCGGTGACGCTGCATGCGCTGACGACTCGCTCAAAATATCTGCCGGAGGTTCCGGCGACCTATTTCTTATGGGCGCTGGCGTATGACACGCTGCATGACAACAAGGCCGCGGCAATCTACTACCACCACTTTCTGGATGCGGCGGGGGGCAAGTTTCCGAACGAGGAGTGGCAGGCACGGCAGCGTCTGCAACTGATGGAAAAGAAATAGGGAAATGCGCGGGAGGCACGCCGAGAGAGGCAAGGCGGCGGCGGGCGCGGCCTCAGATCCTATTCATAGGACTGCAAGGGCGCGGTTTCTCCTTGCATTCGCCGGCAAAAGAATCCTATATTTTGGGGGTCTGGGGTGAGGCGGCGCCAGATGTTCGCCGCCTGGCATCCGCAGCGGCGGAGGT
>DATKTQ010000176.1:0-4207 GCA_035531055.1 Occallatibacter sp. | reverse complement strand
TCATGCTTCCAGCAGAAGAATAACTCCAGCAGAAATTGGAGAACACACAATGAAAACCCCCACACGGAACCGTCCGGCCAAGCCCTCTGGCCGCAAGGTCTCCGCTAGCATTCGCTTTCGCGGTATCCGGCACGCCACACTTCCTACGAAAACAAAAGTCGATGGTCAGCTTGCTCGTGACGCCGGCGAAGCCGAAGAATTGCTGTTTCTTGTCGAAGCCACCCAAACGTTTTTCTGGAATGCAGTACGCAATCTCGAACTCCATCTCGGATTCGAGATCGACAGCAGCCAGGACTTCGAGAACGTGAGCATCGAATATCTGAAAGCCTCTCCAGGCGCGCCCGTCTAACTCTCGGAGGGCCTGTCCACGACGAAGAATTCTACGCGTGTCCACCGCGATGCCATCCCCGGCACATTACCAAAGGGTCTGCCCTTCCGCAAAATACGCTCTCGTTCGCGTTACACTTTCACGCAACGGTTGGCATATTTGTGGAAATGTTCGAGCCCCACGGGACCCGCTCAATCCCCTTGGACCAGAAGTGTCCATCCCCCGCCAACCGCGACAGCAATCTCAATGGATTGCTGTCTTTCCATGTACCACTACTGACCTTGGAGGTCGCTGTGAAAACTACAACTCATTCCATTTCCAAATCTGCTCTTGGCCTCTTTCTTGGGCTTTCTTTGAGCGCTGTCATTGGCTGCGGCGGAGGCCAGAACGGACTTGGAACTGGCTCCATCACTGTCACTCCCAACTATGTGGCAACCATCCAGGCCGCCGGGAAAGAAGCTCTGCCCATCGCTGTCAATTCCACGTCCAATCTGGTCACAGTCCTCAATGAGGGAAGCAATTCCGTCTCCTTCATCGATGGCTCCAGCAATACGGTGACATCCACAGTTACGGTTGGGAATGGCCCTCTCAGTGTCGATATCGATACCAAAACCGGATTGGCGTATGTGGCGAACAGCATGGACAATACCGTCTCCGTGGTCAATCCCACTTCGGGCGCAATCATTGCGACCGTTGCTGTCGGGCAAGGGCCGGAGGGCATCAGCGTAAATCCTACGACTGGGTTGGTGTATGTCGCCAATAGCGGAGACAGTTCGGTGTCCATCATCAACGGGGCTTCGAATACCGTGACGGCCACGATTGCGCTTGCTGCGAAGCCGAGCGCCATCAAAGTGGATCCGTCAACCAATGTGGTTTATGTTGCCAGCGGCAGCGGCAACTCTGTCTCTGTGATTGACGGTCCCAGCAATACCGTAACTCAAACCATCGGAGTAGGAGTCAGCTCCGCTGGGGTCCCGTTAACACCCGTTGCGCTGGATGTCGATACCACTACAGACATGGTCTATATCGCGGACCAGGGCAACACTGTGTCCGTCCTGAATGGAAGCACAAACAAGCTGGCGGCCTCGGTTCCTGTTGGCAACGCCCCATCGGACATTGCTGTCGACCAGGCCACGGACATGGTGTACGTCGTCAATAGTGACGACAACACGGTCTCCGTCATCAACGGTACATCCAATGCTGTCTCGAGCACACTCAACGTGGCCTCGAACTCCTTTGGCATTGCCGTGGATCAGACAACGAACCTTGTTTACGTCTCTTCCGGTACATCGATCGGCGTTCTCAAAGGACTGAGCAACTAAACCAATTGCTGCATCGCTGTGAATGGCCACCTCGTGCATGGGGTGGCCATTTCTATTTGGGAAAGCACAGGTCCAACATGAAGAAAGCACTTGAATTGGTCCGAACGCGGCAGGGTTCCGCCATGATGGAGATCCAGCCTCGGTTCGACATCCTGCTCCATGGAAAGAAAGTCGGGCAATTGTATTTCAATCTGCGCGGCTATGTCGGCAGCCCACCGCCTCAGCGCTCATGGCATCGACTCCCGCCGCGTCCTTCTGCCACAGGGCCACGATCCCAACTCCTTCTTCGTTCAAGGCGGCGACGCGCTCCAGTTCCAGTCTCTCCTGGAGGCCGGGGTGTCGGCTGGATCAACCGCTTCCTCGACCGCGAGTATGTCCGCCGTCTCGCGGACAAGAGCCTGTACAGCTACGCACACAGCCTGCTGCACTTCGTACGCTGGTGGGAGAGCATCCATCACACCGGCGAGATCTCCAGGGCAGACCTCACCGAATCGACCCTGCTCGATTACGTGCGCTTCCAGTCCAGCCGGCAACCTGCACCTTCTGCCTCCACCATCAACGACCGCGTCGCTACCGCCGATCGCGCCATCCGCAGCGAGTTTCCCGATGCTCCCTGTCAGGTGGCGCACGGGTTTCATCAGCCCTTTCTGCACCGCAGACCGATGGGCCTGGGCCGTCCGCGGTTCGAGCTCAGCAGACTGCGCGTGAAGGAACCCAGGCGCAACATCATCCCGCTCTCGGTCGATGAAGTGGCGCGTTTCTGGTCCAGCTTCCGCAACGCACGCGACCTGGCCATCGTGGGCCTGATGCTCATGCAGGGACTTCGTTCCGCCGAAGTCATGGCTTTGAACCGCGACGACGTGTTGCTCTCCGAAGGCCAGCTCCGTGTGCGCGGCAAGGGCAGCAAGCTGCGCTTCCTCCCCCTGGCTCCGGAGACCACACAACTGATCGATCACTATCTGTGCCTGGAACGGCCCGATCCCTGCTCCGCCGCTCTGTTCGTCGTGCTCAAGGGACCTGCACGCGGCACCCGCATGACGCCCGCCGGATTACGCTCCCTGTTCCGCTACCATCGCAAGACTACAGGCGTAACGATCGCGAACCCGCACCGCTTCAGACACACCTTCGCCTCGGACATGGTGCGCGCCGGTATCAGTCTGCCCGCGCTGATGCAGTTGATGGGACACTCCGACATCGAGACCACCATGCACTATGTGCAGGTCTCTCCGCAGGACGTTTATCTGCAGTATGCACGCGCCGCCGCGCAGTGCATCCATCCTCAACCGAGGATCCAGTCGTGAAGCGCTGGCGCCGGCCTTCGCCAGCGCTGTCGCGTCTCTATGCACCGCACTTACTGCTTCCAGTGCGCGTAACTACAACATCGTCGTGCGTCACTTCCTCGTCTATCTGGCCGCCACGCATCCCGAGGTTACTCGTATCGAGCAACTGCGACGCGATCCGCACATCCTCGGATGGATGGCGTGCCTGCGTGCGCAGACTCCACCCCTGGCGACCACCACCTGCATCGGCCGCCTCTTCGCTCTCCGCACTATCCTCAACGAACTGGCCTGGACCAACCAACTGCCCGAACTCGCGCACCTGTTACGGCGCGAAGACATACCACGCACGCCTCACACCTTGCCACGGCCTCTCACTGCAGAGCAGGATCAACTCCTCGAACAGGAGTTCCTGCGCCGCAACGATCTGGGTGCAAACGTCTTCCTGCTGCTCCGACGCACTGGCATGCGCATCGGCGAGTGCGCAGATCTGTCCTTCGATTGCCTGCGCTCTGCTGGCCCTGATCAGTGGGCCATTCATGTCCCCCTCGGCAAGCTCAAGACCGAACGCATGGTTCCCGGAGATGCCTTCGTCCGCGATCTCGTCCACCGCCTGCGCTTCTTCCGCTCCCTCGATCCGCTGCCCGCCGATGGACGGCTCATTGCACGTCCGGGAAGTAAAGTGGCCATCGTTGTTCAACTCCGCGATTACCTGCATCGGGTCTGCCACTCCCTCGGCCTTTCCACGCGCATCGTCCCCCACCAGTTTCGACATACCTATGCCACGGAAATGCTTCGCTCCGGGGTAAGCTTCCCCGTCCTGATGAAGTTACTCGGCCACGTCAACCCTGAGATGACCATGCGCTATGTCGATGTCGCCCTGACCGATCTTGAGCGCGAGTTCCAACTGGCTCGCGCCAAACCCAGACATCTGGCTCCGCAAACCAAGCCCTCATCTTCAAAACTCCGCGCAGGCTTCAACGGCCTCCTCGATTCCTTCCAGGCTTCCCAACACGCCCTGGAAATCTTCCGCCGCGCTCTCCCAAACAACGATCAGCGCCAAACCCTTGACCGCCTCGCTAACCGGCTCACAAAGATCCTCGCCGAAATACGCAAACTAAAAACCGCCTGAACGAAAATGGGCAGACATTGGCCGGTTATGGCGATTTGGCACCAACTGAGAAAAAAGAACCGCCAACTTCCGGATTGCCGACAATCCGGGCCAAATCTAACGTTTGCTTACCAGAGGCTGGGCCGTCCGCTTTTAAAGCTCCCGCAAC
>DATKTQ010000175.1:0-15731 GCA_035531055.1 Occallatibacter sp. | reverse complement strand
TCCTTCGGCAGCCCCAGCTTCTGCAGGTCCACCGTCACGCTTCCACCCGCCTTGGTCTGCGCCGCTGCGCCCACCCCCAGCACGCCACACGCCGCCACCAACCCCAGCCAAACCCATCGCCAGCCTTGTGCCATGCCGCCTCCTTTCGCGCCGCTCAAGTCTAACTCGCCCGTGCCATCTAATTCGCGTCCTTTCTCTCAAACAGAAAAAGGCTGCAAAGCCCACTCCAGCGTGGTCGCTTTGCAGCCTCTAAAAATCCCACTCGCAGCGCGGTTACTCCGCCGTCGCTTCTCCCGCCGCTTCCAGCGCAAACTCGCCCCGCGTCAGCTTGCGATAAATCGACAGCAGCGCCATCCGCCACCGCAGAATCATTCCGAACGCCAGAATGAAAAACAGCCCGCCCGTCTGCTCCAGCGTCAGATACTTGTCAAAGTAGTCGCGCGCAAAATACCGCACCGCCGCCAGCACCACGACCACCGCAAAAAACGCCGCGCTCCGCTTCATCATGATCGCGTCGCCCTCGCGCCGCAGGCTCGATGTCAGCAGCAGCGGATACGCCAGCACAATCGCACCCGTCAAAAACGCCACCAGCGCCCACGTCCACGGCACCCGGAACGCCGGCACCACAAACATGCTGAAGCCCGTCGCCATGCCCAGCGGCGGAATCACAATCTTCCTCACCGTCACCGCCGTGCGCCCCTCGCGCACGCGCCACACCAGCACGCCGCACAGGCCCACCAAACTCACTACACCCGTCGAAACTGGAGTTGATACTGCCACTGCACACAACCTCGCTTATCTCTATTCTTGCAGGCCCGCCCGCTTCAGGTCACGTCCCCGCCGCCCCATGCATCCCGATTAAATTCGATGCAGTGAAACCCCGCCTGCGTTACGCCGCGTTTCCTCGTTCCAATTACCCAGTCCCTAATCCCTAATCCCACGGATCCCGCAGCAGGGAAGTCAGCCCCAGGTCATTCCCGTAGCGCTCCACCTCCACCGTCGCCATCCGTACCGCCTGCATCATCCCGCGAAACGCCGGCACCGCATCCGAACCCATAATCTGCGGCGACACAAACAGATGCATCCGGTCCACCAGCCCCGCCGTCAGCAGCGCTGTGTTCAGCCGCGTGCCCGTCTCCGTCAGCACCGTCAAAATCCCTTCGTCGCCCAGCCGCTCCAGCACCTGCCCCAGCGGAACCCGTCCCGCCTCGGCTTCCAGCACCTCCACGCGCACTCCGCGCTGCCGCAGCTCGCCAATCCGCGCCTCATCCTTTGACACGGTAAACACCACCACATCCCCGTCCGCGCCCGTCACCATCTTCGCGTCCAGCGGCATTCTTAAAGCCGAATCCAGCACCACCCGCAGCAGCTTCCGCCGCCGCCGCATCCCGCTCCGGTCCGTCAACAGCGGATCATCGGCCAGCACCGTATCCACGCCCGTCAGCGCCGCGTCCGCCTGCCAGCGCAGCGGCTGCACCGCCGCCCGCGACGCCTCGCTCGTAATCCAGTAGGGCTCCTTTGCCGTGTGCTCCCCCGGCGGCGGCGCAATCCGCCCATCCAGCGTCATCGCCACCTTCATCAGCACCAGCGGTTTCCGGTGCTGGCACCACCGCGCAAACCCCTCGTTCAGCCGCCGAGCCTCCGCCTCGCACACGCCCAGCGTCACGTCCATCCCCGCCGCCCGCAGCCGCTCCGCGCCGTGCCCTGCCACCGCCGGATTCGGGTCCGTCGTCGCCACCACCATGCGCCCCAGCCCCGCGGCCATCAGCGCCTCCGTACACGGCCCCGTCCGCCCCGTGTGGTTGCACGGCTCCAGCGTCACATACGCCGTTCCGCCCTTCAGCCGATCCTCATTCTGGTTCGTCAGCACATGCTGCTTCGCTTCCTTCAGCGCCACAATCTCAGCATGGTCCTTCAGGTCATACTCGTGCCAGCCCTCGCCCACCGCCTGCCCCGCGCGGTCCAGAATCACGCACCCCACCGCCGGGTTCGGCGAAGTCACGCCAATCCCGCGCCGCGCCAACTCCAGCGCCCGCGCCATCCAATAAGTGTCTTTGTCTTGGTCCCTCATTCCGCCTTCTCCGGAATCATTCCAATCGTCCCCAGCCACTTCTCCACCAGCCCCGGCCACTCCGTAATCGGAAACTTCGTCTTCCGCATCCCAAAGGCGTGCCCGCCTTGCGCATACAAGTGCATCTCCACCGGCACGCCCGCATCTTTCAGCGCAATGTAATAGGACAGCGAGTCGTCCACGTTGTCCACGTGATCGTTTTCGGCCTGCAGCAGAAACGTCGGCGGCGTCTCCTTGGTCACCGGAACATAGGGGTTCAGCGCCAGCTTCGCTCCGCCCAGGTCCAGATGCCCCGGATACAGCGCCACTGCGAAATCCGGTCTGCAACTCACTGTATCGGCCGCATCCACAGCCGAGTACATGCGGCCCTCAAAATGCGTGCTGATCGCCGCCACCAGATGCCCGCCCGCGGAAAATCCCAGCACGCCAATCTTGCGAGGATCAATGTGCCACTCCGCCGCGTGGAAGCGCACCAGCCCCATCGTCCTCTGCGCGTCGTCCAGCGCGATCTTCGACTGCGGATACGCTCCCCAGTAAGGCGCGCTCCTCGGCGCGGGCACGCGATACTTCAACAGCACGCACGTGATTCCTTGCGACGTGAGCCAGTCACACACCTCCGTGCCTTCCAGGTCGATGGCCAGAATCTCGTAGCCGCCGCCCGGAAACACCACCACCGCCGCGCCCGTGTTTTTTCCCGTCGGCGAGTACACCGTCATCGTCGGCTGCGAGACGTTCTCCACATAGGTCCACGGCTTGCCCGCTACAAGATTCTTAGCCGTCGCGTAGCTTTCCGGCGCCTTCGCAGGCCGCGCATCCGGCGGCGCATCCGGCCAAATCGGAATCTGCGTATAACCGTCCCCCGGCTTCCACGCGCCCGCCTGCGCCATCGCGCTGCAGCACGCCAGCAACGCCACCGCAGCCACCAGCCATCGCTTCATTCCGCTCTCCGCAGTTCTCTTTCTTCTGGTATCGCCGCCGCCATCCTCACCCCAGCAGCGCCTCCACAAATGCCCCCGCATCAAACTCCAGCAGGTCTTCCATCTTCTCGCCCACGCCCACAAACCGCACCGGCAGGTTCATCTCCCGCGCAATCGCCACCGCAATCCCGCCCTTCGCCGTGCCGTCCAGCTTCGTCAGCACAATCCCCGTCACACCCGCCGACGCCGTAAACAGCCGCGCCTGCTGCAGCCCGTTCTGCCCCGTCGTCGCGTCCATCACCAGCAGCACCTCGTGCGGAGCCCCCGGCACCAGCTTCGCCGCCGTCCGCCGCATCTTGTCCAGCTCATCCATCAGGCCCGTCTTCGTGTGCAGCCGCCCCGCCGTGTCCACAATCAGGTCGGTAATCCCGCGCGCCTTCGCCGCCGCCGCCGCGTCATAGAGCACAGCCGCCGGGTCGCCGCCCTGCCGCGTCTTGATCATCTCCACACCGCTGCGCCCCGCCCACACCTCCAGCTGCTCAATCGCCGCCGCGCGAAACGTATCCGCCGCACACAGCAGCACCGTGCGATTCCGCCCCCGCAGCCACGCCGCCAGCTTGCCGCTCGTCGTCGTCTTGCCCGTCCCGTTCACGCCCACCAGGAACGTCACCTTCGGCGGCGCTTCCGGCTCCGTCACAGCCACTGCCTTCGCCGGAGCCTCCAGGATTCCCTTGATCTGCTCCTTCAGCAGCGCCCGCAGCTCCGCCCCGCCTTCAATCGCCTGTCGCCGCGCCCGCTCCCGCAGCGCATCCAGTATCTCCGTCGTCGTCGTCACGCCCAGGTCGCTCGTCAGCAGCGCCGTCTCCAGGTCCTCCAGCGCCGCCTCGTCCACCTCGCGCGTCAGCGCCACCAGGTCGCCAATCCGCGAGCCAAACGTCTCCCGCGTCCGCGTCACCGCCTGCTTCATCCGGCTGAAAAACCCGGACTTCGTCGTCGCCTCGGGCTCCGGTTCCGGTTCGTTCTGGCTGCCAAAAAGGGTCGTAATCATGCACTCTTCCTGGCTCAAGTCTAGTGCATGCGCTCCCGCCACCCAAACCCGCCCAGAGCCCCGCCTTCATCCGCGCACACCACTCCTGCGGCCTCTCGCGCACACCTGTCCTCTCGCCGCAGGCTCGGCAATGCACCGGGGCTCAATTCAACGCGTCAGTACTTTCGACTTACTTTTTAAAGACCTTCGCAAAGGCCGCACCTGCCTCGGCATCGCCCACCACGACCACCGTCTGCAGCGCCAACGCATCCGCCCACATCGCCGCGTTCTCAAACATCGCCGCCGGGCTGTCCGATTCGTACAGCACAAATCCGCCGCTGCAGTCGGCCCGATGCCACCGCTCCACCAGCTTTACTCCGGCCACCGGCGCGCCTTCGTTCGCCAAAAAGCGGTCAACCGCTTCTCTCACCGCTCCGGGAATCACCGTCCAGGTCGTCATGGATCTCATTGTGCTTTCCTCCAGATTGTGGCCGTGGTTGAGGGGGATCGAAGCCCGGCGTCGCCGAGCCCGCCAATTATAGAACCGTTCCCCGCAACGGGTTGGTGGACCCCTCCGAAAATGCTTGTCTTTTTTGCAGGAATCAGGAAAGAATCACAAAGCACGCTCGGCCCCAATCAACTCCTTCTCTTTCCCAGGAATTCACGGAGGTTTTTGCCCATCATGAGTAGTGTTCGTGTTCTCGTCGGAACTCGCAAAGGCGCGTTCCTCCTCACCGCAGACGGCAAGCGCGACAAGTGGCAGGTCAGCGGCCCCCACTTCGCTGGCTGGGAGATCTACCACATGAAGGGTTCCCCCGTGGACCCCGACCGCATTTGGGTCTCGCAATCCAGCGGCTGGTTCGGCCAGCTCCTCCAGCGCTCCACTGACGGCGGCAAGACCTGGCATCAGCCCGGCGTCACCGACGCCGCCATGCCCAGCTTCCCCAACAAGGCCCCCAACCGCTTCCTCTATGACACCACGGACGCCACCGGCGCGCCCCTCACCACGCATCAGTTTTACGACGGCACCCAGCACCCCTGGGAGTTCAAGCGCGTCTGGCACATCGAGCCGTCCCTCACGGACGCTAACACCGTCTACGCCGGCGTCGAAGACGCCGCCCTCTTCCGCTCCACTGACGGCGGCGAATCCTGGCAGGAGCTCAGCGGCCTCCGCGGCCACGGCACCGGACCCAAATGGCAGCCCGGCGCAGGCGGCATGTGCCTCCACTCCGTCATCCTCGATCCCTCCAATTCCAACCGAATTTACATCGCCATCTCCGCCGCCGGAGCCTTCCGCACCGACGACGGCGGCCTCACCTGGAAGCCCATTAACAAGGGCCTCGTCTCCCAATTCATGCCCGACCCCGGCGCCGAAATCGGCCACTGCGTCCACCACATCGCCATGAACCCCACCCGTCCCAACGTCCTCTTCATGCAGAAGCACTGGGACGTCATGCGGTCTGACAACGCCGGCGACTCCTGGACCGAGGTCAGCGGCAACCTCCCCACAGACTTCGGCTTCTGCATCGACGTCCACGCCCACCAGCCCGACACCATCTACGTCGTCCCCATCAAGAGCGACTCCGAGCATTTCCCCATCGACGGCAAGCTCCAGGTCTTCCGCAGCCGCACCGGCGGCAATGAGTGGGAAGCCCTCACCAAAGGACTGCCGCAAAAAGACTGCTACGTCGACGTCCTCCGCGACGCCATGTCCGTCGACCAACTTGACGACTGCGGCATCTACTTCGGCACCACCGGCGGACAGGTCTACGTCTCCCCCAACGGCGGCGACACCTGGCAGGCCATCGTCCATGACCTGCCCCCCGTCCTCTCCGTCGAGGTCCAAACCCTCGCATGATTAAACTGTGTGCCGGGTGCCCCATCCTAACCGCGTCTTTTGCGGTTAGGGTGGGAATCGCATAATCCCTGCATTCCACTGAGGACTGTCATCTTGAGCGGAGGTCGTCACAACGGGACGACCGAAGTCGAAAGATCTGCGGTTGTCTGGAGCGTATTTCATGAAGTGCCGAGCCATGGTCATTCTGATTCTTCTCTCCACCGTCGCCCTCATCGCCTGCGCGCAATCCCCGACCCCTGCACGAACCTTGGCGCCGGAGACCCAAGCGCGCGACGTCTGGACCGATCCCTCCACGGGCCTGATGTGGGCTGCGAGGGACAACGGTAAAGACGTGAGCTGGAAAGGCGCGGTGAAGTACTGCCGCAAGCTCCGGTTGGCGGGGTACTCGGATTGGGGGCTAGCGACACTCTCGGAGTTGGAGGGAATCTACGATAAGAACGCCAATGCTCCCGGCCTAGCCCGCTTGGGTGGTCCCGCAAAGGGTAGCGACTTTACATGGCACGTGAAAGGGAATCTCTTCCTGACTGGAGATGAATGGAGCAACAACTATAGGGTTGATGATCGCGGGCATTTTAGCGGCTATGTGTGGTATTTCGACTTCAACGAAGGGCGGCCGGACAACGACCCGACCGGTTGGCCTTATCCCTTCAACAATAGGCACGCGTTGTGTGTGCGCGGCCCCGAAAAATGAGGCGACTCGTGCGACGCAGTTTGCTGGGTGCCCATCCTTTCCGCGTTCTTTGCGGAAAGGGTGGGTTCGCGCCTACTTTTGAAGTTGTCACCCTAAGCGGAGCAAAGAATCCAGCATCGCAGTCTTGAAACCATGACCCCAACCACCCCAATTCGCGTCCAACTCCCCTACCACCTCCGCAACCTCGCCCAGGTCTCCGGCGACGTCACCCTCGACGTCCCCGCGCCCGTCACCATCCGCGCCGTACTCGACGCGCTTGAGGCCCGCTACCCCACGCTCCGCGGCACCATCCGCGATCACGGCACCCTCCAGCGCCGCGCCTTCCTCCGCTTCTTCGCCTGCCAGCAGGACCTCTCCCTCGATCCGCCCGACACACCCCTCCCCGACGAAGTCCTCCAGGGCAAAGAACCCTTCCTCATCCTCGGCGCCATCGCCGGCGGCTAGCGAAAGCCCTGAAAAACTCTCCCATGTCTTGCGCCAACGTCGCAGAAGGATTCGCCGCCGCCCTCGCGCCGCACGCCCTCGTGCAACACCCAAATCCGCGCAATCGCTCCCAACCCAACCCGGAACACAAAAAAGACGCCGGAGAGTTGCCCCGGCGTCCACAAATCCAGCCCTGCAAGGTTCTTGGTTTCCCAACTCCCCCCGGGGCCATCCGGAAATCAGAGCCGGAAGTAGATGCCGACCGAGGGCTGCAGGGTCTGCATCGAAACCCCCGTTGGCGAATAGAGTACGTACAGATCAGGTGCCTTGTACATTGCCCCACGAATCTGCGCACGCACGCCAAAATCCGGTGTGATTGCGTAGTCCACGCCGCCTCCGTAATCGAACGAGATGCGAACCCTGGAGTTCACTCCGTAATCGTTCGTGTTCGGTTCGGAGATCACGAAGCCGGGGCCCACCAGTCCAAAGGGACGGAATCCCGCATACTTGCCTTTGGTCGTCAGTACCCAATGCACTCCGACCATGTGGTTGTTCGACGTGACCGTAACCGGCGCATTGTTGCAGCGCAAGCCACAATCGGTTGAGGACGCCGAGTACGACTCGTCGGCCGGATTGAAGGAATAGCTGAGTTCAAAGCCAAGCAGCGGTTTCTGGATGTAGCGGAACTCGATCATTCCGCCAGCGGAGTTCTTGGGCTTTTGGATCGTGCCATTGCCCGTTGTCGAGCTGTTGAATGTCTGAAAAAAGCTACCGGCAACATCAAACTGTGCGTGCGCCGAAGTACCACTCAGCAACAGAGCGGTTCCAACAAGGAGTGCAGCAGCCTGCATCCGCTTCATCTCTATTTTGTTCTCCATAATGGTGAAATTGATGGTGGCCTGAACTAGGCCGGAATAGCCGCAGTCGTGCACCGTCGTGCGAGCCCCGCCGCCGACGTGCGTCGGACATGATCTTGGCGGTTCGGATGAATCTCAACCGGTTCCGTGGCCGATGACTACTGGCCCGCACCCTCAATTTCACAGGGTCGGGCGCCTCTCCTCTCCGCACGCATCGCGGAAAGGAATTGCATCTACAATCTTCGCGCGTTACCCTGCCGTTCCGTCAACCCCTGCCGTCCCATTCTCGCCCACAACCTGCTCATTCCACGCACCAAAATCCCCACGCAACTTTGCCGATTGATTCGGCTAATCTGTCACACTGGAAATGGGAATTGGGTGCGCAAGCTTTTCCGCGTTCTTCGCGGAAATGCCGGACTCGCACACCCTCGCCACGCCGTAAGCGCGTCGCCCCGGAAGTTGGGGGAACAGGGGAGCGGCCGGAGCAGAAGACCCCCTCCCCCCCCATATTTTTATTTGCAGTTTTCCACAGCAATTTTGCCGAATAATTCGCCGTCGCCTTCGCGCCGTCTTCGCCCCCAGGCCCGACTGACAACTGACAACTGACAGCTGACAGCTGACAACTGATCACTGATCACTGATCTCTGATCTCTGACAACTGAACTCAGCGCTCGTCCTTGCCCGGCCGCAACATCAGTTCCTTGATCGCCTCGCGCGGGTCCTTGCCCTCGTCCAGAATCAGTTCCATCTGCTCGGTAATCGGCATCTCGATGCCGTGCTTGCGCGCCAGTCCCAGCGCCGCCCGCGTCGTGCGCACACCCTCGGCCACCTTGCCGCCCAGGCTGGCCAAAATCTCCGGCAGCTGTCGCCCTTGTCCCAGCGCCTCGCCCACCGTGCGGTTCCGGCTCAGCGAACCCGTGCACGTCAGAACCAGGTCGCCCACGCCGCTCAGCCCCGCCAGCGTCTCGCGCCGCCCGCCGCAGGCCACCGCCAGCCGCGTAATCTCCGCAATCCCGCGCGTCATCAGCCCCGCCGCCGAGTTGTAGCCCAAGCCCACTCCGGCCGCAATGCCCGCCGCAATCGCAATCACGTTCTTCAGCGCCCCGCCAAGCTCCACGCCAATCACGTCAGAAGACGTGTACAGCCGCAGGCTCTCGGAGCCGAACGCCTGCTGCACCCGCGCCGCCACTGCGGCATCGCGAAACGCCACCGTCACCGCCGTCGGCTGCCCCTGCGCCACTTCCAGCGCAAAGCTCGGCCCGCTCAGCGCGCCAATGGACAGCTTCAGCCTCGCCGGCTCAAGCGTGTCGCTCAGCACCTGTGTCATGCGCAAAAAGCTGTGGTCCTCCACGCCCTTCGTCGCGCTCACCACAATCTGGCCCGCGCGCAGGTGCGGCGCCAGTCGCGCCACCGTGGGCCGCAGAAACTCCGACGGCACCACCGCCACCACCATCTCCGCGTTCGACACTGCGGCCGGATCCGCCGTCACGTCCAGACTCTCCGGCAGCGGAAAGCCCGGCAGAAACAGCACATTCTCTCCAGCCTCGCGAATCTGCCGCGCCTCGTCCTCGCTGTGCGACCACAGCGTAACCGCGTGCCCGCCGCGGCGGTCCAGGCTCAGCGCCAGCGCCGTTCCCCACGCGCCCGATCCCACAACCACAATGTGGCTCATGCTGTCTTCCTCGCTCCAATCCGGGACTCGGTGCCGTTCAGCAGCCGGCGGATGTTCTGGTGGTGCTTCACAATAATCAGCAGCGCCACCGTGGCCTGCACCGCCAGAAAGAATGCGGGCCTGTCACCCCGCACCAGGAACCACGCCAGCGGCGGAAAGCACGCCGCGCCCAGAATCGACGCAAGCGACACAAACCGACTCGCCGCCAGCACCAAAGCAAAAATTGTAATTGACGCCAGAGCAGCCCACGGCGCCGCCACCAGAAACACGCCAAACCCCGTAGCCACGCCCTTGCCGCCGCGGAACCTCAGCCAAACCGGAAACATGTGGCCCAGCACAGCGAACAACGCCGCCAGCGCTTCCACGTTGCGCAGCGGCATGCCCGGCAGCCACACCGGCGCCGCCAGCGCGCCCAGCCACACCGCCGTGCTGCCCTTCAGCATGTCCAGCAGAAACGTGGCCGCGCCCAGTCCCTTGCCGCCGGACCGAAGCACGTTGGTGGCGCCAATGTTGCCGCTGCCCACCGTGCGAATGTCTTGCTTGCGAAGGACCCGGAACAGCAGATATCCGGTTGGGATAGACCCGAAAAGATAGGCAGCCGTCACAATCAGCAGGCTTGCAGGGAACATAACGAAACCGAGTGTAGCAGGTCGACCTTCGCCTGATGCGAGCCGCCCCGCACGTCTTTTCGTCCTGCCGCCTTCCCGGCTTCGTGTCGCAGGCCTCTAGTCCACCATCATTTCGCCCGGCAAAATCGGCCGCGTGCGATAAAGCCTGCCTTGCGCCGCAAACATGCCCATCAGGGCCAGTACGGCAACGTAGACCGCCAGCTTCACCTCGTCCGCCGAGTGCGTGCGCGGCAGCGTCTTCCACAGCACCAGCAGCACCGTCTGCGCCGCCGTCACCGCCCACACCGTGCCGTAGAAGTAGCGCCGCTCCGTTCCTTCGCCTTTGGTCCGCGGGCCCACGCGCGGCAGCTTGCCCAGCGCGCCCAATGACAAAATCAAAAGGCTCAGCGGCAGGTACGCGTACTCGTAAAGCTGCTTCATGGTCCACAAGCCGGTCGCCACCGCGATTACCAGTCCGGCCAGGTTCAGCAGCGCAAAACTCAGCGCCGCGTTCCACGCAAACGTGTAGCACACGCGCCGATACAGCGGGTTCGGCTTGTCCTCGTCAAAGCGCAGAATGTATGGCCGGTGCTCCACGCCCGGCAGTTGCGCGCGCCAGCCCGCAATGCCCGTGCCCACCAGCACTGCCGCCAGCCACGCCGAGTTCTCCCAGGTAAAGCCGTGCGCAAACAACGAAAACGTCAGCGGCCCCGGCGCCAGGAAAAATACCCAGATCCAGATGGGCCAGTGTGCCAGCCGATAGTAGGGTTTGTTGCGTTCGCGAAACTTGCGCTCTTGCGCGTACTCCACCTTGCCGCTGTAAGCCATATGCCGAGTCTTGCAAAGCAGGCAAGCGGGCGTCAATCTTTTGCTTGCCGGCGGGCACTCCATTCCGGCATCCGCCTTCCTTGCCCAGCCTCCGCCTTCGGGGAATAAACTGTTGGGAATCCCCGGCCGGGGCCGCAAAGCGCGCTTTCGACCAAAAGGAGTCTCTTACCGATGCGAAGCTCCCCCTTCTCCCATGCTGTTGTGGCCCTATGCCTTTCCCCTCTGTGCCTTTCTCCCCTGATACTTTCTCCTTTGTCCTGCGCCGCGCAGGCCGCTCCCGCCTCGATTGCCGCCGCGCCCGCTGGGCTGCCCTCCATGCTGCTCAAGCCATCGCTTCAGTCTGTTCAGCTCACCCTCAGCGGCTTGCAGTTCAGCCGCTGGAAGCGCGGCACCGTCCGCGATGAGGCCGAACAGGACATGAACGCAATCCTCCAGGAGATTCGCGTCAACCTGCCGCCGCTGCTGCGCGATGCCGACGCCGCGCCGCAGTCCCTCAGCCACTCACTGCCCGTCGTCCGCCACGTTGGCGCTCTCTATGACGTGCTGATCCGCGTGTTTGATGCGGCGCGCATCGCCGCTCCGTCCGGCCAGATTCAGGAACTCCAACTCGCCATGCGCAGCCTGGAGCGCGCCCGCCTCGCCTTTAATGACCGCTTGCTAGCCGACGCCACAGCCCAGGAACTTCAAATCAGTGAACTCCGCATGAAAGTGCAAAAGCAGGCGGCCTTCCAGTGCCCCGCGCCGCCGCCGCCCAAGCCCTGCGCCAAGCCCAAGCCGCGCCACGTCACGCGCCGCCGCCACACCGCAAAGCCAGCGGCAGGCAAGAAAGCAGAGCCGGCCACTAAACCCCAGACTGCGCCAAAGACGCCGCAGTAGCCTTCGGCGCGCTTACATCAGCTTGCGCCGGATCAGGTCCAGCGCCATCTGCGCGGCCCACTGGCGCACGCGCTCGCGCCCGCCCCGGAAGGTGCGCTGGTAGGTGTCGGTCTTCCGCCCGTCGCTCACGGCAAAGTAGATCAGCCCCACCGGCTTCTCCTCCGTGCCGCCCGTCGGCCCGGCAATCCCCGTTACGCCCAGGCCCAGGGTTGCGCCGGCGCGCTTGCGAATGCCCTCAGCCATCGCCGCCGCCACCTCCGTAGAAACCGCGCCGTGGCTGGCAATCAGCTCCGGGGGCACGCTGGCAAAGCTCGTCTTCAGCGGATCGGAGTACACCACCGCGCCGCCCAAAAACGACCGCGAACTGCCCGGAACGCCCGTGATCCGCTGCGCCACCATGCCGCCCGTGCAGCTCTCCGCCACCGCCAGCGTCGCCTGCCGCAGCCCCAGGTAATACAGCACAATCTGCTCCAGCGATTCGCCCTCGGAAGAGTAGAGCCAGTCATCCAGCGCCTCTTCCAGGCGGCTGGCCAGCTCGTCCACGCGCCGCTCCGCGGCATCCCGGTCGGCCTTAGTGCACAGCAGCGTCAGCTGGATGTCCCCCGCGTGCGCCAGGATTGTCGTCTCCACATCCTCGTATTGCGTATAAATCGGTGCCAGCAGCTTGTCGGCCTGCGACTCCGGAATCATCGCCGCCTTCAGGGTTCGCTTGGCAATGTGCCGCTTCGGCAGCACCGCCTTCAGCCGCGGCAGGCACTCCGTGTCAAACAGAGGGCGGCACTCGTTCGGCGGCCCCGGCACCAGCATCACCAGCTTGCGATAGCCCTCAAACGTCGCGTCCAGCCATTGCCCCGGCGCGCTCCCGTTCTGGTTCGGCAGCACCGTGGCCGTCTCAATCACGTCCGCCTGCTTCAGGTTGTTCTCCGCCATCGGCATGCGCCACGTCGCGGCCCGCGCGTGCAGCGCGGCCACTTGATTGTGGTCCCGCCGCACCGCCAGGTGCAGCGCCTCGCCGGCCGCTTCGCGCGTCAGGTCGTCCTCGGTCGGGCCCAGCCCGCCCATCAGGATGAGGATGTCCGTCCGGGCCAGCGCCGTGCGGATCGCGCTCACCAGGTCTTTGCGCCGGTCGCCCACAATCGTCTTGAAGGCCACCGTCACGCCAATTTCGTTCAGCTTCTCCGTCAGATACAGGGAATTCGTGTCCTGCCGGAACGGCGTGAGCATCTCGGAGCCGACTGCAATGATTTCCGATTTCATAAAAGCAGGGAATCGCGGCTGGCCCTTCGCCGTCGCGCCTCTCAACCAGCTTACAGCGGCGGCGTCGGAACTTAGAAGATGCTAAGCCCTTCCACGCCCAGGTCCACGTCAAACACGGCTTCGCTCGTTGCCAGAATCGCAGTGCCCAGCGGAGAAAACGCCACGCCCACCAGGTTGTTCCCGCTCACCACCAGGCTCGCCTCGCCGGCCGGCGTCACCCGCACCAGTCCATGCCGGCCGCGGTAGCAGGCCGCCACGTACACGTTGCCGTCCGCGTCCAGCGCCAGCCCCTGCGGCCGTCCCAGCCCGCGAAACCACGCCCGCGCCTCGCCCTGCAGGTTGATCGCCCACACGGCGTCATTTGAGCTTAGCGTCGGCCCCGTCACATACAGGGTTCCCTCGCCGTCCACCGCCAGATGATAAGCAGAGATGCTCGGCTCCAGCGTGGCGTACACAAAAATGCGCCGCTCGGGATCAATCTTGAAAATCGTCCCGCTGCGGTCACCCACAAACAGGTTGCCCTCGCGGTCAAACGCGGCCCCCGTAGCCACGCCCATGCCTTCGGCATAAAGGGTCGCCTCGCCCGCGCCGTCCACGCGGTACACATTGCCTTCCGCGCGCGAGGTCACATACAGGTCGCCTTCCGGACTGAAGGCCAGCCCCGTCGCGTTCAACACGCCCGTCACAAACGGCGTTCCCCGCCCGTCCGGACTGATGCGCACCACCGAAACCGGCGTCTGCTTGCCTCGAGGGCCGGAGATGGTGGCATACACCATCCCGGAGCGGCTCACCGCCGGGCTTGTCACAGGGTGCAATCCGCTGGAAAGCTCCCGCGCCACCCGCAGCGGCGCCACGTTGCTCACGCCCGCCGGCGATCGCACTTCAATGTTGCCCGTCGCCGCCTCTTCCGGCACCCGAAAGGCCAACCGCCCCGGCCGGCTCATCAGCACGTGCGCCGGATGCGCGCCCACCGTCACCGCCGGTATCGTCGAGCCCTGCGGTCCCAGATGCGCGCCCGCCAGCTCCACGTCCCCCAGCGGCAACGCCACCGCGGGAACAATATCGTCGATGCGCGGCTCGTGAGAGTCCTCTTCCACGGCGGATTGGGAACGGATGCGCGGCATAGGAAATCTAGATCCAGATCCGTAGCAAACTCGCTACACCCAAAGCATACAGCCCGGCGGCCACATCGTCGAAAACGATGCCCCAGCCTTCCGGCAGCCGCTCCAGTTGCCGCGCCGGGAAGGGTTTGGTGATGTCGAACAGCCGAAACAGGATCAGCGCCAGCAAGCCGTACCGCCAGTCCAGCGGCATGCCCAGCAGCGCAATCCACTGCCCCGCCACTTCATCCACCACCACAAAGCCCGGATCGTGCCGTCCGCTCTCCCGCGCCGCAATCGTAGCCGCCGGCACGCCCAGCGCAATCGAAACAACAATGCCCACCGCCAGCGCAGCCAGCAGCATACGCGGCGTCGGATGCGCGCCCAGCCCATACGCGGCCCACAGCAGCACCGCCGCCACGGAGCCCCACGTGCCCGGCCCCGGCTTGCCCAGTCCGGCCCCAAAAAACGTGGCCACCGTCCAAGCCCAGAATGTTTTGTGTGCCGCTTTGCCGGGCTCAGTCATCGTTGCGGTCCTTTGACTGGCCGCCCGTCAACTCGCCCAGATCTTCCAGAACATCCGGGTCCAGAATCGGCGAGCTGATCCGGTACACGCCAGTGGCCCACTTGCCCAGGTCAATCTTCCGGCAGCGGTCGCAGCAGAACGGAAAGTCCTCATCCTTGGGCTGCACCAGCATGCCGCACGTCGGGCAGCGCAACACATTCAACTGTTTCTTTTTCGCAACCATCCCTCAGATCCCCGCGGAAAGTTTACAGCGGCCCGCCCGTCACCCGCGCCACCACGTCATACTCATGCGCCTCGGTGATCTCGGCGCGATAGAATCGCCCCGCTTCCAGCCCGTCCAGATCGCCAAAGTCATTGATGTAGACCTTGCCGTCAATCTCCGGCGCGTGGAACTCGGTGCGGCCCTCCCAAAGCAGCGGCGTCTCTTCGCTCTCGCCTTCGGCCAGCAGCACCAGTTCGCGGCCCACCCACTGCTGCTTGGCCCGCATGCTGATGTTCTGCTGCAACTTCATCAGCCGCTTCTTGCGCGCCTCAATCGAGCGCTTCGGCACCTTGCTCTCCAGCCCATGCGCGCCAGAGCCCTCTTCGTCCGAGTAACTGAAAACGCCAAGCCAATCGAACTTCGCCTCGGCAACAAACGCCTCCAGAATCTCCACGTCACGGGGCGACTCGCCCGGAAAACCCACAATGAACGACGTGCGTAGCGCGATGCCCGGCACCGCTGCGCGCACCTTTTCCAGCGTCTTCAAAAAAATCTCCGCGCCCGCGCCGCGTTTCATCGTCTTCAGCACTGTCGGCGACGCGTGCTGCAGCGGCACGTCCAGATACTTGCAAATGTTGTCGTGCTTCGCAATCGTCTCGAGCAATTTACCCGTGATGCGGTTCGGATACGCATAGAGAAAACGCAGCCAGCGCAGCCCCTCAATCCCCGCCAACGTGTCCAGCAGCGTGGCCAATCCGTCCTTCAGGCCCAGGTCCTCGCCGTAGCAGGTCGTGTCCTGGCCAATCAGCGTAATCTCC
>DATKTQ010000174.1:0-23781 GCA_035531055.1 Occallatibacter sp. | reverse complement strand
CCTTGCCGTAGTCGCTCAGGTGATACAGCCGCGTCACCGCGTCGATGATCCCGGAGATCACCACCGTGTCAAAGCCAAACAACAGCCCGCCAAGCGCCCCCGTCAGGGTCGCCTTCATCAAATTCACATTCGGTCGCATGGGTTGGGTCCCTCGGGCAACCCCTCATCGTACAGACTCGCTCCCATCGCGGCAATAACGGATTTGCGACTCTGCGGAAAGGCTTTCAGGCGCCTGGAGTGACCATCAGTACGCGGCAAGGCTGGCCGCCTGTGGCGGAGAGCGAAGTGGCCATTTCGGTCTCCAGCGCGGCGCAATCTCCGGTCTCCATCGTCTCCTGCACGCCGCCGACATCCACTTGCAACTGCCCTTGCAGCACGTAGACGACGCACGTGGTGAGGCGCTTGCCGCCAGGCAAGTGGGCCGCTCCGCCGGCCGCAAGCTCGAGGAGCTGCGCCTCCAGTCCCCCCGGTTCCATGGAACCCTGCAGTGGCGTCAGCCGCGCATCCTCCGGACTTCGGCTCCGGGCAAGCAGCTGCGCCTTGCGCGTGATGGAGAGCGAATGGCGGGTTGCCTCACAAAAGAAGTGGCTGAGCCCCACACCGTAGACGCGGCAGATGGCCGCCAGCGTGGGCAGTGTGGGAATCATGTGGTCGGTCTCCAGCTTGGACAACAGCGCGGTGGATAGACCTGTCTCCGCGGCCAGCCGGGAAAGTGTGAGCCCCTTGCGGGTGCGCAGGGCGCGCAGCTTCATGCCGATGCAGTAGGGCTCCAGCGACCAGCGCGCGTGCGAGGATGAGTGCGACATTAGATGGACTCCGCAGCCAGTGTGTCAGCGGATGAGCCCGCAATTCTGGAAGAATTCTGGAAGAATGCGTGGCCGATTTCCAGTGCGCGGTATTCGTGACGGGGTTGTGATGCTGGTTCTCCCGGGTCCGCGGAGGCTACATCGAGCGTGCCCTGACGCGTCACAATGGAAGAGGCTCCGCGGCTGCTGCGCACCACGGAGCGGCTTCAATCAGGAGGATGGAAAGGCGAATGGACTGCATGCCGGCTTGCTTGCGAAGGAAAATCTCTCTGTTGTGGATCGGAAGTGTCCTTCTGCTTGCGCTGGCTCTGCTGCCCGGCGGCATCGCCGCTTGCCTGGCGCAGGAGGCTGCGCATCCCGCGGCGCCTGAGGATGTGCTGGTGCTGAGCAATGGGGACACGCTGCATGGACACTTTGTGCGCGCGGTGGATGGCAAAGTGATCTTCCATACCGATCCGCTGGGCGACGTGACCCTCGACTGGGACAAGATTCACAGCCTGCGCACGCAGGAAACTTTTGCCGTGGTGGACAAGAGCGTGAAGCTGCTCGGGAAAAAGCTCCGGCAGCCGATTCCCGTGGGCACGCTCACCGTGGAGAACGGCGAGATTGTGGTGCAGCCAGAGGAAGGACCCGCGCTGGCGCCGGTTTCCGTCAAGCAGACCGCCTTCATCGTGAAACAAGCGGCAGTGGACCACGTAAGGTGTCGCTGCCAGAACATCCTCTCCGGCTGGAGCGGTGCTGCCACCGCAGGGGCCACCGTGGTCACCGCCACGCAGAAGCAGTACACCGTCACCGGGGGCATCCGCCTGGAACGAGTGATCCCTGAGGCCAGTTGGCTGAAGCCGCGCAACCGCACCTCGCTGAGCTTTACCGGTTCCTTCGGCAAGATCATACAGCCCGGATACTTCTCCGCAGGCGCATATGTTCCGGAGACCGTGACCAAGTCCGCCATTTATCACGCCGATGCCGAGCGCGATGAGTACTTCTCCGGGCGCTTTTTCGCACTGGCGCAAACAGCCTTTGACCACAACTACAGCCAGAGCCTCGACCTGCAGCAAGTCTACGGCGCCGGCATTGGATGGACGGTGCTGAAAACCCCGCGCCAGGAAGCCGACCTGAAGGCCACCCTGCAATACGAAAAGCAGCAGTTCATCCCCAGCCTCACCGGCGCGCCGGCACCCAGCCCGAACCAGAACCTGGTGGGCTCCACCTTCGCTGCCAACTATGTGCTGCACCTGCGCCTCCTGGCCCTTTCTCAGGGTGTTGCTTATCTGCCGGCTTATAACCAGATGCATGCCTACTCCGCCAACGAGACCAACTCTGTGACGTTTCCGGCATATAAGAACCTGAGCTTCTCTGTGGGCACCATCGACAGCTATCTAAATAATCCGCCAACCTCTGAACCACCAACGCGACGTAACTCCTTCCAATTCACCATGGGACTGAGTTACTCCATCAAACCGCGTCACTGAGCCGCTGCGGAACTTATCCGCAATGCCGGCCCATATGGCCTTCCAGTAACCGTTTGCCTATTACCGGAAGCGCGCCAAACTACCACGTGCGGCATCTATGCCAATCTCGTTCCGCGTGGATAATCGAACCGAACACCAGATCCGTGTGCCCGCAGAGGCACAGGCGCAGCAAATTGTTTCTTGGTCCTTTCCCTGGGTCGCTAGTCAAACGTTTCGGCTGCCGCCGGGTGAGGCGAACCTTTGCCTGTGAGGCGAAGGTTCGCTCCTGACGTAACTGACCGAAGCGCGGAAAGACGCGTTGGTTAAAATGAAGAATAGAGGCACGCCGGAGCTGCCGCATTCGCGGCAGCCCGAGTACTGGTTTGGAAAATACCGGCTGACATCCGACGATGCCTTGCTCCGGGGCGAGCACGAAATTCATTTGCCTCCCAAGGAACTGGCCGCGCTGCGTCTTCTGCTGCAGGCCGGCGGAAAGCTTGTAACTCCCGCGCAACTGAAGTTTGCGCTATGGGGCCAGCTTCACGTCACCGATGACAGCGTGCCCCGATGTGTATCTTCACTGCGCGCGCGGCTACAGCCGGACGACTGCATCCAGACCGTCTACAAACGTGGCTACCGCATTCCGGCGCCCGTGGAGCGGCAGGATTCCCGCCTGCCGGGCAGCACGCTGCGCGTGGCGATTCTGCCTTTTGCCGTGAGCGCTCACGTGCCGGAGTTCCTGGGCCAGGCCGTGGCCGAGGAAACTCTTGCTCTGCTCAGTCGCATGCCGACGCTGCACTTTGCCGTTCTCGCGCGCGACTCCACCTTTACGCTGGCGCAGAGCGGACGAACCGCACAGCAGGTGGGACAGATGTTGCAGGCGGACCTGATGTTGACCGGAAGCCTGCGCGCATTTCCCGCGCACCTGCGTCTGCGAGCGGAGATGATTCGCGTGGCCGACGACACACAAGTCTGGGTGGAGGACGTGCTGATTCCGCTGGACCGCATCGGCGCCGCGGAGCAGGAGCTTGCCCAGCGCCTGGCAACCCGCCTGGGAGAAGGCGGGCTGGCCATTTACGCCTCAGAGGAGCGCCCGGAAAACGACTCTCCGGAGCCTCAAAGCCGGGAGGCCTGGGACTTGTTTCGGCGCGGGCACTACGAGTGGCAGACGCTGCAGCGGCATCGCATGCAGGACGGCCTGCAGCATCTGTTTCGCGCCACTGAGCTGGACCCTTCGCTAGTGCCCGCGCAGGTGGATCTGGTCAATGTCTGCATTACGCAGTCGCTCTATGGATTCATGGCGCCGACGATGGCCGCCGAGCAGGTGCGGCGCACGGCCGCGGCCATTCCACCGGAGTTTGCGGGCGCGGAGGCTGTACTGCCGGCGATGGGCTGGGTCCGCTTTCACGTGGACCGCGACCTTCCCGGCGCGCTGCAGGCCTTTGCCGAGTGCGCTCATCTTCCCCATGATCCGTGGACCACGCGCGCGCGTGTTTTGTTCGCGCTCAGCCGCCACCGCTTTGCGGAAGCCGTTGAGATGCTGGAGCAGGCTCTCGTATTGGATCCGTTTTCGCCGTGGCTGCATGCGCGACTGGCCTGGACGCGCCACCTTGCGGGCCAGGCGGAGGCCAGCCTGCAGCAGGCAGAGCGCGCGCTGGAGCTGTTCCCTCAGCATGAGGGTCCAATCCTTTACGGCGCCATCCTGCTGGCGCATTCCGGGCAGGCGCACCGCGCCGTGCAGCTGGCAGAGGAGCTTTCCCGCCGCTCGCCTTATTTCGATCCGGCCACCGCCGTGCACGCCTATGCCCTTGCCCTCTGCGGCCAGCGGGACCAGGCGCGCGCCATTCTTGAGCGCATGCAGTGGCTCAGGCGCGAGCGCTTTGTGCTGAGCGCATTCTTTCCCGCCGTGTGCGTGGCGCTGGAGGATCACGAGACCGCGCTGGCAGAGTTGCGCAACGCCGACAGAACCCGCTGTCCGTGGTTCTTCCAGATGCTCGCCGACCCCCGGCTCGAGCCGCTGCACGGCTATGACGAGTTTGTGCAGATGACGCAGATACTCACCCGCATGGAGGGAGACGCCGCCGCTTCCAGCCCCCTTGCCATCCCCGGCGAGCCGTTTTAATTCTTCCCAAGTAAACCGATAAACCTAGCCAACTCTGCCCTGGGCCTAGTAGAGTTTCTGCGGCAGGCATTCCTTGCCTTGCGTTGGCCCGCGCTTTGCCGCGCGGCAACCGCCGGGCAGGAACCCGCTCTGCCTGTGGAGGAACGCACCCATGCTGAATCGTCGCCTGCTTCTAACGCTGCCCCTCATCCTGGCCTTCGCGGCCGCACTGGCCCCGGCCCAGGAACCCGCCTATCTCAACACCAGCCTCTCTCCGCAGGAGCGTGCGCATGACCTGGTGAGCCGCATGACGCTGGAAGAGAAAGCCTCGCAACTGGAAGACTGGGCCCCGGCGATTCCGCGGCTGGGCATTCCCGACTACCAGACCTGGAACGAGGCCCTGCATGGCGTGGCCCGCGCCGGATACGCCACCGTCTTTCCACAGGCCATCGGCATGGCTGCCACGTGGGACCCCACGATGGTGCACAGCATGGGAACCATCATCTCCACTGAGGCGCGTGCCAAGTACAACCAGGCACAGCGCGAGGGTAACCACCGCATCTTTTTCGGGCTCACCTTCTGGTCGCCAAACATCAACATCTTTCGAGATCCCCGCTGGGGACGCGGGCAGGAGACCTACGGCGAAGACCCCTTCCTGACGGGCGAAATGGGCGTGGCTTTTGTGGAAGGCGTGCAGGGCGACGATCCCGAGCACCCGCGCGCCATCGCCACCAGCAAGCACTTTGCCGTGCACAACGGACCCGAGCCGCTGCGCCACGGCTTCAACGTGGACCCCTCCCCGCGCGATCTGGAAGAGACTTATCTGCCGGCCTTCCGAGCCACCGTGACGCAGGGCCACGTGGACTCCGTAATGTGCGCCTACAACTCGATTGACAACTGGCCGGCATGCACCAACCAGATGCTGCTGAAGGATCACCTGCGCGACGCGTGGGGCTTCAAGGGATTTGTGGTCTCCGACTGCGGCGCGATTGTGGACGTATATGAAGGCCACAAGAAGGCGCCGGACATTGAACACGCGGCCGCACTCTCGCTCGAGGCGGGAACGGACCTTTCCTGCAGCATCTGGGCGCCGGGCTTCAACACGCTGGCCAATGCCGTGCAGCAGGGTCTGGTGAGTGAAGACCTGGTAACGCAGGCCGCCGAGCGGCTCTACACCGCGCGCTTTATGCTGGGCCTGTTCAACCCGCAGGGTTCCAGCCCGATGGACCTCATTCCCTACTCCGACGATGCTTCGCCCGCACACCGCGCTGTTGCGCTGAAGGCCGCGGAAGAAGCCATGGTGCTGCTGAAAAACGATGGCACGCTGCCGCTGAAGGACGCGCCGCAGCGCGTCGCCGTCATCGGCCCCACGGCGGACCTGCTTCCTTCCATCCTCGGGAATTATGTGGGCACGCCGCTTGATCCGGTGACTCCGCTGGACGGCATCGGACAGCAGTTCAGGAGCTCGCCGATTCTGTACGCGCAGGGCTCCACGCTGGCTGAGGGCGTAGGCGTGCCCGTGCCGCGCACCGCCTTCGGACTGAACAAGGGCCTGAAGACGGAGTTCTTTGCCACGCCGGACTGGACCGGCCGTCCAGTAGCCGTGATCACCGAGCCCGACGTGCAGGCCGACTGGGAAAGTGCCCAGCCCAACCCGGCCGTCGATACGCACAACTACTCCGTGCGTTGGACCGGCACGCTCACCGTGCCCGCGCCTGGACATTACGTCTTCACCATCGAGCCGGCTGACAGCTTCCCGTATTCGCCCAAGGAGAACTATCGCCTCCTGCTCGACGGCAAGGTGCTTTCAGAAGGCAGCCTGCGCGCGGCGCACGATCTCTCCGCGATGGGCAACTTCAAGGCCGCGCCCGGCGCCTCGCCCAGCGCTCCGCCGGTGATGGACTTCCCGAAGATTCCGTCGATCGCGGTGGACTTCAAGGACACCAACCCGCACACCTTTCAGCTGGAGTACTCGCACTCCGGCGACCTCGCCGGCGGCGGCGTTACGCTCAAGTGGGAGGCGCCCGCTGAGGCGCAGCTGAACGAGGCCGTGGCGCGCGCCAAAGAGGCTGACGTGGTAGTGGCTTTCGTGGGCCTCTCGCCGCAGCTCGAAGGCGAGGAGATGAAGATCGAAATTCCCGGCTTTGACGGCGGCGATCGCACCAGCCTGCAACTGCCCGCACCGCAGGAGAATCTGCTGAAGGCCCTGGCCGCCACCGGCAAGCCGCTGATTGTGGTTCTGCAGAGCGGCAGCGCCGTGGCGCTCAACTGGTCCAACGCGCATGCCAACGCGATTCTGGCCGCGTGGTATCCGGGCGTGGAAGGCGGCGACGCGATTGCGCGCACGCTGGCGGGCCTCAACAACCCCGCAGGCCGCCTGCCGGTCACGTTTTACAAGTCGCTCGACGGCATTCCGCCCTTCACGGACTACTCCATGAAGGACCGCACCTACCGCTACTTCACCGGCGCGCCGCTGTGGGGCTTCGGCTACGGGCTCAGCTACACCACGTTCCGCTACGGCCCGGTGAAGTTGTCGAGCGAAACGCTGAAGGCCGGCGAGCCGCTGATTGCCACCGTCTCCGTGACCAACACGGGTAAGATGGCTGGCGACGAAGTGGTGGAAGCCTACCTGAAGACGCCGCAGGCCGACGGGCCCATCCACTCGCTGGTGGGTTTTGACCGCGTGCACATTGCGCCGGGTGCCAGCAAGGAAGTCACGCTCCACATCGACGCGCGTTCGCTTTCGAGCGTGGACGACCAGGGCAACCGCAGCATCCTGCCCGGCAAATACTCGCTGACCGTCGGCGGCGCGCAGCCGCAGGAGACGGCAGCCAAAACCGAAGCAGGCTTCATCATCACGGGAAGCAAGGCGCTGCCAAAGTAGCGGCAATCGTCACAAAAAAGCGGCGGCAAGAGGGTCACCCCTTGCCGCCATCGATCTGCTGCAAACCTTCCTCTTCCGTATCTACGGATTCATGCCTGGCCCGGGACCATCGGTGGGCGGAGTCGGAGGAGTGGCATCGGCCGGAGCCGGTGGCGCGCCCGGCCCAGCCGGCGGCGGACCCAAATGCCGATACATCCGGTTGTGCATCCGGTCCCGTCGATCTCCACGGTCGCGGCGGCCCCGGCGATCCCGCCAGTCGGTCTCGAGTGTCTTCCACTGCTCCACCGTTAGCTGCGAGCGGATGGCCAGCAGGAAGCGCGCATTGGCTTTCTCCAGCTCCGCGCGGGCTTGCGCAATGTGATCAATCTGCGCCAGAATCTGCGGCTCATTCGGATGATCCTCGCGCATCATCGGCTCCATGGCCAGCTCCGCCTTTTCCAGATTGGCGTGCAGGTCAATCAGCTTTTCCCGGTGCCCCAGCAGAATCCCGTCCATGGATTTGCGCTGCGCGTCGGTTAGCTTGAGCTTCTGCACCATCGCCGGTCTGTTCCACCAGTGTCCGTGGTCGCCGCGCGGGCCAAGCTCGCGCTCCATGGGCCCGCGGTGCATCGCGAAGCCAGGGCCAACTCCAGATCCGGGCCCCTGCGCGCCTGCCCAGCCCGCCGTGCAAAGCGCCGCCAAAGCCACGGCCAACCGTACTGCCATCCGATTCATCCTCATGTGTTTCCTCCCTGTGTGTGTCTGCTGTGATGTTTCTGTTTACCGCGTTGCATCGTCGGTCATCAGTTGTGCCAGGGGCTCCATCGCACTTGGCACTTCGCGGGAAATATCGCTTTCCACCTTGGCCAGAAGGTTCTGCTGTGCCACGGCGCGCTGGGCGTCCAACTCGCGCTGCTGCTCCAGTTGGCGCTCCTGGGCCTGTTGCGCCTGTTGCGCCAGTTGCTCCCGGTGTTGCCGCTTCAGCAACACGCCGGAGACTCCACCCAACCCGAGCAGCAGTGCCAGCGCCCAGCCAACGGCCAGCCGCCGCACGCGCGGAGCCGTCGACATCACGGTGCGCGGCCGGCTCTCCACGTCGGCGCTCCAGGCGTGCACGCTGGCCTTGAAGTGCGCCAGCGACTGCTGCAACACGGGATCCAGCGCTTCCAACTCCGCAGGCTCTTCGACCTGTGCTCTCCTGTTCCAAATCATCGCTTCCCTCCCAACTTGCCGCGCACCCGGGCCAGCGCCCGTGACAGGTGCGCCTTCACGGTGCCTTCGCTCAGTCCCGTGCTTACGGCAATCTCGCTAAGTTCCAGCTCTTCCACATAGCGCAGCAGAAACACCGTCCTCTGCCGCTCGCTCAGCCCCTGCACTGCCTGCCAAACCTGCGCCACCCGCTCCCGCGCCAGCAGTTGCTGCTCCTGCGAGGACTCCCCGCTCGGCAGCCAGTCGCTGGCCTCGGAAATGTCCACCGTATGGGTCTGCGTGGTGCGCCAGAACTGCACGCGCCGGTTCCGCCAGTGGTCCTTCTGCAGATTGATGGCAATCCGCATCAGCCAGGTCATTGCGGTGGACTCGCCGCGGAAGCTGGCCCAGTTGCGGTGCGCCTTCAGGAAACACTCCTGCGTCAGCGTCTCGGCCAGATCCGCGTCCCGCGTGGAAGCCAGCAGAAATCGGAAAATCTGCGGACGGTGGCTCACCACAACATGAGAGAACTCTGCCGCGGCCATCTCGTTCGCCGTTTCCATGGTTACCGCTTCCAATGTTGTGCCGGCTGCCATCACACAGGTAGACGGCATCTCGGTAGGCAAGTTTACAGCGGCTGCTCGTTTCTTTGCCTTCGCGTGACTGGCCAGGCCTGCAGCGGATGAATCGTTGCCGGCGATTCCGGGCCGCATTGCCGGTGCTCCCACTGGCTGCGCGGGGACGCGGCACTGGTACACTGTTGCAGGAAAACGCTTACCTGCAGGCTCGCCGGGCCTGCCCGACCCCTGCCCGGCCCCTGCCTTTCAAGGAACCGCCATGCTCCTGCAGTCTCTTCGCGAACAGGTCCTCCACGCCAACCGTGAAATCGCCCGCCGCGGCCTGGCCCCGCACACCTTCGGCAACGCCAGCGGAATCGACCGCTCCGGCTCCACTCCCCTGGTCGTCATCAAGCCCAGCGGCGTGGACTACGCCGCGCTCACCACAGCCGATCTGGTCGTCACCGACCTCGACGGCAATCTCGTCGAGGGCACGCTGCGCCCCTCCAGCGACCTGGACACCCACACCCTGCTCTACCGCGAGTTTCCCCAGATCGGTGGAATCGTCCACACCCATTCTGAGTTCGCCACCGCCTGGGCCCAGTCCGGACGCCCCATTCCCTGCCTCGGCACCACCCACGCCGACTACTTTCACGGCCCCGTGCCGGTGACCGAGCCGCTCACCGCACAGGAAGTGGCCGGGGGCTACGTGCGCAACACCGGCGCCGTCATCGTTCGCCGCTTCCGCGCGCAGAACCTTGACCCGGTGGCCGTACCCGGCGTGCTGGTGGCCGGCCATGCCCCGTTTACCTGGGGCAGCTCCGCGGCGCAGGCCGTAGAGCACGCCGATGTCCTCGAGTACATTGCCCGGCTTGCCTTCCGCAGCACCCTGCTCAACCCGGAGGTTGCAGCCATCCCCACCCACGTCTCCGAGTACCACTACCAGCGCAAGCACGGGCCCAAAGCCACCTACGGCCAGGACTAGCCAGGCAAAATCCTAGTGGCCAAATTCAGTTGAGCTGGCTTTTTCCACCAGGGTTCAGATCGACCCCAGAATCGGCACGAATTTTCGGCGTACAATGGTCAAGATCCTTTGTATGTGGCCTCGCGCGAGGAGGCTATGAGATTCGAGAGGTCGATTCTCTTCTACGTAGACGACCTATGGTTTTTGAAACAATCCCGGAGGCCCTGTGGCTCCCGGGTCGACGCCCGGCGCAGTCGCCCGTCGCTATCTCGCGGAATATCAATTGCTTGCCGTGACAGCCTCCGGGATTTTGGCGCCTTAGCTGTGCATGGCAAGCCACGTGCAGCCAGATGAGTGTTGTAGGGAACTCCCGCTATGGAGACAAGCCTATTCAACCGCTTGCAGGCGACACTGCTGGCCGTTGCCACGGCCGGACTGGTGATCCTCGCGGTTTTGAATTTCCGGCAGGAAAGCCGGTTCCAGCAGCCCTATGACGGGGTCTGGTGGAGCGAGGCGAGCTCCGCGGCAGGGCTGGTGGCCGACAAGGTGCTGCCCAACACTCCGGGCGAGCGCGCCGGCATCCGCGCCCATGACCTGCTGACCGCGGTCAATGACGACCCTGTCGTGCACATGTCTGACCTGCAGCGGGAGCTGTACCACACCGGCGTTTACGGCAAGGCCGACTACACCATCACCCGCGACGGCATCCAGCTGGACACGCCAGTCGTTGTGTATCCTGAGCCACCGCCACGCGGCGTGCAGCAGGCGCTGCGCCTCATCGGGCTCATCTACCTGGCTATCGGTATTTACGTCCTGTTCCGCCGCTGGACCGCGCCACGAGCCACCCATTTTTATGTCTTTTGCCTGGTCTCGTTCGCTTATTACGCGCTCAAGTACACGGGCAAGCTGGACGCGCTGGACTGGACCGTCTTCTGGCTGAATATCGCGGCCGAATCGCTGCAGCCCGCGCTGTTTCTCCACTTTGCATTGAGCTTCCCTGAGGAGCGGCTGCGCAACCTCCGCCGCCGCCTTCTGGTGCCGCTGGTTTATGCGCCCGGCGTGGTGCTGCTGGGCCTGTGGGTCATGGCCATCAACCGCTGGGAGGCCACGGAGCTGCTGAAGCACCGGCTGGACCAGGCCGGCACCGCCTACGACGCCACTTTCTACGTTGTGGCGGCCCTGCTGTTTCTGCTCAGCTACCGCAAGGCGGACTCGCCCCTGCTGCGCCAGCAGCTCAAGTGGCTCACCCGCGGCGCGCTGCTGGCGGTGTTGCCCTTCACGCTCTTTTACGCCGTCCCGTTCCTGTTCGATATCCCGATACCCGGTCTGCTGACCGAGATCGCCGGCCTCTCGCTGGTCTTTATCCCGCTTACTTTCGCCTGGGCCATTGTGCGTTACCGGCTCATGGACACGGACCTGATCTTCAAGCGCGGCGTGGCTTACACGCTGGCCACGGGCCTGCTGCTGGGCGCCTACTTCGGCATCATCGCCATCATTGCGGAGATGGTGCACGCGGGCACGCCCCAGGCGCTGCGCGAAGGCGCGCTGGTCATCGCCATCCTGGTGACGGCGGCCATCTTTGACCCGCTGAAGCGCCGCGTGCAGAACTGGGTGGACCGCGTCTTTGACCGCCATCGCTACGACTATCGCCAGGCGCTTGTCGACTTTGGCCGCGGCCTCAGCTCGGAGACCAATCTGCAGGCGTTGCTCAACTCCATTGTGGAGCGGCTGCCGCGCACCTTGCTGGTGGCCCGCGTGGCCGTCTTCATGGCGGGCGAGCCGGACGAGCTGCGCCTGGTGGCCTCGCACGGGCTCACCGCGGAGGCGCTGGCCGCGCAGGACAAACTCGCGCTCGGCTTCCTCCACTTTGACCGCTCCGCCGATCACTCCCACATCTTTTTTGAGAACACGCAGCAGATTCTGCACCTGCCGGAGGCCGAGCAGCAGGCGGCCGAGCTGCTGGACCTGAACTACTACCTGCCTTGCCGTGTGGCAGAGAGTGGCAACGCCGAACGCGCCGCCACCAGCCGCACCATCGCCGTGATTGGCCTGGGCCGCACCCTGGGCGGCGACTTCCTCTCCAGCGAGGACGTGGAGTTGCTCGAGTCGCTTGCCAGCTATATCGGAATCGCCCTGCAGAACGCCAGCCTCTACACCCGCCTGGAATCCAAGATCAGCGAGTTCGAACAGTTGAAGGAGTTCAACGAGAACATCGTCGAGTCCATCAACGTGGGCATCCTCGCGCTGGACTTGGAAGACCGCATTGAAAGCTGGAACGCGCAGATGGAGGCCATGTACGCGCTCAGCCGCGCGGAGGTCATCGGCCAGCCGGTGGCCAGCGTCTTTCCGCCGGAGTTCATTGAGACGTTGGACGGCGTACGCGACGAGCCCGGTGTGCATCATCTCTACAAGTTCCCCATCACCACGCGCGCCGGCGAGCAGCGCACCGCAAACATCGCCATTGCCCCGCTTCTCTCACGCCACTTTGTCGCCGTGGGCCGCATCATCCTGGTCGACGACATCACCGAGCGCGTCTCCCTGGAGACGCAGCTGGCGCAGGCAGACAAGCTCAGCTCCATTGGTCTGTTGGCCGCCGGCGTCGCGCATGAAATCAACACACCGCTGGCCGTCATCTCCTCTTACGCGCAGATGCTCACCAAACAGATGCGCGGGGACGCGCGCTTCGGACCCGTGCTCGAAAAGATTACGCAGCAGAGCTTCCGCGCGTCCGAGATTGCCAGCGGCCTGCTCAACTTTTCCCGCACCTCCACCACGGAGTTCCGCGAGACCGACCTGAACCAGGTCATCCGCGACACGCTCTCCCTGCTGGAGCATCAGCTGAAGACCGCGCAGATTCTGGTAGACATGGATCTGGCCGAACAATTGCCCGCCATCCACGGCAACCCCGGAAAACTGCAGCAGGTCTTCCTGAACCTGCTGCTCAACGCCAAGGAAGCCATGCCCGGCGGCGGCCGCCTGCGCGTGGCCACGCTGGCCAACGGACACGTGGAAGCCGTCATTGCCGACTCGGGCGCAGGCATTTCGCCCGAGCACCTCAAACGCATCTACGATCCGTTCTTCACCACCAAGACGACGCCCAAGCCCGGCGAGCGCCGCGGCACCGGCCTCGGCCTGGCCGTCTCCTACGGCATCATCCAGGAGCACGCCGGAAAAATTGAAGTGGAAAGCGCGGTGGGCGCCGGCACTACGTTCCATCTCGAGTTCCCCCTCTTAAGGAAGTCTGTCCATGCCTGAGGTCGACCAGCCATTGAATTACCTTTCTCCCCTGTCGAACGACTCCGGCTTGCCGGCCAGTACCAGCATCCTTGTGATCGATGATGAAGCGAGCATTCGCGAATCGCTGGAGGTGCTGCTGACGCTGGAAGGCTACTCGGTGACCATGGCCGCCGACGGTGAGCAGGGGCTGCGCATTCTGGATATGGAAAACTTTGACCTGGTGCTGCTGGACCTGGCGCTGCCCGGTCAAAGCGGCCTGGAGTTGCTGCCGCAGATTCGCGAGCGCCAGCCGGATACGCCGGTCATCATGATCACCGCCTACGGCACCGTGGACAACGTGGTGGAGGCCATCCGCGCCGGCGCGGAAAACTTTGTGCAGAAGCCCTGGGACAACGAGAAGCTGATGGCAGACATCCGCTCCGCCGTGGCCCGCCATCGCGCCGAGGAGGAGAATCTCCAGCTCAAGCGCACGCTCAAGCAGCGTTACAACTTCTCCAACATCGTGGGCAAAAGCGACATCATGCTGCGCGTCTTTGACCTTGTCGCGCAGGTTGCTCCCAGCCGCTCCACCGTGCTGGTCCAGGGCGAAAGCGGCACCGGCAAGGAACTCATCGCCAAGGCCATCCACGCCAACTCGCCGCGCAAGGACAAGCCCTTCGTGCCCATCAACACCGGGGCCATGCCGTCGGAGTTGCTGGAGTCCACGCTCTTCGGCCACGTCAAAGGCGCCTTCACCTCCGCCATCGCGTCCAAGAAAGGCCTCTTTGAAGTGGCCAACGGCGGCACGCTTTTCCTGGACGAAATTGCCACCATGGGCAGCGACACCCAGGCCAAAATTCTGCGCGTGCTGCAGGACCGCCGCTTCATGCACCTGGGCGGCATCCATGAAATTCAGGTGGACGTGCGCATCATTGCCGCCACCAACGTGGACCTGCGCCAGGCCGTGCGCGACGGCCAATTCCGCGAAGATCTTTTCTATCGCCTCAACGTGATTACCGTGGACCTGCCGCCCCTGCGCGCGCGCCGCGAAGACGTGCCCATGCTGGCCCAGCATTTTCTGGAATTTTATGCCAACGAAAACGGCCTGGCCCCGCGCAAGCTTTCGCCAGACGCCATGCGCGCCCTCGTGGACTACGAGTGGCCAGGCAATGTGCGCGAGCTGGAAAACTGCATTGAGCGCGGCGTGGTGCTCTCCTCGGGCCCCATCATCGGCTCAGACCTGCTGCCCGGCCACATCACCGGACGCAGCTTTCAGGACGCGCTGCTGGAGCACAACCCCAACGCTTCGCTGTTTGACATCATGGAAGACATCGAGCGCCGCATCATTGTGGAGAAACTGGAGCGCTGCAACTGGAACCAGACTGATGCCGCCGAGCAGTTCCACGTCCCGCTCTCCACGCTCAATCAGAAAATCAAGCGCCTCAACATCGAGATTCGCAAACGCACGCGCGAATAGCTTCCACGCCGCACCTTCAACCGCACGCTCTCTCGCAAACACAAAGCAAAACCGCAACAGGCTGCTCCACCATTGCTGGCAGCGCTCGCCTGTTGCGGCTGTTCTTTCTTCTGCGCGGTTAACGTTGGATTGTCTTGGAAATCGGCTGCTGCAGCTCAAAGTGAACAATCGACTCCGAGCGAATCACGAGCGCCTTGTTTCCCGTGTAGGCTGCGCCCGCCGTGCCCGCACCACCACCGGCCAGAGCGCCAATCAGTGCGCCTTTTCCGCCGCCTGCCAGCCCGCCAATCAGCGCGCCCGCACCTGCGCCGCCGCCGATGAACGCTGCGGAGCGCTTGCCCTTACCCTTTTCGCTCACCACGTACTCTGACGCGGCCACCGGGGCGCCGCCAATGGACCTGAGCTCAATGGCCAGCACTGCCTGCCCCTTGAATCGCCCTTGCCCTTTGGCCGCAACCACTTCGCCTGACACCTGCGTGCCCTTCGGGAATACGACATCGCCCGAACTGGTTTGCAGCGCCGAAGTCAGCTCGCCCGAAAAGGGATCGCCTACGTTGGAGGTTTTGGCATTCATGGTTTCATTCACGCGCACGGTAATGGCCGCTCCCGGCTGCACCGTCAACGTCACGCTCCGCGGGCGGCGCGGGGCAGGTGCTGGGGCATTGTTCGAGTAGGAGTTCGCCTGCCCGCTGCTGGAAGCCTGACCCGCCTGCCCACCCGAGGTGGAGCTGGAGCCGGCCGCTGCCGGCGGCGCGGGATTCTGCGCGTCCGTGGTGGTGGACGGTGAGGACGTTCCTTTGCAGCCGGTGACAAGCGAGATCAGCAGCAAGGCCGTTGTCGCCGGAACCATGGAGATGAGTCGACGGGAACCAATCGTATGCATAATGATTTTCCTCGGAATTTCTCAGGATGCCTGGGAGAGGCGATCCCGGGGGGTTGTTTGCCGGGCCGCGGAACCGGACCCGTTCTCATCGGCCGGCAGAACCTGCCAAGCCTGCGGCCAGCTGCGCCGCTAGGCCATCATACACGCAGACTTATGCTCCGAGCGCATCCTTCCACCGACGCAGGAACATCCTTACGTCGCCCGGCGGGCGCAGCCAAATGTCCGCCGCCGTCTGGCGCAGCTGCCGCCGCACCAACACGCTCAGGTGCGGCCCGCTGGCCTGGTTGATGGCGCAGAAGGCTTCCTCATCGGTAATGTCGTCGCCCAGATAGGTGCAGGGCGCGCCCTCTCCGGCCTCGTGCAGCAGTTCCTGCACGGCGCCGCCCTTGTCGCGGCCCGCGCGCAGCTCCAGACCCGCTTCAAACTTTAACAGTGCCAGCCCTTCCAGCTCCGCCAGCGGCTCAAACAGCACACGCGCGCGACCCTCAATCTGCTTTGCCCTGGCCGGCGAGTGGCCGCGCCAGTGCATCACCGCGGCGTTTGGCTTGTCCTCGTAGAGCCCGCCCAGCGAATTCTGCTTCAGCTGCGTCCGCAGGGCGTCCAGCTTTTCGCGTGTCTCCGCCGGAATCTCGTCGTGCTCGCGGCGGCCGTCCGGATGCAGCCGCTCGGCTCCATGCAGGCCCCACACCTCCAGCGGCGGATCCAGGCCCAGCATGGGCGCAATCTCCTCCGGCGGCCGGCCCGTAATCACCACCATCCGCGTGCGGCCTTCGCGCTGGATGCGCGTGAGCAGCTCGCGCACGCCTGCCCAGGGCCGCGATTGAAACCGGTCTAAGCGAAATCCGGCCAGCGTTCCGTCATAATCCAGCAGAAGCAGCGGGCGCGGCCCGCCTGCAAATGCACCAAAAAACTCCTCCAGCTTCTTCGCCGCTTCCGGTGTCAACCTTGTCTCCGTTTCGCTTTAGTTCCGTTTCCTCAGGCCAGTCTCAGGTGTGAATCGTCCGTCTCTTTTTCCGGCATCGGGTCGGGGGTTCGACCAAAGGCCTCCTGGCTGCCGTTGGTCTCAATCCGCAGCTCGCGCAGTGCGCCCAGCACGCTCGCCGCCCAGCGATAGATATTATGTTCCATCACCTGCCGCCGCATGCGACGCATGCGCATCCGCCGCTCCTGCCGGTTCATTTCCAGGCCGACGTGGATGGCGTTGGCCACCCCTGCAGTGTCATAGGGATTCACCAGCAGAGCATCGCGCAGCTCCACCGCGGCGCCGGTAAAGCGGCTCAGAACCAGCACTCCGTCCTCGTCGTCGCGCGCGGCCACAAACTCCTTGGCCACCAGGTTCATTCCGTCGTGCAGCGAAGTCACCAGGCACACGTCTGCCGCCCGATACCACTGGTTCACTTCGTCATGGTTGCACTGCCGCACAATCAGCACAATCGGCTTCCAGTGCGCTGTCTGGTAGCGCTGGTTGATGCGCTCCGTGGTCTCTTCCACCTGCCGGCGCAGATCCGCGTAGCTGGGGATGCGCGTGCGGCTGGGCGCGGCAATCTGCACCATCGTCGTCCGTTCCCGCTGCCAGGGGTGCTGCTCCAGCAGCTCTTCCACGGCCAGCAGCCGCTCCACAATGCCTTTGGTGTAGTCCATGCGGTCCACGCCCAGCGTCAGGCACTCGGCGCGCACGCCATAGTCGGCCAGCAGGCGATTGCGCACCTCAGCCTTCTCTGCCGCCATTTCCGCATCGTCCTCCAGGCCCGTCACAGGCGTAGCCGGCCCTTCAAACGCCACGCTCACCGGGTGCGGACGCACCGCCGTGATGTGCCCGTGGCGCTTCACCGTCATGTGTTCGCGATCGGTGCGCGACTCCACCGTGCGGTCCACCGTGGCCAGAAAATTGTTGCAGTGCAGCGGAATGTGGAAGCCGATCAGGTCCGCGCCCAGCAGCCCGTCCAGCAGAGCCGCAGGCCACGGGCAAATCCCGAACGCCTCCGGGTTGGGCCACGGAATGTGCCAAAAGATGGCCACCCGCGCATCCGGCCGCGCCGCCTTCACCAGCCGCGGAAGCAGCGCAAAATGGTAGTCCTGCACAAACACCACCGGGTTCTGGCAGCCTTCCATTTCCTCCAGCACCGCGTTGGCAAAGCGCTCATTCACGCGCTGATAGCACTCCCAGTCTGCCGCGCGAAAAATGGGGCGCGTGTGCGCAATGTGGCACAGCGGCCACAGACCCTCATTGGCAAAGCCCTCGTAATAGCGCGACTCCTCCTCGGCGGAAAGCCATACCCGGCGCAAGGTGTAGCGCGGATCATCGGGCGGCACGCGCAGCCGGTCAAACTCGTCCACGTTTTCCGCGTCGGCGTTGCCGCTGCCGCTGGCCACCCACACGCCGTCGCAGGCGCGCAGCACCGGCTCAATGGCCGTCACAAGACCGCTGGCAGGCACTAGGCACACCGTCTCCCGGCCCTGCTTCACGTGCACGTACGGTTCGCGGTTTGACACTACAAAGATCCGGCTCGTACCCGAGCTTTCCCGCATGTGCACGCCCAGCCGCTCGGCCGTCCACAGGTGCTCGCCCGCATCGCGCAGCCGCGCCTCTGCCTCCGCCGCGGCCCGCGCGGCAATCAGGCTTTCGGCCATGGTCTCCACTTCCCGCGCCAACGGGCTGAAGATTCCCTGCTCCCTGCCTTCTTTGGCCTCACCCTGGTCTTCCACGTACCCAATTCGCAGCCGGCGCAGCCGCTCGGCCATGCGCGTCAGTGGCCGCATCAGGAACCAGCGCACCATCAGGAACGTGACGCCCGCAATCAGCACCACAAGCGCCAAAATGCGCCAGAACGTCCTGCGCCACAGGTCGTAGCCCTGGCTGCGGATGGAACCCGCGTCACTCATCAAAACCAGCGCACCCCGCAGGGTGTTGCCGTCGTGCAGCGGGATTGACTCCTCCAGCCAGTCCACCCCGCCCGCGCTCCCGAACAGACCCTCATCGGCGCCTTTGCGCAGCGACTTCTCCACCGGCTCCGCCCGAACGGCCTGCAGCACCCCGGCATCGCCCGAGTAAGCCAGCTGCTTGCCCTGAACGTCATAGATCCCCAGTCCAAGCACCCCCTCCTGCGCGCGCCACTTGGCCGCAAGCGCGGCCAGCGCCGCCCCGTCATTCTGCTCCATGGCGGCCCGAATCTCCGCCTGCATGCCGGCGCCCATCCAGCGCGCGCGGCGCTGCAACTCCTCCCGCAACATGTGCTTGTAGGCCAGAACTTCAAAGTAGGTGGAGGCAACCGATACCAGCGTCACGCAGCCAACGAGCGCAAGGATCAGCCGTAATCGAAATAAGTGCATGGTCACCACCTCATGACTCAGACAATTAGATGCCCAACAGTTTTTCGTGTCCAGTTTCCGGCCCCGGCACCTGGAGCGCCGCAATTGCCGCAGCCTCATGGCCGCGGCAATTCCACTGGACCCTGCACCCGTAAATGCCTTTCGCGGATGCGCATGGTCCACGCAACCCCTTCAAGGCAAACGGCGGCTCTCGGCCCCGGAGGCTCCATGCGCTATCCTGTGCATGAGAGCGGCCGCACTTCTCAATTCTGCGTTTCTTGGTTCGGGAAGCTGAGAGCGATGGACACGATCGAAAGAACCGCCAAGCAACTCGTGCTCACGGTACAGGAATATTCCCTGTTCTCGTTCCGCGCCTTCACGAACCTGTATCGCCCGCCCGTCTACTGGGCAGACTTCCTCATTCAGTCCGACATCATCGGTGTCGGATCAATCGCAATTGTTATTTTAGCCGGTTTTTTCACCGGAGGCGTACTCGCGCTGCAGTCGGCGGCCACACTGGCGCAATTTGGCGCCGCTGCCGTCACCGGCCGATTCGTCAGCATGTCCATGATTCGAGAGCTGGGTCCGGTGCTCACCGGCATCATGGTATCCGGCCGCAACGCCTCCTCCATGGCCAGTGAGCTCGGCTCCATGGTGGTGACCGAGCAGATTGACGCCATGCGCGCCCTCGGCGTGGACCCGCTGCGCAAGTTGGTGACTCCACGCATCTTCGCCAGCATCAGCATGCTCTTCTTTCTCACCATCGTGGCCGACGCCTTCGGCATCCTCGGCGGCGCCGCAGTCACGGTCTTCATGAACCACCAGAACGCAACCCAGTACTTCTCCATGGCCTATGAGTACCTGCGCGCTCCTGACATTCTTCAGGGCCTCGTCAAGCCGCTCTTCTTCGGTTACATCATCGCCTCGGTCGGCTGCTTCAGCGGCATGAAGACCACCGGCGGCACCGAAGGGGTGGGCCGCTCCACCATTCAGGCCGTCGTCAATTCTTCCGTCCTCATCATTGTGGTGGACTTCCTCGTCAGCCAGGTGATGATCGCGCTCTTTTCGCGATGAACACCACCCTCCATTCCGACCCCGCGCCCGTCGCGCCGCAGCCGTCTGCCGAGCCCGTACTCGAGTTCCGCAACGTTTCCATCGCCTTCAGCGGCCCGCATGTGCTGCAGGACATCAGCTTTCGCGTCAAGCCCGGAGAAACCCGCATCCTGCTGGGACCCGCGGGCGTGGGAAAGAGCGTACTGCTCAAGCTGGCCAACGGTCTGATTCGCCCGGATGAGGGCAGCATCCTGCTCTTCGGACAGGACATCTCCCGCCTCCGCGAGGAGGATCTCTTCCCTTTGCGCACGAACACCGGCATGGTCTTTCAGGAAGGCGCCCTGTTTGATTCGCTCACCGTCCGCGACAACGTGGCCTACCAGCTCATCCAGGAAGAAGTGCCCGACGACGAGATTGATGCCCGCGTGATGGAGGCCCTGCGCTTCGTCGGCCTGGAGAGCACGTTTGAGTTCTTCCCCAGCAGCCTTTCCGGCGGCATGCGCCGCCGCGTCGCCATTGCCCGCGCCCTCATCCACCGGCCAGACCTGCTGCTCTATGACTCGCCCACCGGCGGCCTGGACCCCGTCACTTCCACCACTATCATCGAGCTCATCGTCAAGCAGCGCGACGTCTACCGCACGCCCTCGCTCCTCGTCACCCACCGTCTGCAGGATGCCTTTGTCATGCTGAATCACCGCTATGACGACGCCGAGCAGCGCATGGTTTCCCTGCCCGACGGCGAAACCAACCCCAATACCACCTTCCTGATGCTAAACGAAGGCCGCATCATCTTCGACGGCTCGATTCACGAGCTGGTCCGCTCGCAGGACCCCTTCGTGCGCGAGTTCCTTGCCTGATTGCAGATTGCCTTCGCGCGCCGCTTGCGCAGGTTTGCGATGGACATGCAGGCGACTCTGCTGGTATCCACAAGGAATGCGGATGATTCGGTTGGGCGCATTCCTGCTGCTCGCACTTCTTCTCGCTGCTCCGCTGGCGCAGCGTGCAGCCGCCTACTCCTTGCTCACGCATGAGGAGCTGATTGACCTCACCTGGCAGGATTCGATTGTTCCCCTGCTGCTGAGCCATTACCCCGGCCTCACGCCGGCGCAGTTGCGGCAGGCGCGCGCCTATGCCTACGGCGGCTGCGTGATCCAGGACATCGGCTACTACCCTTTTGGCGACCGATCTTTCTCCAATCTCACGCACTACGTCCGCTCCGGTGACTTCGTCGTCAACCTCTTTCGCAACGCTCACAATGCCAATGAGCTCGCCTTCGCCGTCGGTGCCCTCTCGCATTACATCGGCGACTCCATTGGCCACGCGTACGCCACCAACCTCGCCGTTCCGGTTCAATTCCCTCGACTCCGCGCCCGCTACGGCTCCGTTGTCAGCTACGGCGAGGGGGAGCACCAGCACGTTCAAACAGAGTTCGCATTCGACATCGACGAAATCCACCGTCGCCGCATGGCGCCCGTGCATTTTCTACGCCACGTCGGCCTCAAGGTCTCTGTCCGCCAGCTCGCGCTGGCTTTTTACCAGACCTACGGCGTCACGGAAAACTTCTCCGTCCTGCGCGGCCGCCGCTTCAACCTCTCCGGCTATCGCTTCGCCGTACGCGCCTTCATTCCGCGCATCGCCTACGCCGTCAACTTGCTGCATCGTCACAATGAGCCGCCTGAGACCGAATCCGCCGAAACGAAGCAGCTGGATGCCGAATTGGCCGCTGTTGCCGCCGCGAACGACTGGGACCATTACCGGCGCAAGCCCGGCATCGGCACCTATACGCTGGCCGGCCTGCTGTTTATTCTCCCCAAAATCGGCCCGCTCAAACTCGTTGACGTGAAGGGTCCCACGCAGGCCACTGAGGCCAAGTACATCCACAGTGTTCTTCTCTCTGAGAATGCGCTGCGCCAGCGCCTTGACCGCTTTACGCCGCCCACGGCGCGCCGCTGGCACAACCCCACCACGCCCGCCGGACCACCGCCCGACCGCCGCCACCCGCTCCCTAATCGCGACCTGGACACCGGCCACGTGGTGAAACCCGGCGGCTATTCGCTCACGGACAAGACCTACGCGCGCCTGCTGCATCATCTGGTTCGCCACCCGCAGCAGCCCATCCCTCCCGGCATCAGGACGGACATTCAGGCCTACTACGCCGACCCAAACGCGCCCATCTCCACCCGGAAGAACCCCAAAAAATGGGCGCATGTGCAGGCCGATCTCGCCACGCTGGCCTCCATGCCCACCAGTACAGAGCCGGAGCCTTACCCCACCTACGCCGAGGACGCCGCCGCAGCCGCAAACTAGCCGCTCTTCCCCCGTCCCTCCCCCATCTGCTAGCCTTTGCTTTCGGGCTCTTTCCCGTGAACGGCAGGTCTCATTATGGCTTTCAAGTTCTCCGGCGTCGATTTTCTTCATCTGGACGCCGGCTTCAGTGAGGACGAGCTCCTCGTTCGCCGCACTGCGCGCGACTTCGTCAACGACAACATCACGCCCATCATCGAAGAGTGCTTCCGCACCGGCCGCTTTCCTCGCGAGCTGGTACGCACCATGGGCGAACTCGGCTTCTACGGCGCCAACCTCGAGGGCTACGGCTGCGCCGGCATGTCCAACGTGGAGTACGGCCTGGTGATGCAGGAGCTGGAGCGCGGCGACAGCGGCTTGCGCAGCTTTGTCAGCGTGCAATCCGCGCTCGTCATGTATCCCATTTACACCTTCGGCTCCGACGAGCAGAAAAACACCTGGCTCCCCGGCCTGGCCACCGGCGAAAAGCTCGGCTGCTTCGGCCTCACCGAGCCCGGCTTCGGCTCCAACCCAGGAGGCATGACCACCACCGCACGCAAGTCCGGCTCGGAATACATCCTTAACGGCGAAAAGATGTGGATCACCTCCGGCAACATCGCCGACGTGGCCATCATCTGGGCCAGGGTGGACGATGAGGAGCACCGCGTGCGCGGCTTCCTGGTCGAAACCGACCGCCCCGGCTTCCGCGCCGACGAGGTCCACGGCAAGTGGAGCCTGCGCGCCTCCGTCACCAGCGGCCTTTCCATGCAGGACGTGCACATTCCCGCGTCGAATCTGCTGCCCGGCACCGGCGGCCTCAAGAGCCCGCTCATGTGCCTCAACCAGGCCCGCTACGGCATCAGCTGGGGCGGCATCGGCGCGGCCATGGATTGCTACTCCACCGCGTTGCAATACGCGCAGACGCGCAAGCAGTTCCACGGGATGCCCATCGCCGGCCATCAGCTCATCCAGGAAAAACTGGTGTGGATGATCTCCGAAATTTCAAAGGCGCAGCTGCTCTCGCTCCACGTCGGCCGGCTCAAGGATACCGGCACCGTCGGCCACCAGCACATCTCCATGGCCAAGCGAAACAACGTGTGGATGGCTCTCGAATGTGCACGAATGGCACGCGACATCCTGGGCGCCAACGGCATCACCGAGGACTACCCCATCATGCGCCACATGATGAATCTGGAATCTGTGAAGACCTACGAAGGCACGCACGACATCCACGCGCTCATCCTCGGCCAGCATATTACGGGAATCGCCGCGTACTAAGTCCGGCGGCGGAACGTCCGCTCAGGCCGAAACATGTGGGTAGTGTTCCTGCGTCGCGGACTCCTGGGCGGAACTGGAACCGGGGCCGGCAGGCACCTGCTGTGGTACCAGCGGCGTCAGGCAGTCCAATACTTTGCCCAGCATCTCACTGCGCACAAGCAGATGCTCAATGGTGGCGCGAATCTCGGCGCGCTCCCGCTTGGCTTGCTCGTATGCGGCCTGATATCCCGTCATGACAACTCTCCTAACCTCGCCGAGATGGTAGCACGCGCGCAGCGGCCGAATTCCAACTTCCTGCCCGGCACGTATGCAATCAGTAAGCGCCCGTTACTTGGACTCGCGCCACACCATT
>DATKTQ010000173.1:0-33006 GCA_035531055.1 Occallatibacter sp. | reverse complement strand
CAGGATTCCTTTGGCCGGCGCCGCGCCGCCACGCTAGTTATTGCCAAGTTTGTGCCGGGTCTCGCCACGCTGGCTCCTCCCGTAGCAGGGGAGAGCGGGATGTCCTATGGCGCATTCCTGCTCTTTGACGGCATTGGGGCTACTCTCTGGATCGGCGCGCTGTTGAGCGCTGGGCGCCTGTTTGGCGATGCCTTGAAGCGCAACCCGAGCCTGCTGAATTGGGTGGGGCGATTTTCCGGCACATTGCTGGTTCTGGGCATCCTGGGGTTCTTCCTTGCGCGCGTCGTTCGCCGCCAGCGGTTCCTGCGCAGACTGGTGGATGCACGACTCGAGCCGGAGGAGCTGAAGCGCCTGCTCGACGCCGGCGAGCCCGTGTTCATCGTCGATCTGCGCCATCCCCTGGAACTGCTACCAGACCCTTTTACCTTGCCCGGAGCGCAGCATTTCACCCCGGAAGCGCTTGCGGCTCGGATTCACGAAATCCCCCGCGACCGGGACATTGTGCTCTACTGCACCTGCCCCAGCGAGGCAACAGCAGCAAAGACGGCCATGACTCTGCATCGGTTGGGCATCGACCGCGTGCGGCCGCTCCGCGGCGGCTACGACGAGTGGAAGCGCCTAGGGTATCCCATGGATGCCATTCAGCCAGTCATGCCCCTGGTGCGGGTTGAACTCGCCCCGCGATGAGGCGTTTGGTTAAGGATTTGCTCGCCCGCGGCGTGTCATCGATGCCGCATACGTCTGCCTCAGGTCTTTTGCTGCCAAAAGCTTTAGTATGAGTGAGGGCAGCATGCCCCGCTGGGAGCAGACACCCTTGGCCTACGACGATTTGCGCGAATGGATAAAGACCCTCGAAAAGCACGGTGAGCTCAAGCGCATCCGCGAAGCGGTTTCCCCCCACCTGGAGATCACCGAAATCACGGACCGCGTCTCTAAGATTGGTGCGAAACCGCGCGCAGGATCCTCTGGAGACGCCACGAAGCAGCAGTACGCTCCTGGGGGACCGGCGCTGCTGTTTGAGAATGTTCAAGGGCATCCCGGTCACAAAGTTTTGATTAACCAGTTTGGCAGCCAACGCCGCATGGCATTGGCGCTTGGCGTGGACCGGCTGGATGAGATTGCCGAGCGCATCGAAGGTTTGATGCATGTGAAGGCTCCAGAAGGACTCTTCGACAAGCTCAAGATGCTGCCGCAACTGGGAGCTGTCGCCAACGCGTTTCCCCGCACTGTGAGCGCCAAAAATGCTCCCTGCAAAGAAGTGATTCTGCGGGAGAATTTTGATCTCACGGCGTTCCCTATCCTCACATGCTGGCCGCACGACGGCGGACCGTTTATCACGTTGCCCTGCGTCCACACGCGCGATCCGAGAACCGGCAAGCGCAACATTGGGATGTATCGGATGCAGGTGTACGACGGCCAGACCACCGGCATGCACTGGCAGCGCCAGAAAGTTGCAGCTGAACACTACCGGGAAGCGCTGCGTCAGGCCGCGGCAGGGGCCTCGGGAGCAGACGGAAAGGCCGCGCGCGTTGCTGCCATGGCTGAGTCAGCGGGCGGCTCGGTGTCCATCCCTGATGGCCCCATCGGCGGTTTGCCTCAGGTGGCAATGGGAAACTTGAAAGGCTCGCGGCTTGAAGTTGCAGTGGCCATTGGTACCGACCCAGCGACAACCTTTTCTGCCATTGTTCCGGCACCGCCGGAAGTGGAGGAGTTTCTCATCGCCGGCTTTCTTCGCGGCAAGCCAGTCGAGATTGTGAAGTGCGAAACCGTGGACCTGGAAGTGCCCGCGCACGCAGAGATCATTCTTGAAGGGTACGTGGAGCTCGGCGAACTCCGCACCGAGGGCCCGTTTGGCGACCACACCGGGTTCTACACCATGACCGACGAGTATCCGGTCTTTCATCTCACCTGTATCACACACCGGAGGGACCCCATTTACGCTGCAACAATCGTGGGAAAGCCGCCCATGGAGGATGCGTGGATGGGCAAGGCTGTGGAGCGAATTTTTCTGCCGGCGATGAAAATGCAGATTCCTGAGCTGGTGGATGTCTGTCTGCCCGTGGAAGCCGTGTTTCACAATCTGATGATCGTCTCCATCCGGAAGAGCTATGCAGGCCAGGCACGCAAGGTGATGAACGCCGTCTGGTCGCTTGGCCAGGCGATGTTCACCAAGTGCATCGTCGTGGTGGATGAGGACTGCGACGTGCACGACATTGGCGAAGTGGTGCTGCGCGCGGCCAACAATATCGACCCTGAGCGGGACATACAGTTCACGCTGGGGCCGGTAGATTCGCTTGACCATTCGTCGCGTCTGCCCAACTTCGGGTCAAAGATGGGCATCGATGCCACGCGCAAATGGAAGGCAGAGGGATTCCTGCGTCCTTGGCCGGCGATGCTCTCCATGGATGCCGACACCAAAGCGAGAGTAGACGCGATCTGGTCCCGCTTGGGCATCTGAGTGTCATCCAGGACCGCATCTGGTATACCTGAACCTATGCGTGGTGTCCTTCGCAGCATGGTTGTTGCGGTTGTTGCGGTTGTCGCGGTGGCTGTGGCTGCATCTTCTCCCCTCTTTGCCCAGCAAGGCCCGGAGGATTTCCACTGGGTGGATTTCCACTCACAAGCCGACCAGAGCGTGATTGTTTGGGTTACCCGCGCCCTGCAGAGCGAGAAGTGGACTGCGATTCGCGAAATCGGCGTTCGCTACGATGCGGCGCTGGTGGTGACTACGCTGCGCTCCTCGGCTCAGTCGGCTCCGAATGAGGATACCTTCGCAATTTGGAGCGTGTCGCTCACAAGTCACCTGGTCACCCCGCTGCTGAAGGGTGTGAACCTTCGCTGGGCGGACTGGTTGCATTACCTGCCAGGCAAGACCGAGCCGGCCATTCTGTACGACAACTGCTACGACTGCCCGGCAGACACCTACCTGACGTCGTTCTATTACGACATCGGCCATCACACCTGGACGGCGCGATGGATGCACGGCGGGCAGGGCCTGCATCTCTGGAGCGCGAGCCCTCCGCCGGGTGTGGAGTGGACGCAGGTGTACGCCGTGATGGCGCAGGACAATGGAAGCGAGTCGGTGGGCACGTGGAACCACTTTGATTACGGCAGCCACAAGCCGGCGGCGGACTACGTGTATCAGTACGACCTGGATCCGGTATCCGGGCTGGAGCGGGTGCAGCAACTCACGGGCAAGCAGGCCCAGAATATGGAATTGCGCCTTTGCAGCGGGGCAACGTCCGTTCGAGGTCTTGCCCAGGGCCAGGACTCGCCTCTTTGCCAGGAGACGGTGCCGCCCAATGCCCGGCGCCAACCCGCGACCACCCCTGCCGGTAACAGCGGGCGATCCTTCACGGGGGGGGCTGGGAAGTAAGCCCGGCCGCAAGAGCGGTTTTATTTGAGCGTCTCTGCGGGCGCCTCTCCCTGCCACAAACCGATGTGCGCCCCTTGGCGGACCGCCTCGTGCGTGTCCGGAAAAGTGTCCGGGGAGGCCGTTCGGGAAAGCGTCGTATACTTGCAGTATGTCGATTGTGCGCAACCTTGCCGGCATCGCCAAAGGCATGAGCATCACTTTCCGCGAGATGCTGGAACCCACGCAGGTGGAGAATTATCCGGACGGCCCTGGACCAATGAAGGGCGCGATTTTCCAGTCGCGTTTTCGCGGAGCCCATGTGCTGCAGCGGGACGAAGAAGGCCTGGAAAAATGTGTGGCCTGCTTTCTGTGTGCCGCAGCCTGCCCTGCAAACTGCATCTTCATTGAGGCAGCGGACAACACAGAGGAGAATCGCATCTCCTCCTCTGAGCGTTACGCAAAGGTCTACAACATCGATTACAACCGTTGCATCTTTTGCGGCTACTGCGTGGAGGCTTGCCCCACAGACGCCATCACCCACGGACACGGGTTTGAGCTGGCTACGCTGAATGCCACCAACCTGGTGATGCGCAAGGAAGATATGCTGGTTCCGGTGTCTGCCCTGACCGCCGCAAAGTAGCTCCGCGGACGATGCGCTTGGTCGCCCGCCTTCATCCGGCGGGCTCGCGGCTTGTTTCCGAGTCAATTTCCAACGTTTGACGCCTGGAAATCTCGAATGTTTAGATGGTGAACGAGATCGGCTGCCAATTGAAAAATAGGCAGTGGTTTCAAGAGAGTCGCGAATGCGGACAGGGAACTTTATGCTAACTGCAATTGGTTTGTTGGGTGCTTTTCTGTGCGGATGCGGAGGTGGCGGGAATACCGCAGTCTCGGATCCGCCTCCTTCTACGGTGGCGGCCCCCGCCATCTCAGCGGCCGCAGCGCAAAATGGCGCGCAGATTGTGAGCCTTTCCGATCCAACCCCTGGAGTCACGATTTACTACACACTGGATGGCTTAGCGCCCAATTCGTCGTCTCAAAAGTATGGGGCTCCACTGCTTGTGGATTCGAGCCTGACCCTGAAGGCCGTGGCATTGGCCGCGGGGACCCAGAGCGCTGTTGCCTCAAAGAGTTTTTCACTAGACATACCCGCCGGCACTCTTGTCTGGTCTGACGAGTTCACCAATTCGACGAGCACCGATGCAGAACCGGACCCGAAAACCTGGGGCTACGATGCGGGGAACAGCGGCTTTGGAAATCACGAACTGGAAACGTATTGCGCATGGGGTTCGGCTGTCTCGCCGTGCTCAACCGCTAGCCCGAATGCGTATGTCGGCACCGACAATGTGCTTCATCTTGTTGCACGGCAGCTGTCCAGCGGGGTTTATACGTCAGCTCGCCTCAAGTCTCAGGGTCTTTTCAGTTTCCAGTACGGCCGCGTGGAGGCAAGGATGAAGTTGCCGGAAGGCGCTGGCATGTGGCCTGCCTTTTGGCTCCTGGGAAACAACATTGAGACCGTTGGCTGGCCGGCCTCTGGCGAACTGGACGTCATGGAGCACGTCGACGGAAGCAACCCGAAGAACGAAGGCTTCGATTGGGTCCAGGGGTCCATCCACGGGACTGGATTGAATGGCGGCGTTCAATATCATCCAACAGGATTTTCTGCGGCGGATTGGCACACCTACGGATTGATTTGGTCCAAGGGGACGATCGAATACTACGTGGACAGCCCCGCGAACGTATATGCTACCTTCACTGTGGCCACTCAGAAGGGGACCTGGCCTTTCGACGATGGTCCACAGTTCCTGTTACTGAACCTAGCAGTCGGCGGTGATTGGCCTGGTCCACCGGACTCCACCACGGTTTTTCCGTCTGAGATTCTGGTGGACTATGTACGGCTTTACACAAACTGATTGCGAACGCTGGTCCAAGCGGGGAAGGGGTGTCTCCATTGCGCGCTCTGATTGCGGGATGTTTGTGCTTCTTAGCGGCTTCGGTCTCTGCGCAGATTTCTCATGTGTCGCGGCTGAGAGTCAGTTCGCCTGACGGCCAGATCGTCTTCAACCTCTCCGACGCCGAGGCAAACCGGCTGTTGAAGCCAGGCAACGACGCGCTCAGTTACTCAGTCGATTTTCACCGAAAATGGCTGATGGACGAGTCGACACTCGGTCTCAAATTGGAAGGGCAGACCGCACTGGGCCCCGGAATGCGCCAAGTCGACGTTCAGACCGGTCACGTCGACGATACATACACGGTTCCGGTGGGCAAAACGCGAACGGTGCATGAGCAATACAACTTTGCCAAAGTGCACCTGCGCGATGCATCCGGCCGCCAACTTTCCCTGGAAGTGCGCGTCTTCAATGACGGAATCGGTTTCCGGTATGTGCTTCCGGAGCAGCCGGGCATCCCAGGCGTACGCCTGCAACACGAGCTGACGCAGTTCAATTACAACAAAGATGCAACACTGTATCCCTTGATCCTCGATGGTTTCCAGTCGTCCTACGAAGACGAATATCAAATGCGCCAGGTCAGCGGGCTGCATCGCGACTGGCTCATCGGGCTGCCGCTCCTGGGGCAGGTTCCTGGCGTAGGCTGGGTGGCCATTACCGAGGCAGACATCGACCACTATGCCGGCATGTATCTGCGGAAAGATAGCGGGCCGTTTGGCCTGCAGGCAGACCTTTCTCCGCGCCTGGATGCGCCTGGTGTCGCGGTGGAAGGGAAGACTCCGTTTACCAGCCCATGGCGAGTCTTGATGATTGGCAACGAGCCGGGCCGTCTGATTGAGTCGAATATCGTGCCAGACCTGAATCCGCCCTCCCGCATCGCCGATACATCCTGGATACAGGCAGGGAAGTCGGCATGGGATTGGTGGTCAGGGGATGCGGCGCCCAGCGTCCGCTTCAAGACCGGCATGAACACCGCCACCATGAAGCATTACATCGACTTTGCATCGGCATCGGGATTTCGCTACATGCTCATCGATGCGGGTTGGGCCGCCGCACCCCACAGTCGTCCGGACGACTATGCCCAGCTTGCAGATATCACGCGAACCAATCCCGATATAGATATGCCGGATCTGCTTCGTTATGCGAAGGAAAAACACGTGCGGCTCTGGCTCTGGGCCCACTGGACCTCCGTCGACAAATACATGGACCGGGCTTTTCCCCTCTTTGAGTCTTGGGGAATTGCAGGCGTCAAGATCGATTTCATGAATCGAGACGATCAGCAGATGGTCGACTTTTATCACCGCGTGGTGCAACTGGCAGCAAAGCACCATCTGATGATTGATTTCCATGGAGCCTACAAGCCGGATGGTCTGCGTCGCACGTGGCCGAACCTGATTACGCGAGAGGCGGTCATGGGCAAGGAGTACTTGAAGTGGAGCGCGCGCACGACTCCGGTGCACAACACAACGCTGCCTTTTACACGCATGCTTGCCGGCCCCCTGGATTACACGCCCGGCGCGTTTGGCAATGGCAACCGCGCGAACTTCGTCGCTCGTAACCTGATGCCAATGAGCCTGGGAACGCGAGCGCATGAACTGGCTCTTTATGTGGTGCTTGAAAGCCCGCTCCAAATGGTCTCAGACTACCCTGAACATTACGCCGGCCAGCACGATTTCGAATTCATCCGCCAAGTGCCTACGACCTGGGATGAAGTACGTGTGCTGAACGGTCAACCCATGGAGCACATCTCCCTGGCGCGGCGCAGCGGTAAAGACTGGTACGTTGGCTCGATCACGAACTGGGATGCGCGCACGGTGCAGATTCCGCTCAGCTTTTTAGGCGCTGGTAAGTATATTGCGGAGATTTACTCGGATGCGCCGGATGCAGGGGTGGACGCAACCCACACCGTGTTTCATAAAGATACCGTTGACCGAACGACGGTGCTCACAGTGCACATGGTTTCCGGCGGAGGGAATGCAATCTGGCTTCATCCGGCCGGGACCTCTGCCAATTAACGCCCGGCATACTTCGAAGGGATATCCCTAATCCAGATTGCCTGGAGCAGATTCTGTGGTTCTTCGTCGCCAGCCTCAGCAGGCGATTGGTCAATCTCCCGCTGCCGGTTTCGCCGTGGACCCGCGTACCACCAAACTGGTGGAAACCAGGAACTCGCGCTTGATGGTTCCGTTTGAAGGTACGTCCGCCTGTTGGCGAAGCGCCTCAAACGCAGCGTGTGCCAGGTCTGCACGAGAAAGCCGGATGGTGGTAAGCGGCGGCAACGTGAATTCCGCAAAATCGATATCGTCCAAGCCAACCACGGAGAGATCCTGGGGCACACGCAAACCCTGCATGTAAGCCGCGCGCAGCACGCCGATCGCCGTCATATCGTTCGAACAGAGAATTGCACTCGGCTTGGACGACAAAGCCTGCAGTCGTCCAAAACCGGACACGCCACCTTTGAGCGTGTGGTCGCACTCGATAATCCACTTCTTCTGTATTGGGAGCCCCGCTGCTTCCATTGCAGTGTGGAAGTCGTTCTCGCGGGTCAAGGCGGAATGAATCTTGTGTGGTCCCGCCAGGAAGGCAATTTTCCGGTGTCCGAGTTCCATCAGGTGATTCACCGCGGCGCATATTCCTGTGGTGTAGTCGAGCAGAATGGTACTTGTCTTCGGGTCATCGAGCCGGAACTCGGCCAGCACGATCGGAATGTCATGAAAAGCCAGTTGATCGAGCACGGGCTCTTCCTCGCCGAAAGTGAGCATGGCCACGCCTTCCACTTTGCGCTCGATCATCCGCCGCACGCAGGTTGACAGCACGGCAGGGTCGCTGTTCGAAGAACTGACAAGGATCTCGAATCCATTAGCAACCGCTATTTCTTCGAAGTGCTGAATCAACTCTGGAAAGAAGGGATTGGTAATATTTTCAACGATGATGCCGAGAATGCGGCTGCGGCCGGAGACGAGGCTGCGCGCATGCGTATTGGGAAAATAGTTTAGCTGTCCGATTGCGTGCCACACGCGCTTGGAAAGCCTCTCACTCACCACCGGCGAGCCGTTGATGGTTCTCGAGACCGTGGCGATGGACACCTTAGCGAGAGCCGCCACGGCACGGATGTCCGGCGTTTTTTCCGCAGCCTTGCGGGTTCCTTTTCGAGCCACTGGGCAATCCTGACAAAGCGAATGAAGCAAGTGGAATTCAGGTTACACTATCTACCGGAGCGCTGGACAACGAAACTTACAGATGCCGCGTTTCCCGCTTGTCATGCAACCCTGAGACTAGCAATCAAGAGCGGTCGGCTATCAGCAGTCGAAGGTCGCGAAGATTCTGCCCCGTCGGGCCTGTTTCCACCGTGTCGCCGAGAGCGGTAAAGAGCGGGCAGGCGTTGAAGGTGCGCAAGGACTCATCCGGGTCAAAGCCAAAGGCTCGGGCGCGTTCCACCGTGGTAGGGTCCACCACGGCTCCCGCGCTCTGGGTATTTCCGTCAATCCCATCGGTACCCGCACTAAGTACAGTCAGCAAGTTATCGGGATAGCGGGATAAGTCCTGTGCGCACGCCAGGGCGAATTGCTGGTTGCGCCCGCCGGCGCCCGGCGCACGATCCATGGTTACGGTGACTTCGCCCGCCGAAATCAGGCAGAAGCGCGGGTGTAGCTCGCGCAGTGCGTGGAAGCGCTCCAGGAGATATCGGGCCGCATCGGCATATTCCCAGTCATCGCAGGAGTTATCCACTGCTACAAAGTATCCGGCCTTCAGCGCCAGAGCCCGAGCGTTCTCCACAAGGTCGTGGCTGGAAAGCAGGATTTCAAACATGGAGTGCTGAAAGGCCTCATCCTCGCCGGACATGTTGGGCGGGGTTGTAGTCTTCTGCGTTTTTACCGCATCGATCCAGTGCATGCGCGAAAGGAGTGGCGAGCGCCGAACCTTGCTTCCGGGTGACTCAGGCACGTCCTCGCGATCAAAGAAGGATACAACTGCCGGCGGAAGTCTCCCGCTCAGGTCATACTTCTTCAGAATCTCCCGCGCATCGTCGATCGTGGAATGATCCGGGGATGTCGGCCCCGATGAGAGCGCGTCCAGGGTCCGAAGCGGGACATCGGGCAACAGCAGGGAGACCTTCATCGCCTCCGGCGCAGCCATTGCCAGCCGTCCTCCCTTGACTGCCGAAAAGTGCTTGCGAAGCGTGTTGATTTCATTGATGGGCGCCCCGGAAGCCAGCAGCGCATCGTGGAAAGCGGTGGTGTCTTCCAGGCTGATTCCGGGTTCCATCGGCAGGTCCATCATGGCCGATCCGCCACCGGAAATCAGAAAGAAGATGAGTGTGTCTTTCTTTGCCTTTCTCAGCAGGGCCAGCGTTGCACGAGCCGCAGCGAACGATTCCTCATTCGGAAGCGGGTGCCCGCCTTCGAAATACCGGAAGCGCCAGTTGCGAGCCTTGGGCAGATACTTTGAGCAGCAGATGCCGCGAAGACCCTGCCGCCTGGGCATACGTTCCAGGAGCACGTCCAGCATGGGGCCGGCTGCCTTGCCCATAGCGATCACAAAGATCTTCCTGTAGCTGGAGAGGTTCAGCGTCTCCGGTCCTGTTCCGTCGGGCATAGTCCGTTCGAGCCTGTCTTTGTCAAAGTGGAAGCGCCGGTCAAAGGCACCTGCGATGTTGCAGGCTGCAAGCGCGCCGGTGAAGAATTCCGATGCTGCCGCGTGAAGGGAATCTAGGGCTGTTTCGCTAACAGGTGTCATTGGACGTGCTCCCTGAGCCAGCCGGCGAGAACATTCTGCATCGTCTCCAACTGGCCGGCAAAGAAGTGATCGGCGCCGGGTAGGAGCACCAACGTTTTCGGTTCAGCCGCCTGCGCGGCCACATGGTCCAGTTCTTCCGGAGTCGCAAACTCGTCGCGGTCCCCGCTGAGGAAGAGTTTGGGAAGAAAGCAGTCTGCGAGGAAGTCATAGCGATAATTGCGCCCCTCCGCGCGTGTCGGCAGGCCCAGCGCCACCAGCGCGCGCAGCTTGGCGCGTGAAGGCAGCTGGCCGCAGCAGGCCAAAAGGGTCATTGCCGCACCAAAACTGAAGCCCACGGCCACCACGGGAAGTTTGTATTCGTTTTCAATCCAGTCCAAGGCCGCCATTACATCCCCGGCTTCCGCCTCTCCGTGGTGTGCGCCTTCGCTCCGCCCAGTTCCGCGAAAGTTGAAGCGCAATACGGGCCAGCGAAGTCCCCAGTGGGGCGCATTGAGCGCCTTCATGGCGTGGTAGACCACTTTGTTATGCATGGTTCCACCACCCAGCGGATGCGGATGAGAAACCAGGGCAGCAAATGGAGCGTCGGGCGAACCTTCATTGCACAGTGCTTCCAAACGGCCTGCCGGTCCGGCCAGGTCGATGCTGCAAATCCTGTCCGTTCCCCACTCCGTCTCTGGAGCCGCACTTGCCGCGGTCGATATCATCCCATGCTCTATTCTACTCATCGCCAGGCAGAAGGAAGCCTCTATCTTTGCGTTTTCGTCCATCGTTCTACTCTCGCCAGAATGCCGCCTGGAAACCCACCCGAAAAGGCCCAATTTCTGGAACCCATTCACCCCATGAGGTATGCTGGCTCCATCATGCAAGCGCTTCCTCCACTTGACCCTTTTCAGTTGACTCGCGAACTCGTCGAGATTGAGTCCACCACCTACCAGGAAGGTGCGGTGGGTGATTTTCTGGCCGACTTTCTGGCTGGGCGAGCGTGGCAGGTGGAGAAGACTCCGGTACCGCAGCCTCCGGTCAGCGGCGCTGCCGGACCTCGGTGGAACATTTACGCCGTGCCCACGGGGCAGACGCCGGACTTGGTGTTTTCCACCCACATGGACACCGTTCCCCCGTACTTTCCGTTTCGCGAGGATGAGGAATTTCTTTACGGACGAGGAGTAAGTGACGCAAAAGGCATCATCGCCGCCCAAGTTGCCGCGGCGGAGGCCTTGCGGGGGGAGGGGCTGCGAGTCGGGCTGCTGTTTGTCTCGGGAGAGGAGAGGGACTCGGCCGGCGCCAAGGTGGCCAACCTGACGCCGAAAGGCAGCCGATTTCTCATTAACGGCGAACCCACGGACAACCGGCTCGCACTGGCGTCCAAGGGGGCTTTGCGAGCCGTACTTCGCTCAACCGGGAAGATGGCTCACTCGGCCTATCCCGAGCTGGGAGACAGCGCCGTGCACAAACTGGTGGAGGCGCTGGACAGGCTGCTGAAGCTGGACCTGCCCATCACCGAGGACGTGGGCGCCAGCACGCTGAACATAGGACAGATTCAAGGCGGATATGCACCCAACGTGATTGCGGACAGGGCAGAGGCGCAGGTGCTGGTGCGCCTTGTGGGAGACTCGGCTCCGGTCCGTCAAGCGCTCAAGGAGGCTTCCGCCGGTTTGGCAGATGTAGACTTTACGCTGGAAATTCCTTTTGTACGCCTCCGTGCCGTGGAAGGAATACCCACCATGATCGCCAAGTTCACCACCGACATTCCGCAACTCAGCAATTGGGGAGAACCGTTGTTGCTTGGCCCGGGTTCCATTCACGTGGCGCATACGCCTTTTGAGAAGCTGGCCAAGAAGGAACTGCTCGAAGCGGTGGAACTCTACATCCGGGTGGCTCGCCAGCTGCTCAGCTAAATGCAATTTCCCGCAGTCCGAGCGGTCGGAAGGATGCATCCTAACCAAACAGGAGAAGACCAGATGAGCGCTTCTATCTTTGACATTCCCGTGCAGAAGATTTCCGGCGAGAGCGCTTCGCTGGCCGAGTTCAAGGGCAAAGTGCTCCTGATTGTGAATGTGGCGTCGAAGTGCGGGCTTACGCCTCAGTATGAAGGCCTGGAAACGCTCTTCGAAAAGTATCAAAGTCAGGGGCTGGTCATCACCGGCTTCCCGGCCAATGACTTCAAGAGCCAGGAACCCGGGAGCGACTCCGAGATTCTCACGTTTTGCTCTGAAAGTTACGGAGTGCGCTTCCCGATGTACAGCAAGATTACGGTTGTCGGCGTGCACAAGCATCCGCTGTATGCGGCGCTGATCCAGGCACAGCCAAAGGCCGTAAGCTTTTCGGATGTACCATTTCGGAAGCAGTTGAAGAGCTTTGGAATCGACACGCTTTCTGAGCCGGAGCTGCTGTGGAACTTCGAGAAGTTCCTGGTGAGCCGCGAAGGCCGGGTCGTCCAGCGCTTTTCGCCGGACACGGCGCCCGATGCGCCGGAATTAATTGCGGCCATCGAGGCTGAACTGGCCAAGCCGGAGCCGCGGCCCGGCGGATGAGCACACGTGCGGGAACCGGCGGGGCGTGCGCCCCTGGGTGCCGGTCCTGTATCCTCTGCACATGCACGCGGACCTCTCCCCAACGCCCGGCGCGACCAATCAGCTGGATCATGCGGCATCTTCCTATCTGCGCTCGGCGCGACACCAACCCGTCCTCTGGCATGCCTGGGGGCCTGAGGCTTTTGCACGGGCGGTGGCGGAGAACAAGCCCGTTCTGCTTGATATTGGAGCCGTCTGGTGCCACTGGTGCCATGTGATGGACCGCGAGTCCTACGAAGACCCCGAAATGGCGCGGATCATCAATGAGAGCTTCATCGCGGTAAAGGTGGACCGGGATGAGCGGCCCGACGTGGATGCGCGCTACCAGGCTGCTGTTTCCGCCATCAGTGGTCAGGGCGGCTGGCCGCTTACGGCATTCCTCACTCCTGATGGCCGTCCGTATTTCGGCGGCACGTACTTTCCCCGCGACGATCGTTACGGCCGGCCCGGCTTTGGCCGCGTGCTGCTCACCATGGCCCAGGTCTGGCGCGACCAGCGGGACGAGGCGCTCGAATCTGCCGCGAGCGTGATGGCGGTAATTGAGCAGAACGAAAGCTTCTCCAGCCATAGTGATGACCTGACCCTTGCTCTTGCGGACAAGCTGGCGGAAGCGGCGCTTGCCCAGTTCGACCCGCGCAACGGCGGCTTCGGCTCGCAGCCGAAGTTTCCACACCCTGCGTCGCTGGACTTGCTCCTGCACTTGGCGGTGAACCGAGGAAACGAGCGCGCCCGCGAGGCCTTCAGCCTGACGCTGGAAAAGATGGCCGAAGGCGGTGTGTATGACCAACTGGCCGGCGGCTTCCACCGCTACTCCGTGGATGAGAGATGGGTTGTTCCGCACTTTGAGAAGATGCTCTATGACAACACGGAGCTGCTGCGCAATTATGTCCATGGCTACCAGAGCTTTGTTCGCGAAGATTTTCGCCAGACGGCGCTGGAAATCGTGGCGTGGTTTGATCGCGTCATGACCAATCGCGAACGCGGCGGCTTTTACGCTTCACAGGATGCCGACATCAACCTGGACGACGACGGGGACTACTTTACCTGGACCCTGGACGAGGCGCGTGCTGCGCTGGAGCCAGCCGAACTTGACGTGGCCACGGTCTATTGGGACATTGGTGAGCTGGGCGACATGCATCACAACCCGGCAAAGAACGTACTGCATCGAAAATATTCCCTGCAGGATCTGGCCGCCGACTCCGGCCGGAGCATCGAGGCTCTTACGTCCCTTGTGGCGTCTGCGCGGAGCAAACTGCTGGCTGCGCGCGAAGAACGCTCTGCGCCGTTCATCGACCGCACGCTCTTCACCGGTTGGAATGCCATGGCGGTCACGGCTTATCTGGAGGCGGCACGCGTGCTGCGACTTGAGGAGCAGCGTGAATTCGCCTTGCGTACCCTCTCCCGACTGCTGGCGGAGGCATGGGACGGCGCCAGCCAGTTGTATCACGTCATTGCGTATCACGACGACGGAGTGTTTTCCGACCGCGTGCCGGGGACCCTGGACGACTATGCCTTCACCATCCATGCCTGCGTGGATGCGTGGATGGCCAGCGGCGAGATGAGCTTTTATAACGCGGCTATCCAGCTTGCAGATGCCATGGTCGCCCAGTTCTTTGACCGCACGGCCGGAGCGTTTTACGATACGTCGCTGCCTCAGCCCGGCGCGGCTCCTCTGGGAGCGCTTAGTGCCCGACGCAAACCTCTCCAGGACTCTCCCACTCCGGCGGGCAACCCGACCGCTGCTTCTGCCTTGTTACGGCTGGAGGCGCTCAGCGGGCGGCAGGACTATCGCGAGATTGCCGAGGATACGCTCGCCTCGTTTGCAGGGACCGTTACGCATTTCGGCCTGTATGCCGGCAGCTACGGGCTAGCCCTGGAGCGGCTGCTGCTGGACCCCGTGCAGGTGGTCGTGGTGGGCGAGGGGCCGGAGGCCGATCAGCTCGAAGCTCTGGCCGTGGCCGGATTTGCCGTAAACAAAACCGTAATGCGAATCCATCCCGATCAACTCACTCCGGGCGGCCTGCCGGAGGCTCTGGCGGAAACGCTGCTTCAAGTGCCCAGGCCGGCGGATGCTGCCGCCTGGGCGATGGTCTGCCGCGGACGAACCTGCCTGCCGCCGATCCTGCACAGCGATGCCTTGCTGGAAGCCCTGGGCGAGAAACCGTTGTCTGATTCGGGTCTCACTTGCCGTTGAAAGGGTTGCCGTTCGGTACTCGGAGGGTGGTGGGGTCTGCTTCAGGCAGTCCCTCGGTTTCGCGCTTCCACGGCGCGCCTGTCACTTTGTCGGCAATCAACTTGAAGACGCGATAAGGGTCTCCGGGCAGCAGATTGCGCTCCTCCAGGGCCAGGCGTACCCGGCGGCAAAACTCTCGCACGGGCGCGTATTGCCTGGTGGCCCGCGTCTTGAATTGCACGGGAAGAATCAGCTCTGAACCCTTCACTGCATCCACAGCCAGGATCTGCGGATCAGCCAGAAAGTCGTCGCGAAGCGCTTCGTGGTTCCGTACCTCGATCGCAAGGGCCATGAGCAACGGAGAAATCAAGTCCGGGTTGGGTGTCGCCAACCCACCCGTCCATCTCATTTCCCATGAACCAGCCTTCGTCCCATGTGGCAATTGTTGTCACCATCAAAATCAGGCGCATTCCAACAGTCCTTCTTCCTATCTATACTGTGCACAGTCCGCGCCGGTCGGCTCGCAGCGAGTTGTTCCAGAGCGGTTTTCCAATGTTGCACCATCGGCGCCCGCATGGCAGGAGGTGATTCATGAATCTCCAGCTCATCCTCGTTGGCAGAATCGCAGGCAGAATTTCTCGCCAATCTCTCCGCAGAGCGCACAGTGCGAGCTGGATTGCCCTCGTCGTGGCAATATTGCTGGCGCCGGTTGCCGGGGGAGCATGGTTCCGGCAGCCGGGCGGGCAGTTTCCACCGCCGCCCAAGGGCGCGGCCAAGGCTCCAGAAGCCAATCCGCCAGACAAAAAGAATGCGCAGCAGCAAAAGGACGCTATTTCCGACGCGGCCAATGCCGAGCGCCGGCATGAACTCACTGCGGAGACCGCAGAACTGCTCCTTCTGGCCAACCAGCTCAAGGCAGAAGTGGATAAGACGAATGAGGATATGCTTTCGCTTTCCGTGATTCGCAAAGCAGAGAAGATTGAGAAGTTGGCTCACGATGTTCGTTTGAATGGAAATGCGCAAAAGTGAGACTGACCGTGGAGCCAGGCCGGAGGGAGCAGGCTGGGCACGGGATTGACAGGCTCGAAGGAGTCTTGACGAACGTGCCGGACTCAGGAGCGGCAAACAGTAGGGAGGAATTCCGAATGCGGTGTGGAACCAACCGGTGGTTGCTGGCCTCCCAAGGGGTATTTCGGAACTCGTTGATTCACCTGATCTTTTCCGGATTGTTTGTGCTGATTGTTCTGGAGGGCGCCCATGGCGTTGCTCCTCAAAGTCAACAGTCGGTCCCGTCGGGCTGGAGCCAGTCTGTTCAAAATCCGTTTCAGGATTTGGAGGGGATTGATCCGGCACTCGCTCGCCGCCAGTTGCGTGCGCTCAACGCGGAGCGCCAGAAGGACCTTGCCCGGGACACGGTAAAGTTGCTCCAATTGGCTCGCAAGCTGGATGCGGAGGTCAAGGCGAGCAACAGCGGTATGCTTACTGCTGAACAGCTGCGCCAGGTGGAACGAATCGAAAAGCTGGCCAAGAGCGTGAAGAATAAAATGGTAGAAACCTATGGTGGCGGACCCGTGTTTCGCCCTCCGATGGTGCCAGCGCGTCAATAGCACCAAAGGCGATTCGACCTTCCACAAGGTTGGCAGGAAAGGCCCTCGGCTGCGGAATGGGTTGTTACAATCAGGTTGGCGTTCTGGAGAATCGGGAATTGGGAGTGACGGGAATGGGACCTGCAATTTCCAGTGCACATGCGCCTGAGGCGACTTCCGCCTCCGGCGGTCTGGGTCCGCAACAGTGCATCGAGATGTACCGCCTGATGTTTCTCTCTCGCCGCGTGGACGACCGCGAGATCCTTCTCAAACGACAGCAGAAGATATTTTTCCAGATATCCTGTGCCGGCCATGAAGCGCTGCAGGTAGGAGCGGCGCTGGCCTTGCGCCCAGGCTACGACTGGTTCTTTCCCTACTATCGTGACCGAGCCCTATGCCTGGCCCTGGGTGTTTCCCCAACAGACATGTTTCTGCAGGCAGTGGGCGCGGCCACGGATCCGGCGAGCGGTGGACGCCAGATGCCGACCCACTGGAGCAGTAGAGGACTGCACATTGTCAGCACCTCTTCCTCCACCGCAACTCAGGTGTTGCATGCGGTCGGCAGTGCAGAGGCGGGCCGCTACTTCAGCCACCATCCCGAGGCCGCAGAAAAGGCACCGGGGGACTACCGCGCCTTCCACGATGTGGAGTTCCACGGCGATGAAGTGGTGCTTACGACAATCGGCGAGGGTGCCACGTCGCAGGGCGAGTTCTGGGAGGCTCTCAACACCGCCTCCAACAACAAACTGCCCGTCATCTTCTGCGTGGAAGACAACGGCTACGCGATCAGCGTGCCTGTGGAAGTGAATACTCCGGGCGGAAACATTTCCAGGCTGGTTGCGAACTTTCCCAACTTTCATTTTGAGGAATTGGACGGCACGGACCCGGAGGCCTGCCTGCGGGCATTCCAGCGGACAGCGGAGCATTGCCGCGCGGGTCGAGGTCCGGGCTTTGTCCATGGCCACGTCATCCGGCCCTATTCGCATTCCCTGTCCGATGACGACAGGCTCTATCGCTCTTCCGCAGAGCGCGAAGCGGATGCAGCGCGTGACCCGGTGACCAAGATGCGACGTCGCCTGCTACGTGAGGGGATGCTGAGCGCCAAGGAAATGGATGCCCTGGAGCAGGCCGTGGATCAAGAGGCGGCAGAGGCCGCGGAATTGGCTCTCAAGGCTCCGCTGCCCACGGTCGCCGGCATTTCGCTGCACGTCTACTCGGAGGATCTCGATCCCACTCATCCGGCATTTGCCACGGAACGTGCCGCGGCTCCCGGCATGGCGGGCGGAGGCAAGATTGGCGGCGCCAAAGGCAGCGAGCCCAGAACCATGGCTGACCTGATAAACGCCTGCCTGCATGACGAGATGCGGCGGGATCCTCGCATCGTGATTTACGGGGAAGATGTGGCAGACGCCAGCCGCGAGGCGGCACTTGCGGAGGTCAAAGGCAAGGGCGGCGTGTTCAAGCTGACCGCGGGCCTGCAGACGGAGTTCGGTTCTGAGCGTGTCTTCAACTCGCCACTCGCAGAGGCAAACATCGTGGGCCGCGCCGTGGGATATGCCACGCGCGGGATGAAGCCCGTGGTCGAAATTCAGTTTTTCGACTACATTTGGCCGGCCACTCATCAAATTCGCAATGAACTCTCGCTGATGCGCTGGCGCTCGAACGGATCCTGGGCCGCACCCGCCGTGATTCGTGTTCCCATCGGCGGCTATCTTACGGGTGGATCCATTTACCACTCGCAGTCCGGCGAAAGCATGTTCACGCACATTCCGGGCCTCCGCGTGGTGTTCCCATCCAATGCCCTGGACGCGAACGGTCTGCTGCGCACCGCGATTCGGTGCGATGACCCGGTGCTGTTCCTCGAACACAAGCGTCTTTACCGTGAGGCATACGGCCGAGCGCCCTATCCCGGTCCGGATTTCGCTATTCCCTTTGGCAAGGCAAAGATCGTTCGTCCCGGTTCGCACATCACGCTGGTCACCTATGGCGCGGTGGTGCCGCGTGCCCTGCAGGCGGCAGAGAAGGCGAAGCGCGAGCACGGAGTCGACGTGGAAGTGCTGGATCTGCGCACCCTGAGTCCCTACGACTGGGAAGCCATTGCGACTTCAGTGCGGAAGACCAGCCGCGTGATTGTGGCGCACGAAGATATGCTCAGTTGGGGATACGGGGCGGAGATTGCCGCCCGCATTGCCGATGAGCTGTTCGACGACCTGGACGCGCCGGTGCGTCGGATCGGGTCTTTGGACACTTTTGTCGCCTATCAGCCCTTGCTGGAGGATGCGATCCTGCCTCAGCCCGAAGGCATTTTGAAGAGCATCCTCAGCCTGCACGCGTACTAACGCGCTTTGAGCAGGAAGTCCACGGCCGCGCCCAAGGAAGCAAAATGCAAGTCCGCCAGTTCCGCGGCGTTCTTCGCGTCCGGGTGCTGGCGCTCCGGATCTCCATCCAAGAAGATCGTCAGCATGCCAAGGCGATGGCCGAACTCGATATCGGAGAGCGAATCGCCAATCATGACGCTTGTTGCCGGGAGAATCTCGGAGAATCGTTCCTTCGCCTGGTCGAACATGCCGGTCAGTGGCTTGCGGCAATTGCATTGTCCGCGGTCATGAGGGCAAAAGAAGAAGGCGTCCACGTGACCTCCGCCCGCTTGTAGGGCCTGTTGCAGGCTGGCGTGAATGGCCTCCACATCCCCCAAGGAAAATCTTCCCAGTGCGATCCCGCGCTGGTTGGAGACCACCAACACGCGTAACCCGGCACGGTTCAGCCGAGCAACGGCTTCCGGTACACCGGGCAGTACGCGGAACTCCTCGGCGGAAGTTACCCAGCTGCCCTCTGGCATCTTTTCGTTCAGCACTCCGTCCCGGTCCAGAAAGACGGTACGAAGGTTCTGCGCAAGGGAAATGTATCGGGAGGCGTCCACCTCGCTATGATATCAACGACGTATCTGTTCGCCCGCGTTGGGCGCGATACGGCCGCGGGATAGGGGGAGCATTGATCGCACAACTGCAGCAGGTTATCCAGAACATTGAGCGCGAATGGGCCCACAAGCGCCTGCTGGTGGTGGGCGATGTGATGCTCGACAAGTACATCTGGGGCGAGGTGGGCCGCATTTCGCCGGAGGCGCCCGTGCCCGTGGTGCGCAGCATTCATCAGAACGAGAAGCCAGGCGGCGCAGCCAATGTGGCCATGAACCTGGCACGCCTTGGCGCTCAGGCTCACGTCGTGGGCATCATCGGAGGCGACGAAAACGGAAATCTCTTGTCGTCGAGCCTGGTGACCAACGGCATCTCGCCGCATCTCATCACATCGCAGGACTTTCCCACGGTGACCAAGACCCGCATCCTGGGCGGCCAGCAGCAGATGCTTCGCCTCGACCAGGAGCGACTGGGGCAGCGCGCCCAGGCGGACTACGATCGCATGGTGGAAGTGGCGCTGGCTCTGCTGCCGGGGTGCGATGCCCTGGTGATCTCCGACTACGGAAAGGGCGCGCTGAGCCCAGAAGTTTGCCAGTCGCTGATTGGAGCGGCGCGGAAGCTCGGCACGCCTGTCCTGGTGGATCCCAAAGGCGCCGACTATTCGCAATACCGCAAAGCCACCACCATCTGTCCCAACCTCTCGGAGCTTGCGCGCGCGGCGCACATGGATTCCTACGACGTGGAAGGCCTTCTCAGCGCGACTGAATCCATGGTGGCCGATCTCGGAATTGAGTTTCTTACGGTAACTATGAGCGAAATGGGCATCGCACTGGTGGGGGCAGGGAAGCGCTTTGTGGCTCCGGCTCAGGCCCGGCAGGTGTTTGATGTATCCGGCGCCGGCGACACGGTGATTGCGGTTCTGGCCCTTTGCCTCGCCTCCGGCCTGGAGCCGGAAACGGGAGTTCAGCTCGCCAATCTTGCGGCCGGCATCGTCGTAGGCAAGGTGGGTACCGTCCCCGTGGAAAGGCATGAACTCCTGGCCGCACTCAGCCCGCAAATCGCGCTGAATACGGAGTCCCAGGTACTCACGCGCGAAGAGGTGGGCAAGCGCGTTGCCCTGTGGAAAGCGAACGGCGACCGGGTGGTCTTCACTAACGGCTGCTTTGATCTGCTGCACATTGGCCACATCACGCTGCTGGAGCACGCGCGCCGCTGTGGGGACCGGCTCATGGTCGCCGTCAACAGTGACGCTTCCATTCGCGGGCTGAAGGGGACTAACCGCCCCATTGTCGGCGAACGGGAACGTGCCCGCGTGCTTGCCGCGCTCTCCGCCGTGGACGCGGTTGTCATCTTTGACGAGCCCACTCCGCTGGAATTGATTCTTGCCGTGCAGCCGGACGTGCTGGTCAAGGGCGGTGATTATCACGTGGAAAACGTCGTGGGCGCGCGCGAGATGCAGTCCTGGGGTGGAGAGGTCAAAATTGTTCCTCTGGTGGAGGGTTTCTCCACCACCAGACTCATTGAAAAGGGGGCAAGCCGCTAGCGCTTCGTCGGCCGTCAATTCCCGCCGCGGGCAACGCCCGGCCCGGATACAATACGGGGATGGGGTCGCGAATGCAACGCCCGCGGCAAAACCCGAAACTGTCGATAAGCAAGGCGGTCCGTCTGGTATGAAGGGTTTTTTCCGTCTCGCGCGTTATGGGCTACCCTACTCGCTCCAGTGGCTGGTCGGCGTGGTGCTGCTGGCCGCGATGGGTGTGCTCGATACCTTTCGCGTCCTTCTGTTGCAGCCCATCTTCGACAAGGTGCTCAGGCCTAGTGCACCTGAAGGTCCAATCCTCCTTGGGGACCCGACCACTCGTTGGCATTTTGATTTGCGGAGCATCATTCCGCACTTTCTGCACATGCACAATGCCTGGGTCGTTGTCGCCTTCACGTTGGTGACGGCCACTTTGGCCAAGGGCCTCTGCGACTATGCCGGCACCTATCTTGTAAATTATGCGGGCTTCGGCAGCATCACAGATTTGCGCAATCATCTTTATGAAGTCACGCTTCGCCGCTCTTCCAGCTTTTTCCACAAGCACACAACCGGAACAATCCTTTCCACGCTTATCAACGATGTAGAACGCGTGCAAATGGCCTTCAGCTCTGTCATCAGTCAGTTTTTGCAACAGTTCTTTACCTTTATTGTTGGACTGGCACTGGTGATTCGTCTGGGCGGCGAGCTGAGTTGGGCGCTGTTGCTCTTCATACCGATTGTTGTCACTTCGGCGCGAAAGATCGGCGGGGAAGTGCGCACCCGCACTCGCACCGGCCAGGACAAACTGGCGGAAATGCAGAACATTTTGCACGAGACGGTCACCGGAAACCGGATTGTGAAAGCCTTCAACACGGAAATCTGGGAGGTTCTGCGCTTCAAGAAGGCTGCGGGGCGGCTTTTCCGCGCCAACCTGCGCAGCGTGCGCATTCAGTCCATCAGTTCGCCTCTGATGGATACGATCGGATCGATTGCGATAGCTCTCATGCTTCTGATTGGACGCAATGCGATTCAGCACGGCCAGATGACAATGGGCTTGTTCGGCGCATTTATTTTTCTTCTCTTCAAGCTGTATGATCCGGTGCGAAGATTCGCCTTCTTCTACAACAGTTTTCAGCAGGCTATGGGAGCGTCCGCTTCCATCTTCGGATTCTTTGATGCGGAAGACGACGTGAAGGAGCGACCGCACGCGCACGCAATGAAAGGCTTCAAACATTCGGTCCGGTTCGACAATGTTGGATTCTCTTATTCCACAGAAGAAGGTGAGCACCAGATTCTTCATAACGTGGATCTTGAAATGCAGACCGGTGAGGTGCTGGCGCTCGTGGGTCCCAGCGGCGCCGGCAAGTCCACGCTGGTCAATTTAATTCCCCGGTTCTTCGACGTTACGTCCGGCCGCATTCTCATCGACGGGAAGGACCTGCGCGAGCTCACTCTTGGTTCCCTGCGCCGCAATGTGGCCCAGGTAACGCAGGAAACCATCCTCTTCAACGACACGGTTCGCAACAACATTGCCTACGGGAAGCCCGACACGAAGCATGCGCTGGTGGAGCAGGCCGCACGCAACGCCCTCGCGCACGACTTCATTCTGCGCATGCCGCAGGGATATGAAACGGTGATTGGGGAAAAGGGTTTTCGCCTCTCCGGCGGGGAGCGGCAGCGCATTGCAATTGCCCGCGCCATCCTCAAGGATGCTCCGATCCTGATCCTCGACGAAGCTACTTCTGCGCTCGATGCAGAGAGCGAATCGCTGGTGCAGGCTGCGCTGGCCAACCTCATGCAGGGCCGCACCGTGCTGGTGATTGCTCACCGACTCGGCACCGTCCGCCGCGCAAATCGAATCGCTGTACTGGAAGAAGGAAGAATCACCGCCATTGGGTCGCATGACGAGCTCCTTTTGATGTCGCCCACCTATCAGCGCCTGTATCAGCTGCAGTTCATGGATGTTCCGGAAACGAACAAGTTGGAGCCCGCTGCCAGCGGGGATGCAAGGATTTAGCACGTATGCCTATTTACTCAATGACTGCCTTTGCGCGCACGCAGGTACGGGTGCACGACCAGCTTCTTTACACGCTTAGTCTGAAGAGCGTGAACCATCGTTTCCTCGACCTGCAGCTGAGACTGCCTTCCAATCTTGACGCGCTGGAAATGGAGCTTCGTCGTGCGCTCAAGGAATGCCTGGTGCGAGGGCATGTGGAACTGTCGCTTTCCGTGGAGCGATCGGCCCAACAGAGGAGCGGATATAACCGGGAGCTTGTCGCAGCGTATCTGGAGGCGTTTCAGAGCGCGCAGGAGGAGTTCGGGCTTGCGGGGGATCCCGATTTGAACGCGGTGCTCCGCTTACCCGCTGCGCTGCAAGGGGAAAACCGGAACAACAGCGAGGATGATCTGGCGGCGCTGAGTGAAAGTGTTTTGCAGCAGATTGGGCCGCTGTTGATTGAGTTGAAAGGGATGCGCGGGCGCGAAGGCGAGGCTCTCGGGGCCATTCTTGACTCCTCTCTGGATCGTCTTGCGGAGGCCACGGAAGGTGTTTCAGCGCTCCGGCCGGAGGTGGAGCAGCGCTACCAGGAACGCCTGACCCAGCGCCTGATAACTGCGACAGGCAACGAGTTTAACCGCCAAAGGCTGTTGGAAGAGGTGGCCGTCCTGGTGGACCGCAGTGACATTTCAGAGGAACTTGCCCGCATGACCACGCACATTTCCCACTTCCGTGAGCTGCTTGCAGCCGGAGGTGAGGTCGGCAAAAAGCTTGATTTTCTGCTGCAGGAAATGAACCGTGAGGCCAATACGATGCTTTCTAAAACCGGTGGCGCCGGGGGGAAAGGCACCCGCATCACCGAATTGGGTCTGGCCATGAAGGCGGAGATCGAAAAGGCCCGCGAGCAGATTCAAAACGTGGAATAGTCGCACAAAGACGAATCAGCAAGTAAAGGGGATTCAGGGAACGTGGCAGGCATCTTGTTTATCATTTCGGCGCCCTCGGGATCGGGCAAAAGCACCCTGGTTAGCGAACTCCGCAAGCAGGTGACCAGCGTGGATTTCTCCATCTCCTGGACCACGCGGGCGCCGCGCGGTTCTGAGGAAAACGGCCGTGAGTATCACTTTGCGAGCCGCGAGGAATTCGAACGCATGCGCGACGCAGGCATGTTCCTTGAGCACGCTGAAGTCTTTGGCAACTACTATGGAACCTCGCGCCATTCTCTGGATGACGCCCGTCGCCTCGGCCACGATCTGCTGCTGGACATTGACGTGCAGGGCGCCGCACAGGTTCGAAAGTCTATGCCGGAGGCCGTCAGCATTTTTGTTCTGCCGCCCACGCCTAAGGTACTTCGTACGCGCCTGCGCAACCGCAGCCGGGCTGAGGGTGTTGTGAACGAAGCGGAACTGTACCGTCGCCTGAGCGAAGCCAGCAAGGAAATTGAGAATTATCGAGATTACGGCTATATTTTGGTCAACGACATTTTGGACAGAACGGTGGCGCAGCTGGAGGCGATTGTGCTGGCTGAGCGTTTTTACCGCAATGGCGAACCCATCGCCTATCGTTCCGGCCGGGTGTTAGAGGTGGCTGCGGCCTGCCTGCTCGCGAATTCGCGGGAGCGGCTCAAGCCAGTGCTGGAAGCCTTTGGAATTGACGGTTCCAATGGACAGCAGCAACTTCCCTTTGGAGAGAATCTCGATGACGATTGAGACCCAGTTCGACTCGAACTACCGAAAGGTCCTGGTTGCGGCCCGCCGCGCCCGGCAGCTACAAAACGGCTCTACGGCACTCGTTCCCACTCACTCCACCAAAGCCTGCCGCATCGCTCAGGAGGAGGTTGACGCAGGTGTCATCTCCTATGTCAAGACGGAAGTGCCGGTGGTGAAGCCGCTTGTGGAAGACCGCGGCATCCCAATTCTTTCTTAGTAGCCATCCAGCCCAACTGGCTGCCCAAATCCGTTTGTCGAATCCCTTGCACTCTCGGTGAAGCTCAGAAGCCCCGGTGGGAATGGTCGGCTGCTTTCTTTCCTGGGGATTCCGACTACAATCTCCTTATGCGAGTGACGGTGGGAGTCTCCGGCGGCATAGCCGTGTACAAGGCGGCAGAACTGGTGCGCGCCCTGCAGCGGCAGGCCCTTGAAGTGCATGTCGTCATGACCCGGTCTGCCACTCGGTTCGTGCAGCCGCTCACGTTTGCCGCCCTTACCGGGCACAAGGTCATCACTAACCTCTGGAGTGACGAAGGAGCCGGGGAAAGTGCGTATAACGCCCCATCCGACCAGACCGGAATTGAGCACATCGGCGAAGCTCAGTGGGCTGAGGCGCTGGTGGTGGCACCGGCCACGGCGAATATCCTTGCCAAATTCGCACACGGAGTTGCCGACGACTTTCTCACCACCATGTATCTGGCCACGCAGGCGCCCGTGCTTGTGGCTCCGGCCATGAACGTCAATATGTGGGAGCATCCCGCAACGCAGACCAACCTGGAAATTCTTCGTCAGCGCGGGGTGCGGGTGATTGAGCCGACCTCCGGCGACTTGGCGTGCGGTATGGTGGGCACCGGCCGCATGGCGGAGCCGGAAATGATTACGGATGCAGTTCTAAATGCGCTCGGCCGCCGCCACGACCTGGCCGGAGAAATCGTGCTGGTGACCGCCGGCGGAACTCGCGAGGCGCTGGACCCGGTGCGCTTCCTGGGCAACCGCTCCAGCGGCAAAATGGGCTATGCGCTGGCAGAAGCCGCGCAAAGCCGCGGTGCCAAGGTGGTTCTGGTCAGCGGTCCGACCTCCCTGCACCCACCGGCGCATTGTGAGGTTGTCAAGGTCACCACGGCGGATCAGATGCGGGCATCCGTCCTGGAACGCATGACGGATGCCACGTTGATTATCAAGGCCGCGGCAGTGGCCGACTACCGTCCGGTGACGGCCTTTGACCACAAGCTCAAGCGTACGGGCCCGATCACATTGGAACTGGCTCCTACGGAGGATATTCTGGCGGAAGTGGTTCGCCGCCGCCGTCCGGGACAGCTCATCATCGGATTCGCTGCCGAAACGGAAAACCGAATGGAGAACGGCCGCGCCAAGCTGCTGCGCAAGGGCGCCGATGCCATTGTGGTCAACGATGTTTCCGGGGATGGGGTGGGCATCGATGCCGATAGCAACGCCGCGACCTTCCTCACCACTTCCACCGCGATTGAGATGCATGAAATGCCCAAGCGCAAGCTTGCGGATCGCATCCTCGATGAGATTCTCCAGCTTCGCCGTCCTCGTTCGCTCATGGTTGAATTGGATGGCGAGACGGCCCAGGCAACGCCACAGGATCGTATATTGCAGCAGTCGGAGGCTCCCGGCTCTGCCCACCGCCAGATTATTGTGGAGCGCTGAACATGGCGCCCATGGATGTAAGCACGCAGCAGGCTCTCGCCGCCCGGCTTCGCTTTTATCGAGACCTGGGGCTGACGGAGTTCTACCGTCGAGCAGTGGACCCGGCTCTCCCCGTGCCCGAGTCGGCGCTGGAGGAGCCCATTTCTTCGCATGTTTCTCTTCCCATTGAATCGCCTGCGACTGCGCCAAGTAATGTTTTTCCGGAGGACCAGCCCATTTCGTCTCGCAAACCAGCTCCACCCCCGCAGCAAACCGCCGGCGTCGTTCCCCCTGCCGAAAGAGAGGCCGCACTGCGCCTCATCCGCGAAGAGATTGGCGAATGTACCCGATGCGCGCTTCACAAGGGGCGCAATCAACTCGTCTTTGCAGACGGTGACCCCAATGCAAGGCTCATGTTTGTGGGTGAGGGCCCCGGTGCCGATGAAGATGCCCAGGGCTTGCCCTTTGTGGGCCGGGCCGGCCAGTTGCTCAACAACATGATTTCCGCCATGGGGCTCAAGCGCGAAGAGATCTACATCGCCAACGTGGTCAAATGCCGGCCGCCCGGCAACCGCACGCCGGAGCCGGAAGAGGCCAACACCTGCTCGCCGTTCCTCTTTCGCCAGATCGACGTCGTCCGGCCTGAGGTCCTGGTTGCACTGGGAGCCACGGCTGCAACGTACTTGCTGGGCCAGCGGCAACCTCTCGCGGGCTTGCGAGGCAGAATTCACTCGGTTCGCGGGTGCAAACTGATCGTCACCTATCACCCCGCCTACCTTCTCCGCGACCCTAGGCAAAAGAAGGAGGCCTGGGCAGACCTGCAAATTGCGATGAAGGAACTGGGGCTCAAGCCGCCGGAACGTGGATAGTGCTCAAGATGCTAGTTACTACCGGCTCTTCCGGGCGGAGGCTGGTTCCAGCGAGAGGGTAGGCCAAATGGATAGCAGAAGGAAGGCGGCGGTAAGGGCGAGAATAAGCATGGATCCTGTCTCCGTTCAGACCAGCAACAGGAAGCTTCGCATTTTGCTGCCACTTGGGGCGATACCACTTTTGCCGTGAGTGATCCCGGAAAAGTTGCAGTAACCTTCGGTTCTTTCGGCTTGACTATCAGATGTGCGAATTGACTGTGCGGATTGCGGAAGGTTAGCTTTCCCGTCCGCGCGTCCAATTTGCAGCTGCGCTCATACCGGATGCCGCAATCAGCAATGCCGGCGGGTGTGTGGAACACGGTCGGCCCTCGGGAGGACGAAATGCGCCCTGGCAGCAAGCTGCCGCAAAGCTCCCTTTGGTTGAAGCTGGTCGGTTGGGCCTGTGTCGCGGTCGGGCTGCTCGGGCTTTTGCTGCCTATCCTGCCCGGAATTCCCCTCCTGGTCGCGGGGCTGGTGACGCTCTCCAGCCAGCATCGATGGGCGCGGGCTCTTTTGGTTCGGGTCAAGCGCCGCTACCGTGGCATCTACCCGCGAAAGAAATCGCGTACCAAATCCAAATCCGGTTCCGACAAAACTGGATAAGGAGAGCGCGCCCGGGCCAAAGTCTGCCTCGGTCAAGTAAGCAATCGCTGCGGGTTCCCTAGAGATCATTAAGTCCAGCTGTGCCACAGGGCCACGCCGCCCAGCAGACCCGCCTCGTTGGGGACGATATGCACATTTTGCGGCAGCTCAAACTCAATTTTCTTGGTGTTGCCCCCGCCCAAGTAGAGGTGGTCCCAGTTGAACAGTTTGTCTGTCTGCTCAATCGCCTCCAGCAGATACTTGTTCCAGCGCTTCTTCCCGTATTTGTCCAGGCCCCGGCGTCCAAGGAAGTCTTCATACGTCTTGCCCTTGCGCCAGGGGTGGTGCCCCAGCTCCAATCCGGGGCAAAGGTGCCCGCTGGTGAACAGTCCCGCGCCCAGACCGGTTCCCAGCGTCAGCGTCAGTTCCACGCCGTCTCCCTGAATGGCGCCATACCCCTGGAGGTCGGCATCATTGGCGGCCCTCACAGGCTTTTTCCATCGCTTCTCCAGCTCCAATTGCAGCGCAAAATCGGCCCATGCCGGATGGAGATTCACGGCCGTGTACGTGATGCCATGCTTGATGACTCCCGGGAAGCCAACCGACACTCGGTCAAACTTGCCCAGCGAATTCTTCAGCTCGTCCAGACCTTCCAATACCAGGTCCGGTGTGGGCACGGCCGGGGTTGCCACGCGCTGCCGCTCACTCGCGGGCTTTCCAGCGGAGTCCAAAAGCATGGCTTTCAGTCCTGATCCGCCAATATCAATGCAGAGCGTGATAGGCGACTTGAGGGAGGAGGGAGGCAATGGGGCGTTGGCAGGAGTCTTGACAGGGGATTTGGCAGGCTTGTGTGTCATAAGCACGCATTGTACTGCGCGCGAGGCCCAGTTGGGACAGCTGTGCAAATTCGGGTGCAATCGCTGGACCGGCATCGCACCCCAATCTCCTACACTGAAGGTTGCCGCTCATGCCCAAGTTCTGCGAAGTCGCGCTCCCGGTGCCTTTGGACCGCACCTTCACCTACCAGGTGCGGGAAGGCCAGCAGCCGGTCCGCGGCTCCCGCGTCATCGTCCCCTTTCGAAACGAAAAGCTGATTGGCGTTGTCGTCAGCCTTTCCTCCACGCCGCCCACTGACTTTGAGACTCGCACCATCGAGTCCGTTCTGGAGGAGGAGTCGCTCTTAGATGAGCACCTGCTCAAGCTTGCGGAGTGGATCGCGCAATATTATTTTGCGCCGCTCGGCGAGGTGCTTCGCGGCATGATGCCGCTGATGGCGGAGGTCCGCCGCGTGGTCTACTACCGCATTACCGACCGCGGACGAGACATGCTCGCTCGCACCCTGGATGGCGAGGAGGCAAGCCGGACCACTCGCCGGGATAAGCGCAGCGCCACGCTTACGCGGGAGGACTACAACCTTGAGCTGCGCGTTCTTCAAGAGCTGGCCGCCGGGGAAGCGGTCAAGGTCTCCCGCCTGCGCACAGCCACCGCGGCCACGCTGACCGTGGTGGCAGGCATGCTCCGCAAAAAGTGGATCTCCCGCGAGACTGCGGCCGTGGAGCGGGATGCCCGGCGAATGGAGCGGTTTGCGGTACTGGTGCCGGAAGTACGGTTACCGGTCCTCACCGCGAAACAGCAGGCCATCCTTGCCGAGTTGGCGGCCTGCGGCAGCGAGATGCGTCTCTCCGAACTCCGCGGCAAGGCTCTCTCCTCATCCTCGGTGCAGACGCTGGTGCGCCGCGGCATGGTTCGCATTGAAGAGCGGCCCTTGGCCTTTCACCTGGGCGGAATCGCGTCCGGCTCAGAGCCCATGCAATTGAATGAACCCCAGGTGGAGGCGCTGGCCTCTATCGTTTCTGCGCTCGGCCGCTTTCAGCCGTTCCTGCTGCACGGTATCACCGGTTCCGGAAAAACGGCGGTTTACCTGGCCGCCATGCAGCGTGCGCTGGAGCGCGATATGGCTTCGCTCCTGCTGGTGCCGGAGATTGGCCTGACGCCGCAGATGGCGGGCCTGCTAGACGTGGCTTTCGGCCCAAGGGTGGCCCTGCTGCACTCCGCGCTTACGCCGGAGGAGCGCAGCGAGCAATGGCGCCGCATCCACCGTGGGGAGGCCAGCATCGTCGTGGGGACCCGTTCTGCCGTCTTTGCGCCCATCCCAAAACTTGGCCTCATCCTCCTCGACGAGGAGCACGACCAGAGCTACAAGCAGGAAGAGACGCCGCGCTATCACGCACGCGATGTGGCGGTGATGCGCGCCAAACTGGCGGGCGCCGTGGTGGTGCTGGGTTCCGCCACGCCCTCGCTGGAGAGCTGGCATAACACCGAAAAGGGAAGGTACACGTTGCTGCGCATGCAGGACCGGGTGATGAACCGACCCCTTCCCGAAGTGGAACTGGTGGACATGCGCAGCGAGTTTCAGCAGACGGGCCAGGAGCAACTCTTTTCCCGGGCACTGGTGGAGGAAACTCATGCGGCTCTGGATCGCGGCGAGCAGGTCCTGATCCTGCTCAATCGCCGCGGCTACTCCTTTGCGGTGATGTGCCGGGCCTGCGGGGAAACGCTGGAGTGCCAGAATTGCGCGATTGCTCTGACACACCACAAGCCCCCAGCCGAGCATGGAGACCTGGCCCGCGAAGGCCAGCGCCTGCAGTGCCACTACTGCGGTTATCGGCGCACGGTTCCCGCGCGGTGTCCCAAGTGCGAAAGTGAGCACCTCTATTACCTTGGAGCCGGCTCGCAGCAGGGTGAGGAGCGCCTGGCGGAGATCTTTCCCGGCGCGCGCATCGGGCGGATGGACCGCGATACGGTTCGGGGCCGTCACGCTCTGGAGCGCCTGCTGGCTCGTCTCCATTCCGGGGAAATCAATCTGCTCGTAGGCACGCAGATGATCGCCAAGGGGCATGACATCCACGGCGTCACGCTGGTCGGCGTGGTTGGCTGTGACCATTCCCTGTCGATGCCGGACTTCCGCTCCGCCGAGCGCGTCTTTCAGCTGATCACGCAGGTTTCCGGGCGTGCCGGTCGCGGAGAATTGCCCGGTCGCGTCGTGGTGCAAACCTACTATCCGGACCACTACGCCGTAGTCGCCGCCTCTACCCACGACTATGCGAGCTTTGCGGAGCGCGAGCTGAAATATCGCCGCTGGATGCACTACCCGCCTTTCGGCGTGCTGGCCAATGTGTTGGTGCAGTCCGAGCGGCTGGAGGAGGCTGTTGCCTGGTCAGGGGAACTGGGCAAGTGGTTCCAGCGCACGGCGCCGCAAGGTGTCCGGTTATTGGGTCCCTGCGTGGCGCCGGTGGCGCGCATTAAGGGCGTTTATCGCTTCCATCTGATTCTTAAGTCAGCAGCCAGGAGCGCGCTGCACGCGGCCCTGCGGGGCGCGCTTGAGCACGCGGAGCGAGCAGGAGTACCGCTCAAAAACGTCGTTGTGGACGTGGACGCACAGCGCCTGATGTAACCGCTGACCGTCCCCGGCGGGCGAGGAACCAGACTGCGGCGCTAGACCTTCGGCGCCGCGCCGTCACCCAACTGGTGCAGGTCCTTGCCGGGCTTGAAGCGGACTGCCTTGCCCGGTGTAATGCTCACTTCGGTACCTGTGCGCGGGTTGCGGCCGATTCCGGTCTTGCGGGCGCGAACGCTGAAGACGCCAAAGCCCCGAAGTTCAATGCGCTCACCGGCTGCAAGGGCTTCCTTCAGGCCCTCGAAGACGGTGTCCACTGCAGCCTCGGCCTTCGTGCGCGGCAGGCCCGTGCGCTCGATTACGTGATGGACGATGTCCTGTTTAATCAAAGCGGTTACCTCGCTGGCGCGACTCGAATGACTGTACCACGCCCTACCGGATTGATGGTACAGATTTTGCCGCGATTAGGGAACACCCCAATTGTCTCCACAAGAGTCATCCGTTGAGGAAAACTCCGCAACGATCCCGACTTCGCTGCATCCATGCCGCTCTTGGGCATGCCCTTCTGCACCTTCCTGGTTGTCTTTGCCCGCCACCTTTCGTAAGATGAAGCCTTTGAGTGGCCAATCAAGATTGAAGGCTATACCGGACCAGGGCCCGCGTCCGGAACAGGAGAAGCATGTCCATCCAGAGTGACCGTTGGATTCGAGAACAAGCCCTTAACCATCATATGATTGAGCCCTTTAGCGAAAAGCAGGTGCGTGAGGGCGTCATTTCCTACGGGCTTTCTTCGTACGGCTATGACCTTAGGGTTTCTGACGAGTTCAAGATCTTCACCAACGTCAACAGTGCGGTCATCGACCCCAAGGCTTTTGACGAACGCTCGTTCGTTTCGGTTCAGGCCAAGTCTGTCATCGTCCCCCCAAACTCGTTCGCCCTTGCGCGCTCGGTCGAGTATTTTCGTATTCCGCGGGATATTCTTACGATCTGCGTCGGAAAGTCCACTTACGCTAGGTGCGGAATTATCGTCAACGTGACGCCGTTTGAGCCGGAGTGGGAGGGGTTTGTGACCCTCGAGATCTCAAACACTACACCGCTTCCGGCCAAGATCTACGCAAACGAAGGTCTCTGCCAGATACTGTTCTTCCACGGAAATGAGCCGTGCGAAACCAGCTACGCGGATCGCAACGGAAAGTATCAGAAGCAGCAAGGAATCGTGCTCCCAAAGCTCTAGGGGTCAACAGAAAATGCAAATCAAAGTGCGGCAACCCTGACCGGCCTATCCGGGGGACTTCGGGTAGCTGTCTGTGGAACTGCCTCCCTGGATGCCGCATAATGCAAGAGGAATCCGCAGCAATGGCAGAATCCTGAGGCTCCATGGCGCTGAAGCAGAATCCGATTCCGATCCGCATCGGGCTCGTGGCCGGCGAGCCGATTCGCCTGGAAGGCCTCTCCAGCATTTTTGATCATCGGCCCGCAGCTGGCCAAACGCCGCTCATCCCGGTGAGCGGCACACTGGAAATGCTGCTGGCCAACCAGGAAGTCGAGTTCCTCGTCGTTGACTTGAATTCCGCGACGGGCCGCATGGACGTGCTTGAGAAGATTCGCCAGGAAAGGCCATCTCTTCGGCTGATTGTCATCGGACCGGAGGGGAACGACGCCCTCGTGATGGAGGCCATTGTGGCCGGAGCTCGCGCCTACCTGGACGTTATGGCCAGTACACGCACGATTCGCGAGGCCATTGAGATTGTGGTGGGCGGCTCCATCTGGGCGCCGCGGCGGCTCCTGTCCAAATTGATTGACCGTCTTCTTTCCTCAGCGAATGGTGGACTGACTGGGGTGTTTCCGCACCTTACGGCGCGTGAGCGGCAGGTGCTCGATTTGATTCTCACCGCACGCTCCAATCGTGAGATTGCCCAGGAGTTGGGAATTGAAGAGCGAACCGTCAAAGCCCACG
>DATKTQ010000172.1:0-7386 GCA_035531055.1 Occallatibacter sp. | reverse complement strand
GCTGGAATATCGGCGATGATGGCAAAGACTATGAAGTGGACGGGATTGATGACAAGTTGAGCTCTATCAACAATCAGGACGACCAAGGCACAACTTATTCCTTATTCAAGCTGAGGAGCACCTGCATCGACGACGCCAGTTCTGACTGGCTGGCAAGTTACGGCGACGTAAACCGGTACAATTTCCTGACTTCACGGCCGATCAAGATGGACGGCTTCGTCCATAACGCCGCGGGCTATGCAACAAGCTGCATAAACTCCAAGACCTGTTCAGGAAGCTTTACCGACACCGCTGGCGAGCGCGCAATGGGATATTACGACCAGGATTTTCTGAACTACTACTACTACATGGCGGCACAGTTCGCGGTGTCAGATCGTTGGTTTTCACCGATATCCAGCAAGAGCGTTCCCAACCGGATCGCCACGTTTGCCGGCGGCACTACGCAGGGATTGGCCTTTGATCCCGGCGCGGATGATCATCTTCCACAAACGAGCGCAGTATCGATCTTCCAGAAGCTGGACGGCGCAGGTGTGTCCTGGAGAATCTACTATACGGTCACACTCGATTTTTGTGCCGCCTCGAATCCATGCTCCACATCACCGAGTGGCAACTACCCCGACACGACCTTCTCGAGTTTCAGTTTTTCGAATCGCTATCTGTACTCGAATACGAGTCACGCCACCTGTACGGGAACCACCAAGCCATCCAGCACGGTGGGCGATCCGACAAATTCGTTCTGCATCGATCCGAATCACGTTGCGCCTCTTTCCACCTACTTCACAGACCTGAAGAATGGCACGCTGCCCGCTTTTGCATTCATCGAGTCCGGCTCTGGCCTCAACGACGAACATCCTGGGACGGGCCAATCCATATTGGCTGGCCAGTCGGCAGTAGCTAACATTCTCAATCAGTTCATGACTAGTTCCTCCTGGAGTAACTCAGTCTTTTTCCTCAGTTATGATGAGGGCGGAGGGCCATACGATCACGTGCCGCCGGTGCCTGGTTACTCCAACCAGAACACCGCTGCATCCCTCGGAACGATCCCTGACATCTCGCAGATCGCGGTAAATCCCGATGGCTACAATCCGTGCCTGCCGCCCACTCCAGGGGTATACACCACGCACTGCGATCTGCGATCGATCAGTCCGGGTGCGCATTCTGGTGATGCGGCTGCCGTCAATGGCTTTGCTGCGCAACTCGGCTTTCGCGTTCCCAACATGATCGTTTCGCCCTTTACCAGGCGCCACTATGTCTCGCACACGCCCATGGATCACACAGCGATCATCAAATTTGTTGAGAGTCGTTTCCTCGGCAGCTCCGCGCATCTCACCAACCGTGATGCCGTCCAGCCAAACCTTCTGGAGTTCTTTGACTTCACCGGCGTGCCATGGGCGACGCCTCCGAATCCCCCAACTCCCGCGAGTCCGTCTTCGCTCGGCTACAACCCTTGCTTACCGCAGAGCATGGGCCCGTAAGTGCTCGATTGGTTCAATAGGAGATAGGCGCCCATCCCAAACAGCGCAGATCTTGCGCTTAGGGAGTTCGTGCACCGCAATGTCGGCGCGGGTTCCGGGCTGTCGGAAGTGGAAATCTCGCAGGCTCGAAGCAAATGAAAAGGCCAGGGAATCAGCCCCGGCCCGTATCAACGTAGAAGAATGAGACTTACGCTCGGCTCAGGTACGCGCCCTCGCTTGTGTCCACGCGGATCTTCTCGCCTTCATTGATGAACGACGGCACCTGCACCACCAGCCCCGTCTCCGTCTTCGCTGGTTTGGTCACGCTGCTGGCCGTGGCAGACTTCAGCCCCGGCTCAGTCTCCACCACCGTCAGTTCCACCGCCGAAGGCAGTTCAATCCCCACCGCCTCGTTGTCGTGGTAGCTCACCTTGATCTGCAGGTTCGGTGTCAGATACTCCACCGCATCGCCCAACGTGCTTCCCTTCAGCACCGTCTGCTCAAAGTCCACTGGGTTCATAAAGTAGTAGTCGTCCCCGTCCACGTACAAAAACTCCATGTCGATCGCGTCCACCACTACCTTTTCAATGGCGTCGGCCGAACGGAAGCGATGCTCGAACATGGCTCCGGACTTCAGGTTTCTCAGCTTGGCCTGGATAAACGCGCGCAAGTTGCCCGGCGTGCGGTGTTCCACCTTGAACACCAGGTGCAGCTGGTCGTTGTGCTTGATGATCATGCCCGGACGCATTTGAGTGGCGGGTATCGCCATAAACGGGAAACTCCTTGCTATGCTTGCGTGAATCTACGCAAAAAAGATCGGCCTTGGCCCAATAACCATTGTAGCCCAGCGGCGCATCGGCTTTCCTTCCCCCGGCATTTACGCCCGGCCGGCGTCTCCAGGCCCCTTGTGTTCTCATCAACCCATGAGCCCACGCAGCCCGCGGCCATCCTCCGCCGGCCGTCCTGCCCGTTTTCTTCCGGCCCGCTTGCTTCCGGCCGTAGGCCTGCTCGCGTTCAGCCTCCTCTGGGCTCTCGGCTCTCTCCGTGCGGATCTGCTGGCCAACCTACCCCATCCCGTTCTGCCTGCATTCGCCGGCCAGGCCTTCCCGCTGGCCCTGTGCGCGCTGGCGGCTGCACTGCTCGCCCTCGCCCGCCGAGCCGCCCGTCCCCCCGTTTCCGCCGCGCTTCTGGTAGCGCTCGGCCTCTTCGTCGCACCCGCCTGGCTCATCCATCTCGCCGCAGGCGCCGTTCCTGCGTTCACCCGAGTCGTGCTCTTTTCCCTCGTGCCCGTCTTCGCCGTCGTCCTCGAGCCCCACCTCAACCCCGACGCCGCTCCCGGCCGCTTCAGCCTCGCCGCCGCGCTCGCCGCCCTCTGTGGATTCCTTCTCGTCTTCCCCTTCCATTTGCCGCAGTCCCCCGCGGACGCCGCAGCCTTCCTTGCCATCCTTCTGGCCTCCGCATCCATCGCCGCCTCCAACTGCATTGCCGTCCGCGTCGCCGGCACCCTCCCTTCTGCCTCCTTCGCTGCATTTGCCGCGCTCACCTGCGCCCTTGCCGCCACCTGCCTCGCCCTCTCCTCCGAGCTGCTTGCGCCTGCCGACTGGCGTCCCTCCCGGCTCGCCCCGGCGCTTCTGTCCGCATTCCTCTGGTCGGCCCTCGTCGATCTCCCCGCACTCGCGCTCCTCTTCTGGCTCTTCCGCCGGCTCTCCGCCGTCCGCACCACCACGCGCTTTCTACTCGCGCCCCTCTTCGCCGCTCTGGCCTCGGCCCTCGTCCTGCACCCCCGCATCCAACTCAGCAGCGCCTCGGGCCTCTTGCTCATCGCCGCCGGTGCTGCATGGCTGCTGCTGGCTCCCGCTCCTCCGCCGGAAAATCCCGCCTCGCCTCTCCACCTCTCCCGCTCTTGATCCGAACCGGCCCGCGCGCACAAAAAAAGCCGGCAGCGGAGGCTCTCTCCACTGCCGACCTGTTCCCGCTTTCTTAATCCACTCAGCGCGGCGGCTGGTAAGGCTCCACGCGCAACAGGTTCGACAAAATATTGCGCTCCTCCGGGCTGAAGGCCTTTTGATAGCGGTTGGAGTTCAGCACAATCCCCCGCTGATCCGGCGGCACCGACCGCAAATCACGGAAAGCACCCTTCATCTTCTCCTGCTGGTCCGCCGGTAGTGTCTTCCACTGTCTGGCCGACTCCGTTACCTGCGCCCGGTCCCGCGGAGAAAGCCGCTCCAGCGCCTCGGCACGCGCCAGCCGCCGATCCCTCTGCGCCTCCGGCATTCGGTCCACATGGTGCAGTTCCCGCAGCAACTGCTGCTGGTTGGCCTGCGGCAGCCGGTTGAAGCTCGGATCCCGCCGCAGCATCTGCTCCTGCTGCTGCACCGGCACACCCCGATGCTCATTCAGCCACGCGCCCAGGTGCCCTGGTGGCGCATAGCCCGGCTGCATGTAGCGCGGATAGTCCGACCGCCCGTTGCCCAGCGGCGCGTAGCCCGGACCGCCGTTCGGATACTGCTGCACCGGACCGCGTGGATACCCGGTGCCCGGATACGTCCTGTTCGGGTAGTTGCCGTTCGGATAATTCTGGTTCGGATAGTTCCTGTTTGGGTAGTTTCCATTCGGATAATTCCCGTTCGGACTTGCCCCGCCCCGGTTGCCAACGCCCCGATTCACGCTTCCCGGATACGCCGGCCGATACTCTTGCGGACTCCGCCAGGTGCCCCGATCCTGCGGCTGCCGGAATCTGGGCTGCCGGTATCCCGGATTCTGCGCGCCACGCCGGTCAAACTGCTCTTGCGCCCGCTGCGACTGCCGTGCATTCCGCTGCTGCTGAAATTGGGACCGCCCACTCTCCGGCTGACGGGGCTGACGCTGCTGGAACCGAGGCTGGCTGCGCTCCCTCTGCGGCGCGGAGTTGCGCTGCTGCCGGGGCTGCTCTTGCCGCGGTGCGGGGCGCGAATCCCTGCGTTGCCCGTGCGCCAACGCGACTGGCACGCACACGGCCAGCAGCACCGCAGCCCAGGCGGCGCGGCGCATCGTTCCCGCGTTGGCTACCCCTTTCATGTTGTCTCCCGGCTCCCCTGCCTTCGTCTTCAGTTCGCGCTGCTGGGGCTGCCACCGTCGTTGCTTGAGATGGCTTCCAACTGGTCCAGCAGTTGCGCGTTGTTCTCAAGCATCTGCAGGTCATGCACCACGGCCGCCTGCCCTTGCGGCTGCGCCGGCCTCTCCCAGTTGGTCAGGTCCAGATACGCTCCGCCGCCCAGCAGCAGCGCCACCGTCAGCGCCATCGCCGCCAGCGGCTTCACATGCATCGTCGGACCAAATGCCACCCGGTCCCGCAGGCGCGCAAACCACCCTGCCGCCGGAGCCTCCCGAGCCTCGTCCAGCCGCGCCCCCATGCGCGTCATAAAGTACGGACTCGGCTCCGGCGCTTCCCACGTGTCCAGCAGAGACATTGTCCCCTGCAGATCCGCCAGCTCCTGCCGGCAGCCTGCACACTCCGCAACATGAGTCTTCACCTCGGCAGGCACCGTCTCCGGATCCAGCAGCATCTCTGCCAGCCTGGTCTCCATTCCGGTGCAATCCCTCTTGGTCCGTTTCATCACTACCACCTCATTCCGTGCCGGTGTCGCCCGACTCTTCCCGCTCAAACAAATTCCTTCAACCGATCCCGCAGCGTCTGGTAGGCCCTGAACAGGAGCGACTTTGTCGCCGACTCGCTCAGCTTAAGCACCTCGCCAATCTGCCGGTAATCCATTCCCTGATACTTGTGCATCAGCACCGCCATCCGCTGCCGCTCCGGCAGCGCCATCACGTGCCGCCGGATTGCGGCCATGCGCTCGTCCTGCAGCAGATGTTGCTCCACGCTCGGTTCGTCATCGGCCACGTCCGGCGTGCTGCCCGTCTCCGGGTCCGGCGCATCCAGATACACCGTTTGCGCCGCCCGTTCGTGCCGCGTATCCCGTGCGTGGTTTACCGCCAGGTTGGTCGCTATCCGGTAAAGCCACGTCGTAAACTTTGCCTCCGCCCGGTAGCTCTCGCGCGAGCGGTACACCCGCAGAAACACTTCCTGCGCCATCTCCTCGGCAACTGCCTGGTTATGCACCATCCGGAAAAGGAAGTGAATCATCGCCCGGTGATACTTCCCCACCAGGAAATTAAAGCCCGAGTCGTCTCCGGCGGCCACCCGCAACATAATGGCGGCATCGCTCTGCGCATCCGCGCCATAGTCGCCGCGCGGTGCCATCCCCTTTGGATCGCCCCGTCGGGCCTCGCCTGCTCCCAATCCCGGCTTGTCCAGCACCAGGGTTGCCATATCTTCATCAACCCCATCCCCATCGGAAGGTTGCGCCGAATCCGAATTTTCGCTTAAGGCGTCGCCGCCCTCCCCAGCACTGCTTTCCCCGGACCCCGAAGCCGCCTTTTCCCTTGATTTTGCCGGTTCGGCCTCGCCTCGCGACTGCGCCATCGCGTGCGGCCCGCCCCCACCCCCCGCCGGACGCAGAAATGCATCTCCGTCGGGGGCGGATTCGCCTGCATCGCGGGTCGGTCGAAAGCTCCAGCGCATCGTTGGTTTCCGCAGGCCCGGCCCCTCCAAATTCCGTCTCCGGCTGGAGTTGGCCGCCAGGCCCTGCTGGTGTTACTCTACCCTACGGGATGCCCCCCTGGCGCCATCTCCGCCAACCCTCCCGGGGCGCTTAACTCAGCGGTAGAGTGCCACCTTCACACGGTGGAAGTCGTAGGTTCGAATCCTACAGCGCCCACCATTAAAATCAACTACTTACAGACGCTTCAGAGAAAATTCGCATTCCCCCGTGGGAACACGAGGAAACAGCAGCTTTTTACCGGCTTTTTTGAATCGGAAGTGGCCATCACCCCGCCGCTGCCAATTGAGAATTGGCTCTAAGCAGGATCATCTGGACGACCCTGGTTTGGGCTGTCCCTTGTCCTCAGTTAGGGCCTGCGCATAGACGCCAAGGAGTTTCCAGCGCTGCTCCGCTCCATCGAAGTCTATGAGGGAGGCAACGGATGCGGTTGGCTATCAAACTCATGGCGCTCACCTTTGTCCGTCCCGCCTCGCCGATCCAACACGCACAAAGGCCATCTGGCTCGCATTCAAATCCCATAGGTAGATCACCGCGTCCATCGCGAAGGCCAGCGACTTGCTTCAATCGACCCTATCGAAACCGTCTCGGCAGAACATCCTGTCACAGGACACCCTCGTCGCGCCGGGACAGTCCCGATAGGAACCTAACGTTGATCGGGAGTAATCGGTGGCCTGGAGTAGCTCATGCGATCCCAGGTCTCAAAGGCGAGACCTGGGCACCCGGCTATCGGCGAAAGACAATGGAATCAAGCGAGGTTTGTGAACATTCCTCTGCAAAAGGCCTCGCGGCGAGTGCGCAGATCGCATTCCGGTGAGACGTGATTGGCATCACTGATTGCAGCCATCACCGGTTCGATACTTGAAGACCATACTCAGGAGGACTGTTCGTGAATAGTCTCTATGCGCGCATGTTAGGTCTCACCTTGTTCGTTTTGCTCGTTTCGGCTGTTGCCGTCCAACCTGCCATTGCTCAGCAGGATCAAGCCACGCATATATACCATCGGTTGATTCCAGCCGGGGATACCTGTGCCACCTGCCATAAGGCGTTGTATGACCAATGGAAAGCCAGCCCGCATGCCACCAACGGTATCGAATGCACCGTGTGCCACGGCGAGACAACAGCAAAGGACTTCGCGGGCAAGCCGGGGTTAAGCACATGCGAGACCTGTCACACAGATCAGGTGGCACAACTGAAGTCGGATCCATTCATGAAAGGCAAGACCTGTGTGAGCTGTCATCAAGCACACAAGTTCGTGGAGCACAAGAAGGCAGCCCCGGCAGGCGAGTGAGAACAACTTCCAGGCGTGGCATTCTCGAACTGCTGGCCGGCGC
>DATKTQ010000171.1:0-15518 GCA_035531055.1 Occallatibacter sp. | reverse complement strand
GCATCGCGCTGAGCGCAACGTCGGCAAACTCCGGCGAGACGACGGCAAGAAATTGCCCCTCGTTTGCAATGTGCAGCGGATCCAGACCGAGCAGCTCGCAGGCGCCGCGCACCGCATCGCGTATGGGTATCGCTTCTTCTGTCAGCTCCACGGCAAGACCGCAATCGCGCGCCAGCTCATTGAGAGCCGTAGCCACTCCCCCTCGGGTCGGGTCGCGCATCCATCGGATTCCCGGACCGGCCTCGGCCACCATGGCTTCCACCATGGGCAGCACCGAGCGGGTATCGGAACAGAGGTCGGCTTCGATTTCAAGCTCTGCCCTTGCCAGCAAAATGGTGATGCCGTGATCGCCGATGGGACCGGAAAGCAACACTTTATCGCCAGGCTGCACGGTTCGCGCATCCACATGAACTCCGCAGAGCGGGACGCCGATTCCGGCCGTGGTGATGTACATGCCGTCCGCCTTGCCGCGCTCCACCACTTTGGTGTCGCCGCCCACCATGGTTACGCCGGCCCGATGCAGCGCCGCCGCCATGGCTCGCACCTCGGCTTCCAGCACGCTGCTTGCCAGGCCCTCTTCCAGCACAAAGGTGACCACCATAGCCTGCGCCCTGGCGCCGGAGACGGCCAGGTCATTCACCGTTCCATTCACCGCGAGGTCGCCGATGGATCCTCCCGGAAACCGCAGCGGACGGACGACAAAGCTGTCCGTGGTGAAGGCAATCGTGGCTCCGCCCACTTCAATGTGGGCCGCGTCGGCCAGTCGCTCCGCACTGCCAGTCAGCAGCAGCGGCGCAAACAGCCCTTCCACCAGCCTGCGGCTTGCTTTGCCGCCGGCCCCATGGGACATTTCAATCTGCGGATCTTTGAAGCGCACCTGCGCCGGAATTGCTTTCACCGGGTCGCTGCCGCTCACGCCACCGCCGTGATCGTCGTGACCAGCTGCTTCCGGTACTCGTAGTTGTAATACGCTGCGCATGAACCCTCCGACGAAACCATCAGCGCGCCGATTGGATGTTCCGGGGTGCATTCCTTGCCGAACAGCTTGCACTGCTCGGGCTTCATTACACCTCTCAACACATCTCCGCATTGCGCCAGCTTTGGATCTGCAACGCGCGTCTCCGGCACCGAATAGCGCCGCTCCGCATCCCAGGCGGAGTAGGCGTCGCGAATCCGCATCGCCGATTGAGGGATGAATCCGAGGCCGCGCCATTCAAATTGCTGCCTCAACTCAAAGACCTCGTCCATCACCTTGAGCGCAGCGGCGTTTCCGTCCCACGGCACAGCGCGCTTGTACTGGTTTTCCACCTTCGACTCGCCGGTCTGCAGCTGCCTCAGGAGCATCACGATGGACTGCAGCAAATCCAGCGGCTCAAACCCTGAGGTCACCACAGGTTTGCCTTCGTCTTTGGCAATCCACTCATAAGGCCTGCAGCCAATCACCGTGGAAACGTGACCGGGGCCGATGAATCCGTCGAGGCGCAAATCGGGCGAATCGAGAATGGCCCGGAGGGCCGGCACGATCGTCACGTGATTGCAAAACACAAAGAAGTTGCGAATGCCCTCGGCCCTTGCGAGCTTGATGGTAAGCGCCGTCGATGGCGCGGTCGTCTCAAAGCCGATGGCAAAGAACATCACTTCTTTGTCAGGATTCTTTCTGGCCAGTTGCAGCGCGTCCGCCGGGGAATAAACGATCCGCACATCCATGCCGCGCGCTTTGTGCTCAAGCGGACTGCCCTGCGTTCCGGGCACGCGCATCATGTCGCCAAAGGCCGCGAAAATCCGGTTCGGCTCGCTGGCGATGGCCAGCCCGTCATCAATCCGCCCCATGGGCAACACGCACACCGGACAGCCCGGGCCATGAATCAACTCAAGATTATCCGGCAGAATATCCATCAAGCCGAAGCGATAGATGGCATGCGTATGACCACCGCACACTTCCATGATGCGGTAATGCCGTTGCGGATCGGCCAGGCGGCGAATCTCCTCAGCGGCCTTCGTAATCAGTTCGGGATCTCGGAATTCATCCACGTATCGCATCGTCATCCTCCCGTCTCAGGCCGCGCTTTCGGTTCCCCCTCGCCGGGGAGAAGCGACTGCGTGCGCTGCGCTGCGTCGTCTGTGCGGTCTTCTATGCCGTAGCCGCGGACTTCTTCCATGGCCTGATCCGTTTGCCCCAGCAGAGACAACAGCCGCATCTGCTCCTCGGCATCCTGCGCGCTGATCTTCGACATGGCAAAGCCCACGTGGATGAGAACCCAGTCGCCGACTTTTGCCATGTCGTCCTCCAGCAGGTCCAGCTGGACCCTGCGGCGCACGCCGGCCACCTCCGCGATGCCGGTCGCACTCAGGCCGGGGACAATTTCCACAATCTTGCCCGGAATGGCTAAGCACATTGCGTAACTTCCTTCCTGTCGGCAAGGCCGCACATTCTGGAGCCCCCGCCGCTATTCCTGTGTACGCGCCACCATCTCAAAGTTGAACTTCCGTTCACCCTTTGCTGTTAGTGCGCCGCCTGCCACGGAAATTGGCTTGATGCCGTGATCCGATCGCCTCTGCGTGAATTCACCAGACACGCGCAGTGACTCGCGCCGGGACTCGCGCCGTGTCCTGAACTGAGACTCGGCTGACCCGCGCATCCGCGAAGTAAGGAAGAAGCGTGTCCTTGTCGCTCCCCAGTCCATTCGCGGCTGCTGCCCCGGCATTTGTTGACATGACGGTTCTCGTCGTCAGTATACGCTTCGCTCAAGTGGCCTGACCGCCCGAAATGTGCAGGATTCATGCTTCCAGCCGCGAAAAGAGGCGCGGCCCGCAGCTCGGCTTTCGCTAAACTCTTCCATCGCTTGAGACGTGGTTCACTCGAAAGAATTACGCATCTGTTCTGCCCAGAACGCGGAAGTCTTCCTTGTCTTCGGCGAGGGGATCGTGCCAGCCGCCGGGGGGCGTGGTGGTTCCATTCGCTTCCGCCGGGCCCCAGGTGCCTTTTTCGTACGGGTGCACCGGCATGTCGGCAGTGAGCGCCGGCGCCACAATGCGCCACGCTTCTTCCACGTAGTCCTGGCGGGCAAACAGCGTTTGATCGCCGGCCATGGCGTCGGTCAGCACGCGCTCGTAGGCCTCCATCTCTTCCGGGCCGGGATGGCGGCTGGCCACCAGTTCCACGGCTTCTCCGCGCAGGCCCGCGCCAGGAGCCATCACCGTGGTGCCCTGCGCGATGGTCATCTCCGGGCTGATGCGAAAGCGCAGATGATTCTGCGTGCGATCCGACTCCGGAATGATCGACGGCGGCTTGCGGAACCGCGCGAACACCTCAGTGCACGTGACGGGAAGATTCTTTCCCGCGCGGATGTAAATCGGCGTCCCCTTCCAGCGCCAGGAGTCGATCTCCAGCTTCACTGCGGCAAAGGTCTCCACCCCGGAACCTGCGGCCACGCCCGGCTCCTGCAGATACCCGTCAAACTGGCCTCGCACCAGGTTGGAGACTCGCAGCGCCGGAATGGACTTGAGCACTTTCACCTTTTCGTCGCGGATGGATTCGCTGTCGATGCGCGCGGGCGGCTCCATGGTCAGGTTGGAGAGCAGTTGCAGCAGGTGGTTCTGCACCACGTCGCGAATAGCGCCCGTCTGGTCATAGAAACTGCCACGTCCCTGCACCCCGAACTCTTCCGCCATCGTGATCTGGATGCTCTCAATGTAAGTCCGGTTCCAGAACGGCTCCATGAAGGCGTTGGCAAAGCGGAAGATGAGGATGTTGTGCACTGGATGCTTGCCCAGGTAGTGGTCAATGCGGAAGATTGCTGACTCAGAAAACAGCGAGTGGAGCACGCGGTTCAGCTTCTGCGCGGACTTGAGGTCGTGCCCGAACGGCTTTTCCAGAATCACGCGCGCCTGGTTATTTTCGCCAATCTTTGCAATCTGTTTGACCACCGTCTCAAACAGCAGCGGCGGAATGGCCAGGTAATGCGCGGGCCGCTCGATTCCCTCCAGCTGCTTGTTGAGCTGCGCGAAGGTGTTGGCATCGGAGTAGTCGCCGTCAACGTAGCGAAGCTGCCGGCACAGCGCGTCAAAGGCGTCCGCGTCCAGCCCGCCGTGCTTTTGCACGCTCTCTTTGGCGCGCGCGCGCAGCTGGTCCACGTTCCAGCCCGCCTTGGCCACGCCGATGACGGGCACGTTCAGCTGCCCGTGCTTCACCATCGACTGCAGCGCCGGGAAGATTTTCTTGAACGCCAGATCGCCCGAGGCGCCAAAAAACACCAGCCCATCGGAAGGTTTGCTTTGCATTGTTTTTGACCTCACACGATTGGGGATTGGTTCCGGGAAAAGCCGCCAAGCGGGCCGCAAACTCCCTGCACGGCTAGCCCTTCATCGCTCTGTACTTCCGGATCAGGTGGTTGGTGCTGGAGTCATGCTGCAGCTCCGGCGCATCTGGGCTTTCGAGCTCCGGCAGAATGCGCTGCGCCAGCGCCTTGCCCAGCTCCACGCCCCACTGGTCAAAGGAGTTGATTTGCCAGATGGTGCCCTGCGTGAAGACGATGTGCTCGTAGAGTGCGACCAGCTTGCCCAGCGTCTGCGGGGTGAGCTTGTCGGCCAGCAGAAGGTTGGAAGGCCGGTTGCCCTGGAAGACGCGATGCGGCACCAGCCACTTGGGCGTGCCCTCGGCGCGGACCTGCTCCGGCGTCTTGCCAAATGCCAGCGCCTCGGCCTGTGCCAGAACGTTGGCGATTAGGATGTCGTGGTGCCGGCCCAGCGGGTGCAGTGGTTGCGCGAAGGCGATAAAGTCGCAGGGAATCAGGTTGGTTCCCTGGTGGATGAGCTGGTAAAAGGAATGCTGCCCGTTGGTTCCCGGCTCGCCCCAATACACAGGCCCGGTGGAGTAGCCGACCGGCTTGCCGCGCAGCGTCACGGACTTGCCGTTGCTCTCCATCGTCAACTGCTGCAGGTATGCCGGGAAGCGCTTCAGGTACTGCTCATACGGCAGCACGGCCACCGTGTGAGCGGCGAAAAAGTTGTTGTACCAGACGCCCAGCAGGCCCATCAGCACCGGCAGGTTGCGCGCAAACGGCGTGGTGCGGAAGTGCTCATCCATCTGGTGAAAGCCGTCCAGCATGGCCCGGAACTGCTCCGGTCCGATGGCCAGCATGGTCGAGAGGCCAATGGCCGAGTCCATCGAGTAGCGGCCGCCAACCCAGTCCCAGAAGCCGAACATATTCGCCGTGTCGATGCCGAACTTCGCCACCTCTTTGGCGTTGGTGGAGACGGCCACAAAGTGCTTCGCGATGGCCTTCTCATCCCCGCCGATTTTCTCCAGCAGCCAGGCTCGCGCCGTGTGCGCGTTGGTCATCGTCTCCATGGTGGTGAAGGTCTTGGAGGAAACCACAAACAGCGTCTCCTCCGCATCCAGATCCTGCACCGCCTCGGCAAAGTCCGTGCCGTCCACGTTGGACACAAAACGGAAGGTCATCGCCCGGTCCGAGTAGTCGCGCAGCGCCTCGTAGGCCATCACCGGGCCCAGATCCGAGCCCCCAATGCCGATGTTGATCACGTTGCGGATGCGCTTCCCGCTGTGTCCCATCCAGGCTCCGCTGCGCACCCGGTTGGCAAAGTCGGTCATCTTGTCCAGGACCTCGTGCACCTTCGGCACCACGTCCTTGCCATCCACCAGGATGGACGTGCCCCTGGGCGCGCGCAGCGCCACATGCAGCACCGCCCGCTTCTCCGTAATGTTGATCTTTTCGCCGCGAAACATCGCCTCTGTCCGCGCGGCCAGGCCCGATTCCTCCGCCAGACGCACCAGCAGGCCCAGCGTCTCATCCGTCACGCGGTTCTTTGAGTAGTCCAGAAGGATTCCCGCGCCCTCGGCCGTCATCCGCTCCCCGCGCCCGGCATCCTCAGCAAACAAGCCACGAAGATCCCGCTTCGCCATCTGCCGCGCGTGACGCACCAGCGCCTTCCACGACTCCAAACGGCGAAGCGGCGCCACCCTGGGCTTCCCGCTGCTCGATTTCTCCTGTGTTGCCATCTTCCCCTCCTGCCCCGAGCGCGCGTGCGTTGAGGCTCTGCTTTGTGGAATGCCTTGATTGGTTGGATGTCTGGCCGCGAGGAATGGTTCCCGTGTGCAGGCACTTTCCAACGTTTCCCAACGCCCTACGCTTCCCAACGTTTGATCATCGCACGGCCGCCAACCCCGTAGCCGAGCAGGGATCGCCCAGCCTTCGCCCGCCCCCAGACCGCGGCGGTTGCCCTTCGCAGACATGGACAAGCCTCCATCGGAGCCCGCCCACCGGGCCCGGCTCAGTTGTAAACAATCGATTGACTAGGGCACTCATTGACTGTCATACTCGCTGATTGCCATGAGAATTCGTTGGATTGTCCTCCTCCTTCTGGCGGCTGGAACGCTCGCCTTTGCTCAGCCCCGCTTTGTCCACACCGACGGCAAACAGCTGATTGCGCCCGACGGCAAGCCCCTGCTGCTTCGCGGCACCAACCTGGGCAACTGGATGGAGCCCGAAGGCTACATGTTCGGGCTCGACGGCGGACCGCAATCGCCGCGGGAAATCGAGGCCTTCTTCAACCAGCTCGTCGGCCCCGCAGACGCCGCACGCTTTTGGCGCGAGTATCGCGACGCCTACATCACCGAGGACGACATGCGCTTTCTGCGGGAGACCGGCGTCAACTCCGTCCGCATCCCGCTGCACTATAAGTTTTTTGTCCAGGGCGACGACGAGGGCTTCCGGCTTCTCGATCGCGTGGTGGGCTGGGCCCACAAGTACGGCATCTACGTCATCCTGGACATGCACTGCGCCCCCGGCGGCCAGACCGGCACCAATATTGACGACAGCTGGGGTTACCCGTGGCTTTACGAGTCGCCGGCCGATCAGGCGCAGCTCATCCGCATCTGGCGCCGCATCGCCGCGCACTACAGTAACAACCCCACCGTTCTGGGCTACGACCTGCTGAACGAGCCCATCCCGCATTTTCCGCAGCTCCACAAGTACAACGCCGATCTGGAGCCGCTCTACAAGCGCGTGGCCGCGGCCATTCGCCAAGTGGACCGCAATCACGTGCTCATCCTCGGCGGAGCGCAGTGGGACTCGAACTTCGCGGTCTTTGGCCCGCCCTTTGACAAGAACGTGATGTACACCTTCCACAAATACTGGACGCCGCCCACCCAGGCCGTCATCCAGCAATATCTAGATTTCCGCGACCGCTACCACGTGCCCATCTGGCTGGGCGAGTCCGGGGAAAACAACGACGCCTGGATCACCAGTTTCCGCCAGGTGCTGGAGAAGAACAACGTAGGCTGGGCCTTCTGGCCGTACAAGAAGATGACGGCTTCGTCGGCCTTCGTCTCCTGGAACAAGCCCGAGTACTGGGACGAAATTGTGAGGTTTGCCAAGATGCAGAGTGGTACCGGAAATGCGGAAAAGCTGATTGCCGCACGCCCCTCACTGAAGCACTCGCGCGCGGCGCTCAACCAGATTCTGGTGAACGTGCGCCTGGCGCACTGCCGCGTGAACCCCGGATATCTGACTGCGCTGGGCCTCAAGGTGCCTGCCGGCAGCGCCGGCACAACTCCCTAGCATGGGCTCATGCCCGTGCGGGAAAACCGCTGCGTTCTAGCTCTTGGGATGTAGAGTAGACGTAAGCGCCACACATTATAGAGAAGTGTCCATGAGCGGGTCTGACTCGAAAAATGGAAACAAAGAGGCTGTAAAGCCGGGCATCTATCACTCGGTCAGCCTCAAACAACTGGCGGCCCACCTCGGGCTGAATCCGGCTACCGTCTCCGTTGTCCTCAATGACGTTCCGGGCCGCTCCATTCCGCAATCCACGCGAGACCGCATCAAGGCCGCCGCGCGCGAAATGAACTACCAGCCCAGCCTGCTGGCGCGCTCCCTGCGCAACCGGCGCACCCTCACCATCGGCATCCTCGTTCCGGAGCTCGGCGACGGCTATCACACCCAGGTGATGAGCGGCATCGGCGACCAGCTCATCAAGGCCGGCTATTTCTACTTCACCGCGCACCACCGGCACAAGCAGAAGCTCGTGGAGGAATACACGCGCATGCTCATCGGCCGCGGCGCCCAGGGAATCCTCGCCATTGACACGCTGCTCGAACATCCCCTCCCCGTGCCCACGGTGGCCGTTGCAGGCCATCGTTATTTGGAGGGCGTCACCAACGTCCTGCTGGATCATAAGCGAGCCGCTCATCTTACCCTCAGCCACCTCCACTCGCTCGGCCATCGCCGCATCGCCTTCATGCGCGGGCAAAGCTTCAGCTCAGACTCCGACGAGCGCTGGAAAGGCCTCGAAGCCGCCGCCAGAGAGCTCGGCCTTGAGATTCATCCGGACCTGGTGGTCACGCTCGATCGCGACCTCACCACGCCGGAACTCGGCTATCCCGTGGTGCAGCAGTTGCTGGCCACCGGCCTCCCCTTCACCGCGCTCGTCGCCTTCAACGACATCTCCGCCATGGGCGCCATCCGCGCACTGCAGGATGTCAACCTCAGCATTCCCGGCGACGTATCGGTCATCGGCTTTGACAACATCAAGGCCTCGGCCTACACCCTGCCGCGGCTCACCACCATCAGCCAGCCCCTGGCGGAGATCGGCCGCATCGCCACCCAAACCCTGCTCAACCGCATCCACGGCACGGCTTACGTCCGCGAGGACATTACCGTGGAACCCGAGTTGATGGTCCGCGAATCCACCGGCCCCGTCAAACAGTAGGAGGTTCCCGCGCGGCGCATGTCCGCTCCCCGTCTCTCTTGTCTCCTGTTTGCGCTACTTGCGCCTGCTGTCGCGCTCGCGCAGGGCGCCGCGGCCGCAGCTCGTCCCGCTATCCCGGTCCACCCCGCCGCCGCTGCGCCCATCCAGTTCCAGGACATCTACCCCACGTCGAAGATCCAGTTCACGCTCCGCAATGACGTGAGCCCAAAGCGCTACACGTTTGAGACCATGACCGGCGGCGTCGCCCTCTTTGACTACAACAACGACGGCCTGCTCGACATCTTCTTCACCAACGGCGCTGCCATCCCTTCACTGGAAAAATCCAACCCCTCGTATGACAACCGCCTCTTCCGCAATAACGGCAACGGGACTTTCACCGACGTGACCAAGCAGGCCGGACTTGAAGGCATCGGCTACTCGATGGGCGTGGCCGTGGGCGACTACGACAACGACGGCTATGAGGACCTCTACGTCACCGGCGTCAATCACAACCAGCTCTTCCACAACAACGGCAACGGAACGTTCACCGACGTGACTGCAAAGGCCCGTGTCGCCGGGATCATTCCCAAGTACGGCAAGGCCTGGAGTCAGACCGCCGGATGGTTGGACTACAACAATGACGGCCGGCTCGACCTGCTCGTCGTCAACTATCTCAACTACAACCTCAAGACCGCCACGCACTGCGTGCAGAACGGCTTCCCCGCCTACTGCTCGCCGGTTGACTTCCTCGGCACGCCCAACATTCTCTATCGCAACAACGGTGACGGAACGTTTACCGACGTCTCCGTACAGTCGCACATCGCGCAGTTCGTCGGCAAGGGCATGGGCGTGTCCTTTGCCGACTACGACAACGACGGCTACACCGACATTTTCCTCTCCAACGACACTTTCCAAAACTATCTGCTGCACAACAATCGCGACGGCACCTTCTCTGAGGTGGGCATCCTGGCCGGCGTGGCGTACAACACCTTCGGCAACGTGGTGGCCGGCATGGGCACAGACTTCCGCGACCTGGACAACGACGGCAAGCCGGACATCTTCCAGACCGCGATGTTCGGCGAGGGCTTTCCGCTCTACAGGAATTTGGGCAACAGCCAGTTCCAGGACGTCACAGGCTCTACACGCCTGACCACCCTCACCAGCCGCCTCACCGCCTGGGGAACCGGCATCTACGACTTTGACAACGACGGATTCAAAGACGTGTTCACCGCCGACTCCGACATCCTGGACAACGCCCGCCAGGTGGCGCATCGCCCTTATCCGCTGCCCAATGGGCTCTTCCGCAACCGCGGCAACTTTACGTTTGACGACGTGGCCGCCGAAGCCGGCGCAGGCTTTTCAGCGCCTGCCGCGCATCGCGGCGCAGCCTTTGGCGACTTGAACAACGACGGCAAAATCGACATCGTGGTCACGGTGCTCAACGGCCCGCCGCAGATCCTCATCAATCGCAGCCCGAACAAGAATCACTGGATCCTGCTGAATCTAGTCGGCGTCAAGTCCAACCGCGACGGCCTGGCCACGCGCGTCAAAATCACCACCGCGCTTGGCGCGCAGTACAACCACGCCACCACCACCGTTGGCTACAACTCATCGAGCGACAAGCGCGTCCACTTCGGCCTCGGTTCAGCTTCCGTGATCCAGACCATCGATCTCTACTGGCCCAGTGGCATCCACCAGGTGCTGCACAACGTCAAGGCCGATCAGGTGCTGACCGTCCGCGAAAGCGCCAACTGAGCTGGCCGCTCAGGGCTGCAAATTCGCCGCCAGCCGCTGCGCTTCTTCCGTCTGCCCGTTGCGCTGCACCAGGCTCACCAGGTCCCGCATCAGCGAGGAATTGTTGCGTCCGTAGGCCGCCACCAGCTCCGCCGTCAGGTCCGCTTCCTGCGCCTTGCCCAAGTGGAACTGCGCGTCACACAGCATGTAGAGCAGCTCTGGCGTCATCGTATGCGAGTTCTGAATCTGCTCGGCGGCCTCCGCCCATCGCCCCTGGTGATAGCGCACCTCGCCCAGCTCCGCAATGGCTTCCTGCGAGTTGGGATCATTGGCCAGCTCGGCGCGGAAAGCGCTCTCCGCCTTTGTCAGGTCGCCACTCTTCAGCGCCAGAATGCCTTCCAGCGTATGCGCGCCGCGCACCGTCGGCTGCATGGCAAGCGCCTGGTGCAGCGCCCGCAGCCCGTCCTCGGTGGCGCCCATGTAGAGATACGTCTTGCCCACAAACACCCGCGCATCGGCCGGCGTCGCAGACGTTCCCTTGAAGTGCTCCGCATACAAGCGCAGCGCCGCTTCTTCCTGATGCGCCTTCAGCAGTTGCCGCGTCCGCGCGGTAATGGCACGCTCCCGTTGCTCGGTCTCCAGTGTGCGCACAAAAGTCATCCGCTGCATCATCTGCTGATGCAGTTGCGCTTCGCGCACCGCGTCCGCCGTCTTGCCCTGGGCTGCGTACGCGCGAGAAAGATAAAAATGCGCCAGCAGCAGCGTGGGGTCCAGCTTGAGCGCGGCCTGCAAATGCATCGTCGCTGCTGCGTAGTCCTTCAGCTCCAGCTCACACTGGCCCACGCCCTGCATCAGCTCGGCATCGCCCGGCCTCAGCGCCAGTGTGCGCTCAAACGCGTCTTTCGCCTGCTGCCAGTGCTGCTGCTTCATCTGCACCATGGCCAGCAACTGCAGCGCGTGCGCATCTTTCGGGTGCTGCTGCACCGCACGCTCCGCATAGACGGCCGCGTTCGGCAGATCCATCAGGTTGTAGTCCGCCCAGCCCAGGTCGTAAGCCATTCGCGGCAGCGTCGCATCCGCTGCGCCGGCCTTCTTCAACCACACGAGTCCTTGCGCATAATCTCCCGTGCTGCACAGCAGCTCACCAAACTTTTGCTGGATGGTCGCGTTGTCCGGCTCAGCCTTCAGGCTTGCTCGCATCGCGCGCAGCGCCAGCGCGTCTTCGCCGTTCAAGTGGTAGGCCTGCGCCAGATAGAACTGCGCATCCCCATCCGCGGGCTGCAGGCGCACACAGCGCGCCAGCCGCTCCATCGCCGTTGCCGTGTTGCCTGCCTGCAATTGGTAAATGCCCGTTTTCAGCAGAAGATCCGGATCGTTGGGCGCGAGCTTCAGCGCAGCCTCATACGTTGCCGCAGCCTCCTTGCTCCGGCCCGCTTCTTCCAGCAGCATGCCCTTGAGCTTCATCGCCGGCTCAAACGCCGCATCCTCGGTTAGCAGCCGCTGGGCAATCTGCATAGCCTCTTCGCCTCTGCCATGCTCGGCCAGCGCCACCGCCTGGTTCAGCTGCCGCATGCGCGCAGCCTGAGCCGCACGTGCCTGGGCATGGGCTGCGGCGGTGCCCGCCAGCAGCAACACCAGCCCGAGCGCCAGCCTGCGCTGCGCTATCGACCTCCGTACCTTTCCACTCGCGCTGCCCATCCGCATTCCCGTCCTCAATGCAACCTCGCTGGCTTTTCCGCCGCCTTGCTCGCAATCACGCCCAGGCCCTCGCGCACCACGTAAAAGCGGTCGGCGGCCAGATTCGTCAGCGTCTCGCGCGTTCCGTCCGGCCACAGCACCAGCGCCTTGTCCACTCGCTCATGATTGCCCAGGCCGAAATGAATCCGCAGATCGCTCTGCGACAAATAGCTGCCGCCACTCAGCACTTCGCCCGTCTGCACCAGGTCGCCGGCTGTTGCCTGCACGCGCGCATTCAGCGCCAGCTGATTGCACTTCACACCTTCCAGTTGAAAGCTGATCCAGTGGTTTGGTGGTCCGTCTTCCGGCCGCAGAATCATCGGCTCCCCCATCAGATTCTCCACCACCGCTTCCATCCGGCCGTCGTTGAACAGGTCGCCCACCGCCACGCCGCGGCTCACTTGCGGCTTCTGGAGCGCCGGACCAACGCGGCGGCTCACATTCTTGAAGGTTCCATCACGCTGGTTCACAAACAGCAGCTTCGGCTCCAGAAATTTCGTCGCCGTGTGCGCCTGGTCCACCTGCGGATACACATGGCCGTTCACCAAGAAATAATCCAGCCAACCATCATTGCTGAAGTCCACAAACGCATCACCCCAGCCCACATAGCCCTGTGTACCACGCGCAATGCCTGACTGAATCGAGTCGTCATCGAAATTCATTCCGCCTGCATTGTCATAGAGCGCGGCGTACTCGATGTCGAAGTGTGAAATCACAAGATCCATGCGTCCATTATGGCGATAATCGCCCACCGCCACGCCCATGTTGGCCTGCTCCACACCGTCCGCATTCGCGGCCACGCCGCTCGTCAGGCCTTCCTCGTCAAACTTTCCGTTGCCTTCGTTGCGATAGAGAAGATTCGCCTCGCCATCATTGGCGACGAACAAGTCGATCCTGCCATCATTGTCAAAATCCGACCAGAGCGCCGTCAACCCATATTCGCTGGGCTCATCGCGCATCCCCGCAGCCTTTGACACGTCCGCAAACGTTCCATTGCCGTTGTTGTGGTAGAGATTGTCCGGCAGCGCCTTCAGGCCGCGCGGCCCACACTGCACATCCAGTCCCAGATACTTGCACGACCTCTTTGCTTCCTTTGAACCAAACGCAGGCAGATCATGGAGGTTGAAATCGACGTAATGCGAGATGTACAGATCATCCCAGCCATCACCGTCATAATCGCCAAACGTTGCCCCGGTCGCCCATCCATGGTCGCTGGCAAGCCCCGCGGCTCTGGTCACGTTGGTAAATGTTCCGTCGCCGTTGTTGCGGTAAAGCACCACGCCGTTCAGGCACGTCACCAGCAGGTCCGGCCGGCCGTCGTTGTTGTAGTCGCCCACCGCCGCGCCCATCGCCCAGCATGGATACCCAACGCCGGCCTTGTCCGTCACGTCGGTGAAGGTGCCATCATGATTGTTGTGGAAGAGCGCGCTGCGCGCCTTCACGCCATGCTGCGCCATCTCCACGCTCTGCGCGTTCGTAAAGTAAATGTCCGGCCAGCCGTCGCCGTCATAGTCAATCAGCGCCACGCCGCCGCTCATCGATTCGGCAATGAACTTCGCTTCCGGGCTCGATCGATGATCAAAATGGACGCCCGTCTCCGCCGTAATGTCCACCAGTTGCGGATAGCCGGGCAGGGGACCGGTGGCCCTGGCCTCCGCCGCGGCCTTGGCCCGCTCCGCCGCGCTAAGCGGGGTCGCCGTGCCCATCTGCGCCGCCGCGCCCGCCGATTGCAGCAGCACCAGCGCGCACACCGCGGTACCTGCAAGCCGCCACACCGTCACCGCGGCAGCTCCACTACTTTTCATCCTTGTCGCTCGCTCGGATTTCATTCGGCACAATCAGCAGATTCTTGTATTCGGCGCGCAGCTTGTCCTTCAGGTCCTTCAGCTGTTTATAGATTTCGATCTCCCGCTTGGCCTCGTCCATGTGGCCCTGCTTGCGATAGAGCGTGCCCAGCCGATAATGCGCAACGGCGTTGGTGGGTTCTTCCTGGACCGTCTGCTGCAGCAGTGGCAGGGCCTGATCCGGCTTGCCCAGGTCCATCAGCGTCTTCGCCAGTCCCAGCTTGGCATCGGCGTCGCCCGGCTGCAGCTGCACTGCACGTGCATACTTCTTGCGCGCTTCTTCCAGGTTGCCATTCTGCGTATCCATCTCCGCCAGCCGGCACAGCAGCGTGGCATCGTCCGGATTCTCCTCAAAAGCGCGCTGGTACTCTTCCACGGCCTCCTGCTTCACCGCTGAGTCTTGCGATGTATGCAGCAGTTCCGCCAGCTCAAAATGCACCCCGGGCAAATGCGGATTGAGGGCGATGGCCTTGCGATACTCCGCAATGGCATCGTTCGTTTTGCCTTCGCGCGTCTCCTCGTGCGCAAGCATCTGGTGCATCTGCGCGGCGTCCGGCGCGTGAATCGCCATCGCCAGCATCGACTCGCCCGCCAGGTCCGTATAGGTGCGGTAGGCCGCGTACAGAACCTCCGGATTGTTGGGGTCTGACTTGCGCAGTTCGACCAGAATCGGCGTCGCCGCTTCCAGGTCGCCGGCCTGCGTGTCCAGCGTCACCAGTTCCAGCCCCACCTGAACCTTGAATTTCGGGTCAGGAATCTGCGGAAAGGCCGCCTCCAGATCCTTGCGGCCCGCCGCCACATCCAGCGTGCGCACCTCCGCCAGCCCCAGTAATCCCTGAAGCTTCACCAGGTCCGGCTTGCCCGCCAGCGCCGCGCGCAAGTGCGGAATCGCCTCTGCAGGCTTGCCCTGAAAAAACAGCAGCACACCCAGATTTCCCTGCGCGTCCACGCTCGCCGGCTCCGCGGCCACTGCCGCCTCCAACTCGGGAATCGCCAGCGCCGGCTGCTTCTGGCGCAGGTAGTTCCCAGCCTTCTGCATATGTTCGGCAAACGCGTGTTGCTTGTCTGCGGTGGCCTGCCCGGCCGCCGTGCCCACAACCAGCAGCAGCGCCAGCCAGCCCATTCCTCGGTTACGCTTCCATCTCATCGCCAATCGCCTAGCATCTATCCTGCAGCAAGCCCACGGCTTCACGCCAGTATCACAGAAAAGGAAGAGACGGCGACGAATCGCCGTCTCTCCGGTTCGCCACTGCGGACCGCACTTAGAACGTCAAGTGCGCTCCAAGCTGGAGGTTGCGTCCGCCTTCCGTGGTGGAGTTGATGACCGCCGTGTTCGTGTATGGCGTGCCCACGCCGTTCGATCCGCCCAGGTTCGTATTCGGATTGCCGAAGCTGGGATGATTGAAGACGTTGGAGGCGTCGCAGCGAATCTGCAACTGGATGTTCTCCCACGGCATAGAGAACGTCTTGCCGCCGGACATGTTGAAGTAGTTC